>JAHEBS010000089.1 GCA_024642145.1 Marivivens sp.
CTGTTTCTGGCCTTTGTCCTGCTGCCTTTCTTCGAGATGTTCCGCGTCTCGCTGCGCCCGCTTGATCACCTGATGTCGACGCCGTTTACCTTCTGGTCGGATGATTTCAGCTGGGATGCCTACCATTCGATGTGGGTCACGGTGCCGCTGCTGGGCCGCTACATCCTCAATTCGATCTTCGTGGCCAGCGCGGTCACGGCGATGGCGATGGTGGTCATCGTGCCCGCGGCCTATGCCTATGCGCGGCTGGATTTCCCCTTCAAGTCGCTGTCGCTGGGGCTGTTTCTGGCGGTCAACATGTTCACCGGCGCGGTGCTGCTGATCCCGCTCTACCGGCTGATGCGGTCCTTGGGTCTGCTCAATTCCTATTGGGCGATGATCATTCCGGGCGTTGCCTTCCTGATCCCGACCGGCATCTGGCTGTTGCGCTCTTATCTCGAAAAAATCCCGCGCGAGTTGGAAGAGGCCGCCTTTGTCGATGGCGCAAGCCGGCTCTATACCCTGCGCCGCGTGGTGATCCCGCTGGCCGTGCCGGGGATGATCGTGGTGGCGACCTCGGTCTTCATCGGCGCCTATGCCCAACAGTTCCTGTTCGCGATCACCTTTAACAACCAACGCGAATTGCAGCCCCTGCCCGCCGGCCTGTTCGAGTTCATCGGCTATCAGACCGTGAACTGGAACGAGATGATGGCCGCGGCCCTGATCGGTGTGCTGCCCGTCATGATGATTTTCCTGTTCCTGCAAAAGTACCTGATCGCAGGTCTGACCGCAGGTGCGGTGAAAGAGTGAAGTAAGACCAATCCAACCAAGGGAGACTGAAAGAATGAACGTAATCAAATCATTGTCGCTCGGCGCGATCCTGCTTGGCGGCAGCGCGCTCTCGGCAGGTGCAGAAGAGTTGCACTTTATCATGTGCGGCGGCGAAGTTCGCGAAGCCGACCAGAAGGTTGTCGATGCCTTTATCGCGTCGCATCCCGGCGTGACCGTGAATATGGAAGCGGTTCCGTGGGGCACCTGTCAGGACAAGTCGATGCAGCTGGCCGCCGCGGGCGATCCGCCCTCGATCGCCTATATGGGCTCGCGGACCCTGCGTCAGTTGGCCAACAGCGACCTCATCGTGCCGGTGACTTTCAGCGCCGACGAAGAAGCCGCCTACCAGCCGGGCGTTCTCAAGACCGTCACCGTCGGTGGCCAGTATTGGGGTATCCCGCACGCCTTCTCGACCAAGGCGCTTTACATGAACTGCGACGTCATCGAAGCCGCTGGCGCCGAGTGCAAGGCACCGGAAACATGGGCTGACCTCGTGGCTCTGGCCAAGCAGGTGACCGACAATACCGATGCCGCAGGCATCGGCATCGCCGGCAAAGACTTTGACAACACCATGCACATGTTCCTCGACTTCCTTTATTCGGATGGCGGTCAGGTGTTCGACGCGGACGGTAACCCCGCGCTCGATAGCCAGCAAACGCGTGAGACGCTGCAGCTCTATCAAGACCTGCTGCCCTACATGGAAGCCGGCCCCACCGAGTGGGAACGCGACGCGATGAAGGATCTGTTCAACGACGGGCAGATTGCCATGTATGTGACCGGTCCTTGGGGCTACGGCCAGCATAATGCCGAAATGCACCAGCTGGTCGCACCGATCCCGCATGGCCCCTCGGGTCCCTCGGGCACCATCTTGATCACCGACTCGCTGGCTGTCTTCAAGGGCACGGGCCATGAGGAACTGGCGACCGAACTGGCCAAGGCGCTGACCACCGGCGAGGCCCAGTATGACCTCGACTCGACATGGGGTCTGACGCCGATCCTGCAATACGACAAGCTCGGCTGGGATCACCCCTACTACCTCGACGGCAACTGGCCGATCTTTGTAGCCGGCATCTCGACCGGTGGCCCCGAGCCGCTCGTCGAGGACTTCAAATCGCTGCAGGCGGTCTTCACCAATATGGTGCAGGGCATCATGCTGGGCGACGGCTCGGTTGACGAACTGGTCACCGCTGCCGGCGAAGAACTCGCCTCGGTGCGCTAACCTCCCCGCACGGAAAGCGAAATCCGCAGGGGGCGCTACGGCGCCTCCTGCACCCCCTGAAATCCAGATTGACCGAGGCACCCATGGCCACTCTCGACCTCAAGACCATCAGCAAGTCCTTTGGCGAAGCCAAGGTGCTGCATGACATCGACCTTGCCATCCGCGACAAGGAATTCGTGGTCTTTGTCGGCCCTTCGGGTTGCGGCAAATCCACCCTGCTGCGGATCATCGCCGGTCTGGAAGAGGCCACCAAAGGCCAGATCGTGATCGATGGCATGGATGTGTCGAATGCCCATCCCGTCGAGCGCGGCATTTCCATGGTGTTTCAGTCCTACGCGCTCTATCCGCACCTCAGCGTCTATGAAAACATTGCCTTTCCGCTGCGCGTGGCGCGTCTGGAAAAGGATGACCTCGACCGTCGCGTGCGCCGCGCGGCCGAGATCTTGCAACTGACGGATAAGCTGATGCTGCGCCCGGGCCAGCTGTCAGGCGGCCAGCGCCAACGCGTGGCCATCGGCCGGTCCATCGTGCGCGAGCCCAAGATTTTTCTCTTTGACGAGCCCCTGTCGAATCTCGACGCGGCCCTGCGCGGCGACATGCGGGTCGAGCTGTCGCAGCTGCATAAGAACCTCGATGCGACAATGGTTTACGTGACACATGATCAGGTCGAGGCGATGACTATGGCCGACCGTATCGTGGTGTTGAACGGCGGCCGCGTAGAGCAGTTCGGCTCACCGATGGAGCTATATCATCATCCCAACAACAAATTCGTGGCAGGCTTTATCGGCCAGCCCAACATGAACTTTGTCCCAGCCAAGGTTAAAGCCATCTCGGCCAAGGGATTGACGGTGGTTCTGGATGCGGGCCCCACGATGGTCCTGCCCGTCGAGACCGAGGGTGTCGCCGTCGGGGATGCTGTCGAAGTCGGCATCCGGCCCGAGGATGTGGCCGCGGGCGACACGCTTGATGTCGAGATCCGCGTGCTAGAGCGGTTGGGCGGCATCGCGATTGCCTATGGCAAGCTGGCCTGCGGGACGAATTTCTGTGCTTCGCTGGATGGTGACACGGCGGTGGCCGAGGGGACGACCATCAAACTGGCGGTCGCGCCTGCCGATGCCCATGTTTTTGACGCCGCTGGACGTGTTCTGCGCCGCCGCGCTGCTCCGGCGCTGGTTGCTTGATCCAAGTCGAGGAAACCAAGAATGAAAGTTGTCACCGCCGGAATCGGACTGCGCGCAGGCCATGTGTTGTCCATCCTCAAGGAAACCGCGCCAGAGACCGAGATCGTCGGGTTTTATGATCCCCAGCCTACGCATCTGGACATGATCGGCACCGAGGTGCCGCGTTTCTCTTCGGTCGAAAAGATGCTGGCCGAAACCGGTGCGGACCTGTTTTTCGTGGGTTCGCCCAACCGGTTTCACCTCGATCAGATCCGCGCGGGTCTGCAAAGCGACGTGCCGCATATCTTTACCGAAAAGCCGGTGGTCGTGAGCCTCGAAGAAACATTCGCGTTGGCCGAACTTTTGGCGGAACACGGGACCGACCGGCTGATGGTGGGTCTGGTGCTGCGCTATTCGCAGCATATGGTCGATCTGCGTGCCGCCATGGGACAGGGCGTTCTGGGCAAGATTGCCAGCCTCGAGGCCAACGAACATATCGGCCCCTACCACGGGGCGTTCTTCATGCGCGATTGGCGGCGCAAGGTTGAACATTCCGGCGGGTTCATGCTGGAAAAATGCTGCCACGACCTCGACCTTTACAACATGATCACCGCGTCCCGCCCGCGCCGCGTGGCAAGTTTTGGCGGGCGGCGGTCCTTCCTGCCCGAGAATGCGCCGGCATCAAACGCCGAGGCGGGCATCTTTCATGTCAAGAAATCGGTCTGGGACGCGACCGATGATCCGTTCCGGTCGGATGGCGATATCATCGACTACCAGACGGCGATCCTCGAATATGAAAGCGGCGCAAGCCTTGCTTTCCATACCAATCTCAACGTGCCTGACGAACATCGCCGGTTTTGCGTGATCGGCACGCAGGGCATGGCCGAGGGCGATTTCGTGCGCGGCTATCTCAATATCACCCGTCGCGATGGCACCCAATACGCCAACCATGACTATACCAGCGGCGACAAGACCGTGCAGAGCGCGCATTACGGCGCAGACCACATGATGATTGCCGATATCGTGGCCTATCTGCGCGGTGAAAGCGCCGAACTGCCGGTGTCGATCGTCGATGCGCTCGAGGCGGGCGTGGCGGCTTTGGCGCTCGATCAGGCCCGGGTCGACGGACAAGTGGTTGACCTGACCGAGACATGGGCGCGGTTTGACAGCTACCGGTTGCGGGGATGAGTATTGCCATGACCAAACCCGCAACCAGCCATATGGCGCGCGAGATCGCCGCAGCACCTGCCGTTTTCGCGGCGGCGGCGGCCCAGCGCAACGTCACGGGGTTCGATCCGCAGGGCTTTGCCGCGCTGCGGGCCTATTACACCATCGCGCGCGGCTCGTCCGATGCGGCGGCCAATATCATTGCCTATGAGCTGATGCGCGTTCTGGGAAAACCCGCGACCACCCTGCCCCCGTCGGTGTTTTCCTTGGGAAGCGGCGTCGCCATGGCCGATATGGCGGCGCTGGTGATCTCGCAGTCTGGCGCCAGCGACGATCTGGTGCGCAGTGCCCGCGGCATTCGCGCGGCGGGCGGCATGGTTGCCGCCATCACCAACGCGCCGGGCTCGCCGGTCGAGGCCGAGGCCCACGCAACATTTGCCATCGGTGCCGGACCGGAACTGGCCGTGCCTGCCACCAAATCGGTGATCGGCGCCTTGGGGGCCGGTATGGCGCTGCTGTCCTGTCTGTCTGATGACTACGCCCAGAAGGCGGGCTTGGCGGTGCGCGGTTATCTGGCGGCCGATCACGCCCATCCCCAGACCTCGGCGCTTTGCGCGGCCCTTTTGCGTAACCCGCATGTCTATGTGATCGGGCGCGAGGCGGGATTTGGGGCGGCCCAAGAGGTCGCGCTGAAAATCAAGGAAACCTGCGCGATCCATGCCGAGGCCTATTCCAGTTCCGAGGTGCTGCATGGCCCGCTGCAACTGGTGACGCGGCCTTTGCTGGTCTTGATCCTCGACACCGAAGATGCGCGTGTCCAACCCAGCCTCGACACCGCCGAGGCACGGTTCCGGCAGGCGGGTGGCACTGTCTATCGTATTCGCCCCTCGGATGTGGGCGGGGCCGATCTGACGCCGATCGCCGCCGCAGGGCTGTTGTTGCAACTGCTCTATCCGGTAGTCCTTTCGGTGGCTCTTGCGCTGGGGCATGATCCCGATCATCCCTCGACCCTTTCGAAAGTGACGCAGACGACATGAGCCCCTCGCACGATCTTGACCGTTGGGCGACTTGGCGCGAGTTGCAGGCGCAGCCTGCGATCTGGCGCGACTGGGCCAGCGGTTTTGATCCTGCCCCGCTACGGGACTGGATTGCCGCGCTCGATATCGACGAGGTCTGGTTTTGTGGCGCTGGCAGTTCCGCCTATATCGGTGAAATTGCTGCGGCTGGTCTGGATCGGGCTGGGGGGCCGCGGTTTCGGGCCGTGCCCACCACGGATATTGTCAGTCAGCCGCAGATGGTCCGTGATCGCCGCGCGCTGTTTGTGAATTTCGGCCGCTCTGGCAATTCCGCCGAAACCCTTGGCACGCTGGACGCGCTGGATGCGCTGGCGCCAACAGCGCCGCGCCTCAACATCACCTGCAATGCCAATAGCGCGCTGGCCCTGCGCGCGGGCCAAGGCGATTGCCGTGTCGTCTGCCTGCCTGCGGCGACCCATGACGCGGGCTTTGCCATGACGTCGAGCTTTTCGACCATGCTCTTGACCGCTCTGGCGATCTTTGACCCCGCCGCGGGCGTGGCGCCCCTGCCCGTTCTGGCCACTGCGCTGGATGCGGTGCTGCCCACCTTTGCGGCGCAGGCCGGATCATTGTCACTGCCCGAACGCATCGTGTTTCTGGGCAGTGGCGCGCTGACCTTTGCTGCGCGCGAGGCCGCGCTGAAGGTGATGGAACTGACGGCGGGACGTGTGGCGGCGCTTTGGGACAGCAGCTTGGGCTTTCGCCACGGACCCAAAAGCTTTGTCCAGAATGACACCACGATTGTTCTGTTCCGTTCCGCCGAACCGCAGGCCGCCCTTTACGAGGCCGATCTGGTTGCGGAACTTGCGGCGCAATTCCCCCAAGTCCCGCTTTTGACCCTAGGACACCACGCAGATGTCGCCTTGCCCGATGGCTTGGGTTCGGCATGGTCTGCGCCGCTGTTTGTGGCCTTTGCACAGGTCTTGGGCGTGATCTGGTCACAGCGGATGGGTCTGGATGTTGACGATCCCTTTGCGGGCCTTGGCACCTTGACGCGGGTCGTGTCGGGCGTGCGGCTTTACGAGGTCGCACCATGATCGCAGTCGGGCTGGATTTGGGCGGGACCAAGATCGAGGCGCAGATTTTTGATGCCAACTGGCGGATGCTGGACCGCAGCCGCGTGGCCACGCCCACCGATTACGACGGGTTGGTTGCGGCCATCGCCGCGCAGATCCGCTGGGCGCAGGACAGTGCGGGCAGCACGTTGCCCGTGGGTGTCAGCGCAGCGGGTCTGATCAACGCCGAAACCGGATTGGCGCTGACCGCGAACCTGCCCGCAACGGGCCGCCCCCTGCCCGCCGACATCGCCCGTGCCGCAGGAAGGCCCGTGACCTTTGTCAACGACTGCCGCGCCTTTACCCTGTCCGAGGCCATATTTGGCGCGGCCAAGGGCGAGCGGGCTGTGGCAGGGCTGATCCTTGGCACCGGATCTGGCGGCGGGTTCGCCTTTGATGGGGTGCTGCTGCGGGGTGGCGCGGGCATCGGCGGCGAGTTTGGTCATAGCTACGCGCCTGCCCATCTGGTTGTGGCCCATGGCCTGCCGATCATGCGCTGCGGCTGCGGACGCGAGGGCTGTATCGAGACGCTGGTGTCCGGCCCTGGCCTGTCGCGGATCGCCAAGGCGCTGACCGGCAAGACCCTGACCCCGCCTGAAATCGCGCAAGGCAAGGCAGACGATGCGGGATTGGCCAAGGTCTGGTCGGTCTGGTGCGCGCTGGTGGCCGAGATGGTGATGAACCTCACATTGCTCGCGGCACCCCAGATCGTCGTTCTGGGCGGCGGGCTGTCGCGCATCGAGGGCGTGATCGGCGATCTGCAAGGCGCGCTGTCCGCTGCGGCGCTCGGCGATTTTCCCGTGCCGCGATTGGTGCTGGCCGAAGGGGGCGATGCCTCGGGCGCGCGCGGCGCCGCTTTTGCCGCTTGGCAGGCGGCGGGGGGTGGCGATGTCTGACGCTCTGCGCCAAGTCATCGCGGCAAATCGCGCAGGGCTTTCGGCTGCGATCCCGAGCGTCTGTTCCGCCCATCCCGACGTGATCGCCGCCGCGCTGGCACTGGCCCGCGACAAGGCGCGCCCCATCGTGATCGAGGCCACCTCCAATCAGGTCAATCAGGACGGCGGTTATACGGGCATGACGCCCGCCAAATTCGCAGATCACGTTGCGGCCTTGGCGGCGGGCAGCGGCATTGACGCCGATCATGTCATTCTGGGCGGCGATCATCTGGGGCCGCAGGTCTGGCGGGCCGGAGACGCCGATGCGGCGATGGTCAAGGCGCATGAGATGGTGGCGGCCTATGTGAAGGCCGGATTCACGAAAATCCACCTCGATTGTTCCGAGGGCTGCAAGGGCGAACCGGCCCAGTTGGGCGATGATCTGGCAGCGACGCGGGCCGCTGCTTTGGCGCGCACCTGTCTCGATCATGCGCCCGATCCGGCGGCCTTGGTCTTTGTCGTGGGGACCGAGGTTCCACCGCCGGGCGGGGCGCGGGCCGACGAAACGGGCGCGATTGCCGCCACCACAGCCAAGGCGGCGCGCGCCACGCTTGCCGCGCATCAAGCGGCCTTTGCCGCGGCAGGTATTGCCGAGGGCTGGGCGCAGGTCGGCGGTTTGGTGGTGCAGCCCGGGGTCGAGTTTTCGCCGATGCAGGTCCACCACCTGCCCAAGGACCGCGATCCGGGCCTGCGGGCGGCTTTGGCGGGCCATGACGGGATTTGCCTAGAGGCACATTCCACCGATTATCAGCACCCCGACGCCTATCCACGCTTGGCCCGTATGGGCTTTGCCTTTCAGAAGGTAGGCCCTGCGCTCACTTTCGGCTGGCGCCGTGCGGCCTATGCGCTCGACCAGATTGCGGGGCTGGCGGGTTGGCGGTCCGGTGCCGCGTTGCCGGCGGTCATGGAGGCCCTGATGCTGGCCGAGCCGCGCCATTGGCAGAGCCACTACCACGGCCAAGCCGCCATGATGCGGGTGATGCGGCATTTCGGGCTGGCCGACCGTATCCGCTATTATTGGCCCCAGCCTGCCGCCGTCGCGGCAATCGATGCGCTTTGCGCCGACCTGTCCAGCCGCGATCTGCCGCGCCCCTTGTTGGCGCAGGCGTTTTCAGAGACGCAAATCGACAGGGCCGCAGAACTGGCTGCCCGTCAGGGGCTTGGTTTACCGCGCGCATTTCTTGCTGCAGCGGTGCAAGAGGCGCTGGCGCCCTATTTTTTCGACATTGACGATCATCAAGGGGGACAACCATGAGCGAGACAGAGACGATGCCGCGCTGGTTCAGCCCCGATGCCGTTTTCGACGGGCAGGTGTTGCGCCATGGGGTCCATGTCGGCGTGGATGCGGCGGGTGTGGTGCGCCTGTCGGACGCGTTGCCCGAAGGGCAGGTCGCGACGCCGCTTGCAGGCACCATCAGCCCTGGTTTCATCGATTTGCAGGTCAATGGCGGCGGTGATGCGCTTTTCAACACCTCGTCCACGCCCGAGGGCATCGCCACCATCGCGGCGGCGCATCGCGGATTCGGGACCGTCGGTATTTTGCCCACGGTCATCACCGACCGCGCCGAGGTCATGACCGCTGCCGTTGATGCGTTGATGGCCGCTTGGGGTCAAGATGGCATCTTGGGCATCCATATCGAGGGGCCGCATCTGGCCCCTGCCCGCCGTGGCACACATGCCGCCGATTTTGTCCGCCCGATGGAGCCCGCGACCATCGCCCATGTGCGACGCCTGCGTAAGGCGGCGATCCCCGTGATGATCACGCTCGCGCCCGAAGCCGCCGATTTGCAGGATATTGCACTATTGTCGGGTTTGGGGGCGGTGGTTTCCATCGGCCATTCCGATGCCACGGCCGCAGAGACCCGTGCCGCTCTGACAGCGGGTGCGGGGTGTTTCACCCATCTTTTCAACGCCATGTCGCCCATGCTGAACCGCGCCCCTGGCGTGGTGGGGGCGGCCATCAACTCAACCGCCTATGCCGGTGTCATCTGCGACGGCATCCACGTGGCCGATGAAATGATCGGGCTGGCGATCCGCGCCCGCCCAGTGCCTGACCGGATGTTTCTGGTGTCTGACGCCATGCCCACCGTCGGCGGCAGCGGGCGTTTTCGGCTCTACGACATGGAGGTCCACCTCGAGGCGGGGCGGCTTGTCAATGACGAGGGCTCGTTGGCGGGTGCGCATACCACCATGGCCGAAGGACTGGCGCGGTTGATCAATGTCGTCGGGATAGATCCCGTTGTCGCGCTGCGCATGGCGGTGACCGTGCCCGCCACAGTGATCGGACGTGGTGATCTGGCATCGGTTGCGGCGCGGCAGGCCAAGGATATGGTGGTTCTGGACCAGAACTGGGGATTTGCGGGCAGCCTCGCGGCTCAACCTTAACCCAGCGCGTAACCGGCGCCGCGCACGGTCCGCAAAGGGTCCGTGCCGCCTTGGGTCGTCAGGGCCTTGCGCAGACGTCCGACATGGACATCGACGGTGCGTGTATCGACATAGACATCCCTGCCCCAGACCCGATCCAGCAGGAGTTCGCGGGTAAAAACGCGTCCCGGTCGTTCCAGAAAGGTCGCCAACAGACGAAACTCGGTCGGTCCGAGTTTGATTTCCTGTCCGCCGCGGGTGACGCGGTGGGTTTCGGGGTCCAGAACAATGTCCTCAAAGGTCAAATGCCGCCCGACGGCGGCCGGACGCACGCGGCGCAACTGGGTTTTGACCCGCGCCATCAACTCGGCCAGTGAATAGGGTTTGGTCACGTAATCGTCGGCGCCTATATCGAGGCCGCGGACCCGATCGGCCTCTTCGCCACGCGCCGAAAGCATGATCACCGGCGTTTCGCGCGTCTCGGCGCGCGATTTCAGCCGCCGGCAAATCTCGATGCCCGAGACATTGGGCAGCATCCAGTCCAGCAAGACCAGATCGGGCGACGTTTCGGCGATGATTTCCAGCGCCCGTTCGCCCTCGTCAGCGGTCAGAACCTCATAGCCTTGGGCTGCAAGGTTATAGGCGAGGACCTCGCGCTGCGCGGCCTCATCTTCCACAACCAGAACAACGGGTTGTGGGCCGTTGCTCATTCGTCAGCGCCTGGTTTGGTGGTCAGGTCGGCCTTGACGCGGTCGGTATCGGGCGTCTCGCCCTTGACCATGTAGATCACCTGTTCCGCCATGTTGGTGATCAGATCGCCAATGCGTTCGATATTCTTGGCGATGAAATGCAGATGCATGCAGGGTGTGATGTTACGCGGGTCTTCCATCATGAAGGTCAGGAACTCGCGGAAGAGCGAGGTATACATCTGGTCCACATCCTGATCGGTTTGCCGGACCTTTTCGGCCAGAACCGCATCGCGGCGGACAAAACTGTCCAGCATGTCCTTGAGCATCAACTGCACTTCACGGCACATGCGGCGCAGCGCGGCACCGGTTCCGGCGACGTTCTGGGTACCTTCCAGCACCGAGGTGCGCTTGGCGATGTTCTTGGCGTAATCCCCGACCCGTTCAAGGCCTGCCGACAGGCGCATGGCCGCCAGAACCAGCCGCAGATCGGCCGAGACCGGCGCACGCAGCGCAATCAGGCGGGCTGCGGCCTCGTTGATTTCATGTTCCAGCCGGTCGATCTGCTTGTCGCCCTTGCGGACGGAATCGGCCAGTTCCAGATCGCCTTCTTCCAGCGCCTTGGCGGCATTGGTGATGGCCTCTTCGACCAACCCACCCATCCGCAGGACGAGCGATTGGACCGCTTCGAGGTCACGGTCAAAGGCGCGGGCAATATGTTGTTCGGACATGGGTGTCTCCTTAGCCGATACGGCCGGAAATATAGGCTTCGGTGCGGGGATCGACGGGATTGGTAAAGATATCAGAGGTTTCCCCGAACTCGACCAGATTGCCGAGGTGGAAGAACGCAGTGCGTTGGCTGACACGGGCGGCCTGCTGCATCGAGTGGGTGACGATCACCACTGAAAAGTTCTGGCGCAACTCGTCGATCAGTTCCTCGACCTGCGCGGTGGCGATGGGGTCGAGCGCGGAACAGGGCTCGTCCATCAACAGCACCTCAGGCGCGGTCGCAATGGCGCGGGCGATACAAAGACGTTGTTGTTGGCCACCCGAAAGCCCGGTGCCCGGCGCGTGCAGGCGGTCCTTGACCTCTTCCCAGATCGCGGCCTTGCGCAATGCGCCTTCAACAATACCGTCCAGATCGGCGCGGTGGTTGGCAAGCCCGTGGATGCGCGGCCCGTAGGCCACGTTGTCATAGACAGACTTGGGGAACGGGTTGGGTTTCTGGAACACCATGCCAACCTTGGCGCGCAGCTGCA
>JAHEBS010000217.1 GCA_024642145.1 Marivivens sp.
CGAGGCTCTTTTCCTCGGCATCGACCGCATAGCCGCGCGCGCGGGTGATCCCCAACTCTTGCATCAAGGCGTCGCGGTCGATCAAGGTCGATGGCGTAAAGCGGGGCAACCCGTGTCGCGCGGCAATGGCGGCCACACGTGCCCGCGGCAAGTCTGCCAACAGCACCTTGCCAATGCCCGAGGCATGCATGTGTGACAGGGTGCCGGGTGGAAAGAAGGCGCGGATATTGGCGTGGCATTCGACCTGACTGACAAACAGAACCTGCCCGTCGCGCTCGATCCCGAGGTTTGCGGTCTCGCCAGTGGATTCCATCAGCCGCCGCAAAACGGGGCGCGCCCGTTCGACCAGCGAGGTGCGGCGCAAAAAGGCGGCTCCGATGCGAAAGGACTGGGCGCCGATGGCCCAAACCTGCGCCATCGGGTCGAAATCAACGATGCCGCGCGCCTGAAGCGTCACCAGCACGCGATAGATGGTCGAGGGCGATTCCCCCAAACTGCCGGCCAGATCGCTGAGCGTGGCCTCGCCAATCTCGGCCAGCCGCTCCAGCACCTCCATCGCGCGATCAAGCGCCTTGATGCGGTTCTGATCGGTCTTGTCATCCCATGCGCGTGGCCGTCCACGCGCGCGGCGGTCGGTTTTTTCGGGAATCTCGGCCATGGAAATTTCCTTTTTGAAATTAGCTTTCACAAGATGAAAAAAACAAGCCGTTGATGTAAAGCGGAAAATCTCTTTTTTGCCATTTTTGAAAATTCATTTCAGAAAAATTGCCCGCCCGCTGGCGCTGCGCCAGTATGCAAAGCAGGCGCAAGGAGTTCTGGCAATGAGCATGCAAAATCCGGTCTTTATCCCCGGGCCGACCAACATCCCCGAATATATTCGCAAGGCCTGCGACATGCCGACGATCGACCATCGTTCGCCGCTGTTTGGCCAGATATTGCAGCCAGCGATCGCCGGAGTTCGGCGCGTGCTGAAAAGCGAAAACGCCGACATCTTTATCTTTCCGTCGACGGGCACGGGTGGCTGGGAAACGGCCGTCAGCAATACGCTTTCGCCCGGCGACAAGGTTCTGGCCGCCCGCAACGGCATGTTCTCGCACCGCTGGATCGATCTGTGCCAGCGCCACGGTCTGCAGGTCGAGATCGTCGAGACGACGTGGGGCGAGGGCATTCCTGCCGCGCGGTTCGAGGAAATCCTTGCCGCCGACAAGGGGCACCAGATCAAGGCCGTGCTGGCCACGCATAACGAAACCGCCACTGGCGTGCGGTCCGATATCGGTGCGGTCCGCCATGCGATGGATGCGGCCGCGCACCCCGCGATGCTGTTTGTCGATGGTGTCAGCTCGATCGGTTCGATGGATTTCCAGTTCGACAACTGGGGCGTCGATATCGCGGTGACGGGCAGCCAGAAGGGATTCATGCTGCCCGCAGGCCTTGCCATTGTGGGTTTCAGCCCCAAGGCCATGGCTGCCATCGGGACCGCCAAATTGCCGCGCACTTTTTTCGATGTGCGCGACATGGGCAAATCCTATGAGCGCAATGCCTATCCCTATACCCCTGCGGTCGGCCTGATGAACGGGCTCAAGGTCGCCTGTGACGCGCTTTTGGCCGAGGGTCTGGAAAACGTCTTTGCCCGTCATTACCGCATTGCCGAAGGCGTGCGCGCGGCAACGCGGGCATGGGGCATGCCGCTGGCTGCGGCCTCGGTCGATGTCCAGTCGGACACCGTCAGCGCCATCCGCACGCCCGATGGTTTTGACTCGGGCAAGTTCGTCAGCCATGCAGCGACCACATATGGCGTGGCCTTTGGCGTCGGTCTGGGCGAGGTCGCGGGCAAGGTGTTCCGCATCGGCCACCTTGGCTCGCTGACCGACGTGATGACGCTTTCGGGGATTGCCACCGCCGAGATGGTGATGGCCGACCTCGGTCTGCCGGTCAAACTCGGCGCTGGCGTTGCCGCGGCGCAAGAATACTATCGCACCAACCCCGCCAAGCGTTCCTGAGGACCCTATGTATATTCCGACCTTTGACGATGTGCTGGCCGCCCACGAGCGGATCAAGCCCCATATCCGCCGGACGCCCGTCCGCGAGTCGCATTATCTGAACGAGCTGACGGGGGCGCAGCTGTTTTTCAAATGCGAGAACTTCCAGGAACCGGGTGCCTTCAAGGTGCGCGGGGCGGCGAATGCCGTGTTCGGGCTGGACGATGATCAGGCGGCAAAAGGCGTGGCAACGCATTCAAGCGGCAATCACGCCTCTTGTCTCAGCTATGCTGCCATGTTGCGCGGCATTCCTTGCAACGTGGTGATGCCGCGCACCGCACCGCAGGCCAAAAAAGACACCGTGCGCCGCTATGGTGGCAACATCACCGAATGCGAACCCTCGACAACCTCGCGCGAGGACACCTTTGCCAAGGTTCAGGCGGCGACGGGCGGCGATTTCGTGCATCCCTATAATGACCCGCGCGTGATCGCGGGGCAGGGAACCTGTTCCAAGGAACTGGTTGAACAGGTTGACGGGCTGGACATGGTGGTCGCCCCCATCGGCGGTGGCGGCATGATTTCCGGCACTTGTCTGACCCTGTCCACATTTGCCCCCGAAACGCGGGTGATCGCGGCCGAGCCAGAGACGGCAGATGACGCCTATCGCAGCTTCAAGGCTGGACATATCATTGCCGACGACGCGCCGAAATCGGTGGCCGACGGTCTTTTGGTGCCGCTCAAAGACCTGACTTGGCATTTCGTGTCGAACCATGTCAGCGAGATCTACACGGCCTCCGAACAAGACATCGTCGACGCGATGAATCTGATCTGGAAGCACCTGCGGGTCGTGGCCGAGCCCTCGTCCTCTGTCCCCTTGGCAACCATCCTGAAAAACCCCGACGCCTTCCGCGGCAAGCGCGTCGGCGTCATCATCACCGGCGGCAATGTCGATCTCGACAAGCTGCCTTGGAACCAGTGACCGGAGTCCCTGACATGAACCTTGATCAATACGAAGTCGGTTTCGACATCCCCGCCAAGCCCGGCAT
>JAHEBS010000218.1 GCA_024642145.1 Marivivens sp.
ACTGGCGCCTTTGCGGCCCGCGCACGCGCCGCGCGCCTCTGGGTTGCTGGCGGCAGGATGGCTGCCCTTCCGGCCGCACACGGACAATACAGCCTTCTGGTCAGCCTTGTTCCGTCGCTGGCGTTGATGCTGGTCTGGCCCCTTGCCGCGCGACTGGTTTCCGGCGCGGGCTACGAGGTGCTGGCGCCCGGATCGGCGCTGACCTTTCCCGCCGTGATCATCACCGTGGCCGCGATGGGTGCGGTTGTGGCCCAGATGCGCCTGAATCGCGACTTTCGCGCCCGCAGCGCGGCCGAGCGTTGGACCATGGGGCTTTTGATGGCGGCGGCGACGGTTGCGATTCTGACGACCGTGGGCATCGTCCTGTCGCTGTTGCTGGAAACGGGCGGCTTTTTCAGCCAATACGGTTGGCGCGATTTCTTCCTGTCGGCCACGTGGTCGCCGAATTTCCGTGGCGACAGCCAGTTGGGCATCCTGCCGCTTCTGTGGGGCACGTTCTACATCACCTTGGTGGCGCTGGTCGTGGCAGTTCCTGTCGGGCTCTTCGCCGCGATCTATCTGTCGGAATACGCAAGCCTGCGGATGCGCGCCTATACCAAACCGGCGATCGAGCTTTTGGCGGGTATTCCCACCATCGTTTACGGTCTCTTTGCGCTGATTACCGTGGGGCCCCTGCTGCGGGACTGGATCGCGCGGCCCATGGGTTTTGGTGACAGCGCTTCCTCGGTGCTGACAGCGGGTCTGGTGATGGCTGTGATGCTGATCCCCTTTGTGTCCTCGCTGTCCGACGACATCATCAATTCCGTGCCGCAATCGCTGCGCGATGGCAGCTACGGACTTGGCGCCACGAAATCCGAAACCATCCGTCAGGTCGTCATGCCTGCGGCCTTGCCTGGTATCGTGGGCGCTGTGCTTTTGGCCGCCAGCCGCGCCATTGGCGAGACGATGATCGTGGTTCTGGGGGCAGGGGCCGCCGCGCGGCTGTCGCTGAACCCCTTTGAAGCCATGACCACCGTGACAGTCAAGATCGTAAGCCAATTGACCGGCGACACCGATTTTGGCAGCCCCGAAACGCTGGTGGCCTTTGCGCTGGGTCTGACGCTTTTTGCCGTGACGCTCTGCCTGAACGTGGTGGCCATGGTGATTGTGCGCAAATATCGGGAGCAATACGAATGAACAGCAGATCGCTCCTTGCGCCGGACGCGCGCACCAGCCGCCGTCAGCGCGCCGAAAAGCGGTTCCGTGCCTATGGCATGACCGCCATCGTCATCGCGCTGTCGATGCTGGCGGTGCTTTTGGTGTCGATCGTATCGCAAGGCGCCGGTGCCTATCGGCAAGCCTTTATCGAACTGACCATCGATCTGCCCGAGGACAAGCTGGACAAATCGGGGGTGCGTGACCCCGAAGTCATGCGCAAGGTCACCACGATCGGCTACGCACCGCTGTTGAACGCGGCCCTTTCGGCACGGGTGGCCGAACTTGGCATCGAAACCACGCTGAGCGAAAAGATGATGGGCGATCTGATCTCAAAGGATGCGCCTGCCGATCTGCGCGACATGGTGCTGGCCAATCCCGAATTGATCGGCGGCACGGTCACTATGGAAGTGCTGGCCTCTGGCCGGATCGACGGCTTTTTCAAAGGTCGCGTGACGCTCGAAAGCGCCCAGAATGACAGCAACATCACGCCCGAGGCGCTGGAATTGGCACAGGCGCTGGCCGATGCGGGTGTTCTGACCGAAAGGTTCAACCCGCGTTTCCTGACCGCCCCCGATGCCTCTGACCAGCGGCCCGAGGCCGCGGGACTTGGCGTGGCAATCCTCGGCTCGCTTTACATGATGGTCGTGGTGCTGTGTCTGGCCCTGCCCATTGGCGTCGCCGCGGCGGTCTATCTGGAAGAATTCGCCCCCAAGAACCGGTTTACCGATCTCATCGAGGTGAATATCTCCAACCTCGCGGCCGTGCCCTCGATTGTCTACGGCATTCTTGGCCTCGCGGTTTTCATCAACTTTGCCCATCTCAACCAGTCCTCGCCCTTGGTCGGTGGTCTGGTTCTGACGCTGATGACCCTGCCGCGGATCATCATTCCCGCGCGCGCCGCGCTCAAGGCCGTGCCACCCTCGATCCGCGATGCGGCCCTTGGGGTGGGTGCCTCGCGGATGCAGACGGTGTTCCACCATGTGCTGCCGCTGGCCGCGCCGGGTATCCTGACCGGTCTCATCATCGGGTTGGCGCAGGCGCTCGGCGAAACGGCGCCGCTTTTGCTGATCGGCATGGTGGCCTTTGTCAAAGACTACCCCGCCGCCTATTCGGCAAGTGCGGGGCTCTTTGGCGAGCCCGCCACCGCGCTGCCGGTGCAGGTCTATAACTGGACCCAACGCGCCGACCCCGCCTTTGTCGAACGTGCCTCGGGCACGATCATCGCCCTTCTCGTGTTCCTCCTGTCGATGAACGCGATCGCCATTTTCCTGCGCCGCCGCTTTGAACGCCGCTGGTAAGACCAACAGAAACGGACCGCATATGACCACCGAAGACATCAAGATCAGCGCCAAGGACGTTCAGGTCTATTACGGGGCGAACCACGCCATCCGTGACGTGAACGTAGAGATCGCCGACCGCATGGTGACGGCCTTCATCGGCCCCTCGGGCTGTGGCAAGTCAACTTTCCTGCGCAGTTTGAACCGCATGAATGACACCATCGTCGGCTGCCGCATCGAAGGGCAGATCCTGCTTGATGACGAAGACATCTATGCGCCGGCCGTGGACCCCGTGCAGCTGCGCGCCAAGGTTGGCATGGTGTTCCAGAAACCCAACCCGTTCCCCAAGTCGATCTATGACAACGTGGCCTACGGGCCGCGCATCCACGGGCTTGCCACCCACCGCGCCGATCTGGACGGTATCGTTGAAGGCGCATTGCGCAAGGCCGCGATCTGGGAAGAGGTCAAGGACCGCCTGCACGCGCCGGGCACCGGGCTTTCGGGTGGCCAACAACAACGTCTTTGTATCGCCCGCGCCATTGCG
>JAHEBS010000002.1 GCA_024642145.1 Marivivens sp.
AGGTCAGGACGGGCGCTTGGCCACGGGTCGAGACATAGCGCATCGGGCTACTCCTTGCGTCGGATGGTCTTGATCACAAGGTAGCCGGTCATGCCCGCCCATGCGGCGGCCATGAGAAACCATGTGATCGCGTAATTGAGGTGGTTATTGGGTATCGCCGCCGTATCGACCGGATGCTGGGTCAGACCCAGATCATTGGCCGAAACCGCCCGCGCCACGACCAGAACCGGCTCGGTGCCCAAGGCTTGGGCCATCTGGTCCACATCGCGCGCATACCAGATGTTCGCGGGGTCGGGCGCTGCGGTCCATTTGTCGGTCTCGCGCGGCCAGAACAGATTTCCGGTGACGGTCAGCGCGGTCGCGGGGCGCGGGTCGCCCTTGGCGGTGTCGGGGATCTGGCCCAACTCGACCATGATCTTGCGCCCGTCATCGGTGACAAAACCCGCGACGATGCGATAGGCGGCTCCACCCTCGTCGCCCGGCGTCAGAACGTCCAGTTCCTGCCCCGTGGTCGTCCCGCTGACATTGACCGACAGATAGTCGTCCCGCGGCGTTTCGGGGGCCGCGGGCAAGGCTGCAGGATCGGCGGCAATGGCGCTGGCAATCTCGGCCAGCATCACCTCTTTCCACGCCAGACGCCGCACCTGCCATGCCCCGAGGTTGAGCAGGATGGCCAGGCCCACAAAGCCCATCACAAGCGGAAAGATCAAACGACGCATCGTGGTTTTCCCAAAAGGAAACGCGCGAGAAGCCCCGCGCGTTCCAAGCCGTTCAAGGCGGGGACACCGGCCCCCGGTCCTTGCAGAGCCTTACTGGCCCCAGACGTAGATGGCGGCAAAGAGGAACAGCCAGACCACGTCCACGAAGTGCCAGTACCAAGCGGCAGCTTCAAAGCCCACATGGGCCTCTTGGGTGAACTGGCCCTTAAGGACCCGCATCAGGCAGACAAAGAGAAAGATCGTGCCGATGATAACGTGGAACCCGTGGAAGCCCGTCGCGAAGAAGAACGAGGCGCCATAGATATTGCCGGCAAGGCCGAAGGCCGCGTGGCTGTATTCGTAGACCTGGAACACGGTAAACAGCATCCCCAGACCGATCGCCAGGATCAGACCCTGCCGGATGTCCTTGCGGTTGTTTTCCGCGGTCAGGGCGTGGTGGGCCCAAGTCGCGGCAGCGCCCGAGCAAAGAAGGATCAGCGTGTTGATGATCGGCAGGTGCCAAGGATCGAAAGTCTCGATACCTGCGGGCGGCCAGACGCCATCCTTGATGGGCGAAAGCGGCCCCATCGGGTAAAGCGCATGTTTGAAGAAGGTCCAGAACCACGCGAGGAAGAACATCACTTCGGACATGATGAACAGCACAAAGCCGTAACGCAGGCCGATGCGCACCACGGGGGTGTGATCGCCGGTTTCGCCTTCATGCACGACGTCCGACCACCAGGCAAACATCGTATAGGCCACCATGGCCAGACCGATCAGGAACATGTAGGGGCCATGGGCCTGCATCCACATGACCGCGCCAAACAGCATGACAAAGGCGCCTACGGCACCGGTCAGCGGCCAGATCGAGGGCTTGAGGATGTGGTAGTCGTGATTCTTCTCATGGGCCATGATTCAGGTTCCCTGCGGCTATTCGTTAGTTCGTCTCTATGGCGTCAGATGACGGGCTTGTCAAAGCGGCGGATTGATCTTGCGGCAGATCAATCCGGAAAAAAGTGTAGCTGAGCGTGATCTCTTGCACGAATTTCGCGTCCGGGTCGTCCACGATGGACGGATCGACGAAAAAGCTGACCGGCATCTGCACGGTTTCACCCGGTTGCAGCACTTGTTCGGTGAAGCAGAAACACTGGATCTTGTCGAAATAGCCACCAGCGATATCGGGCGTCACGTTATAGGCGGCCTGACCGGCGATGGGTTGGTCAGAGATGTTGGTGGCTTCGAAGAAGGCCAGACCCGTCTCGCCGATATGCAGCGTCATCTCGCGGGCGACGGGCTTGAAAGTCCAAGGCAGGCTCGAGTCGACGGTGCCGTCAAAGCGGATGGTGATGGTGCGATCCAGCACCACGTCCGACGATTTTTCAGCGACCGAAACGGTCCCGCCATAGCCCGTGACCTTGCAAAACCAGCTATAGAACGGCACCGCGGCCCAAGTCAGCGCGCCCATCAACACGATGATGGACACAAGCATCGCGACGGTCTTCTGCGGACCCGTCAGGCGCGCAAGAAAAGCCTTCACTGGGCGGGCTCCGTCGTGGTTTCACCATCAGTTGCCGGCGCGGGTTCAAGCGTGACCTGAACCGCGTGGTCATAGCCCTGCAGCGCAGCGCCCTGCCCGTTCTGGACCTTGACCACAGTCAGGCCGAAAACCATGGCCACGAAGGCCAGCAAGATCGCGCCAAGCCAGAGATTGCGGCCGCGACGGCGCCCATGCAGTTCGTGTTCGACCTTGATCGCCATCACAGGCTCCCGAAACCATTGGCATGCAGCGCGGCTTCGACCAGAAGCGCGCCGAAATGCAGAAAGAGGTAATAGAGCGAGATCTTGAACACCCGCCGTTCGGCCAGATAGGCATCCGCCGCGGCCGCATCTTCATCACGGCGCGACAGTTTGATCACTGCGGCAAGAAACCACAGGTTCATCGCAACCGAGACCGCCAGATAGATCGGCCCTCCGATCGAGGTAAAGCCCAGCGCCAGCGCCACGGGGATCAGCACCAGCGTATAGACAAAGATGTGGCGGCGCGTGGCGGGGCGGCCATGCGTCTCGGTCAGCATCGGCACGCCGGCATCGCCGTAATCCGATTTGACAAACAGCGCCAAGGCCCAGAAATGCGGCGGCGTCCACATGAAGATCAGCGCAAACATCAACGCGCTTTCGACCGAGATGGCCCCCGTCGCCGCGGCCCAGCCGACCATGGGCGGGAAGGCCCCCGCCGCTCCGCCGATGACGATGTTCTGCGGCGTCGACCGCTTGAGCCACATCGAATAGATCACGGCGTAAAAGAAGATGGTAAAGGCCAACAGCCCTGCCGCCAGCAGGTTGGTGGCCAACCCGAGCATCACCACCGAAAAGGCCGACAGCGCCAGACCAAGGCCAAGGGCCTCGCCCGGCTGGACGCGGCCCGAGGGGATGGGACGGTTGCGGGTGCGGCGCATCACACGGTCGATATCGGCGTCCCACCACATGTTCAGCGCGCCCGAGGCGCCTGCGCCCACGGCGATGCAGAGGATCGCGACAAAGGCGATAAAGGGATGGGTCGGCACCGGCGCCACAACAAGGCCCACCAGTGCGGTAAAGACCACCAGCGACATTACGCGGGGCTTGAGGAGCGAAAAGTAATCGCCCATCTCCGCTTCGTGCGGGGTCTCGGTCACGTCTAGATCGCTCATTTTCTTGTCAGTCATCTCCGGTCCCGCGCCTCATGCCCGGTGCCTTTTTGAAAGACCTACGCCCGGGGTGCGGCCCGGGCGCAGTGTGGCGCGGCCCGTTGGACGGGGCGCGCAATGCATTGGCCTATCAGGCCGGGAAATCGACCTTCGCCTGCGCCAGCCAGGCGTCATAGGCCTCTTGGCTGACAACCTTGAGCGTGATCGGCATATAGGCGTGGTCCTTGCCGCAAAGCTCCGAGCACTGGCCAAAATAGATGCCTTCCTCGGTGGGCTGGAACCACAGTTGGGCCAGACGACCGGGAACGCCGTCTTGCTTGACGCCCATCGCGGGCATCGCCCACGAGTGGATCACGTCGGCGGCGGTGACCTGCATCAAAATGACGGCGCCAACCGGCACCACCACGGCCTGATCGGTGGCCAAGCGGAACTCGGCGTCCGAATAACCGGCAGCGGCCAGTTCGCCACTGATCGTCTCGTTGAGGTTGCCCTCGCCCGAGCCGATCATGAAGGCATCAAAGGCCACGGCCTGATCGACGTATTCATAGGACCAATACCACTGGTGGCCGGTCACCTTGATAACGATGTCACCCGTGGGCATTTCCTGCTGCTTGAACAGTGCGGGCAGCGAATAGGACCCGATAAACACCAGAATGATGATCGGGATCACCGTCCATGCAACTTCCAGCGGCGAGTTATGGGTGAACTTGGCCGGATTGGGATTGGCGCGACGGTTGAAACGCACAATGACGATCAGCATCAGCAGAACGACAAAAGCGGTGATAACACCCACGATCCACAGGAGCATCGTGTCCAGACGATGCACGTCCGAGGCCAGTTCCGAGGCGGCGGGCTGGAAGCCCATCAGCCCGTCAACGGGCGCGCCTTTGATCGTAAGGTTGTCGGTCGCGGCCTGTGCAAAGGCTGCGGTCGCTGCAAAGGTAGCGGCGGCGGTCGCGGCGATACCGGAGAAAAGGTTGGTCAGTCGCATGTCTTACCCTGTGTAGCTGACGCTGATGCGCCGAATGCGGCATCCCGCGCCCAAACTGGCCGGAATCCCGTTGTATCCGGGGTCCCCAAGACCATATTCTGACCCAAAGAGCAAGCGCGCGCTGCGTGCGAAATGCCGCATGGCGCGAATGGATCGCATCTGGGGCGAACACAGCCGCGATCGGACCCGAGAGACAGGAAATTCAATGACCACATCCACCTTCCGCCCGTTCGAGACACTGCTCGACCGCGACCAAGCCACGGCCCGCCTGCGCGAGGCTGTGGCGGGTGCCGATGATGGCGAACTTTTCCTTGAAAGCCGCCGATCCGAGGTGCTGAGCTTCGACGACGGGCGGCTCAAGACCGCCAGTTTCGATGCCGCCGAAGGCTTTGGCCTGCGCGCCGTGCGGGGCGAAACGACCGGCTACGCGCATTCGACGGTGATCGATGATGCGGCAATTGCGCGCGCCGTGGCGACGACCCGTCTGGCCGTGGGCGCGGGCGGCGGCACCATGGCCGAGCCACCGCTGGCGACGAATCGCAGGCTTTACACGGATGCAGACCCGATGGCCGGCGCGGCCTTTGCCGCCAAGGTCGATCTGCTGCGCGAAATCGACGCCTTTGCGCGCGCGCTGGACCCGCGTGTGGTGCAGGTCACGGTCACCTTGGCCGCAGCCCTGCAGGAAGTGGCGATCTTGCGGCCCGAAGGCGGTCTGGTGACCGACATCCGCCCCATGGCGCGGCTGAATGTGGGCGTGATTATGGAACGCGACGGTCGGCGCGAAAGCGGCGGCGCCGGTGGCGGCGGGCGCGTGGGTCTGGACGGGATCATCGCCCGCGACAACTGGGAACGCATGGTGCGCGAGGCGGCGCGTATCGCCAGCGTCAATCTAGAGGCCGAACCCGCCCCAGCGGGTGTTCTGGACGTCGTCTTGGGTCCGGGCTGGCCGGGGATCTTGCTGCACGAGGCGGTCGGGCATGGTCTGGAAGGCGATTTCAACCGCAAGGGCAGCTCGGCCTTTGCCGGCAAGCTGGGCCAGCGCGTGGCGGCAGCGGGCGTCACGGTTCTGGACGATGGCACAATCCCTGACCGGCGCGGCTCGATCACAGTGGATGACGAAGGCACGCCTTCGGCACGCAATGTGCTGATCGAGGACGGGATCTTGGTGGGCTATATGCAGGACCGCCAGAACGCGCGGCTGATGGGCGTGGCGCCCACAGGCAACGGGCGGCGCGAAAGCTATGCGCACCAACCCATGCCACGCATGACCAATACCTATATGCTGGGCGGCAACGACGACCCCGCATCGCTTGTCGCGGACCTCAAGGACGGGATTTACGCCGTGGGCTTTGGCGGCGGGCAGGTCGATATCACCAATGGCAAGTTCGTCTTTTCCTGCACCGAGGCCTATCGCGTGAAAAACGGCAAGGTCGGCGCGCCGATCAAGGGCGCGACGCTGATCGGGGATGGCGCCACCGCGCTGACCCGTATCAGGGGTATCGGGCATGACATGGCGCTGGACCCCGGCATGGGATCATGTGGCAAGGCGGGACAATGGGTGCCGGTTGGCGTGGGCCAGCCCACGCTATTGATTGGCGGGCTGACGGTGGGTGGCGCGGGCGGTTGAGGCGATTCAGAGGCTGTTAACCTTGAACCGTTAAACCTGATTCTGCAGCAGACGGAGCGGCAGATGAACGGTCACACCCCTTCTTCCACTCACCCCCCACTCCCACCCACCACGGAAGAAGACCGCTTTGCATGGCTTCGTCTGCTGCGCTCGCGGCGGGTTGGTCCGGCAACCTTTTGGCGGCTGATGGCGGAACACGGCACAGCGCGGTCGGCACTGGCGGCGCTGCCGGAAATGGCCGCCGCCGCTGGCGTGACCGGCTACGAGATTTGCCCCGAGGGCGTGGTTGCGGCCGAGGTCCGTGCCGCCCGCACCTTGGGCGCACGTGCGCTGTTTTACGGCGAACCCGCCTACCCTGCCCTTTTGGCCGCCATGCCCGACGCCCCGCCGATGCTTTGGACGATGGGCAGGCTTGACCTTCTGGCGCGGCCCGCGGTGGCGCTGGTGGGGGCGCGCAACGCCTCGTCCCTTGCGCTGCGCATGGCGCGTGCCTTGGCGCATGATCTGTCGGACGCGGGGCATCTGGTTGTGTCTGGTCTGGCGCGCGGCGTGGATGCAGCGGCACATGAGGGTGCCTTGGCCGCAGGCACGCTTGCGGTGCAGGCGGGCGGGGTCGATGTGATCTACCCCGCCGAAAACGCTGGGTTGGCGGCCGCGATCGCCGCCAAGGGGTTGCGCGTCTCGGAACAACCGATGGGACTGGAACCGCAAGCGCGCCATTTCCCGATCCGCAATCGCCTGATTGCGGGGCTGGCGGCCGCCACCGTCGTGATCGAGGCCGCACCGAAATCCGGCAGTCTGATCACCGCGCAACTGGCGCTGGGCTTGGGACGAGAGGTCATGGCCGTGCCGGGCCACCCGATGGACCCGCGCGCGGGGGGCTGTCTGAACCTGATCCGCGACGGGGCGATCCTGGTGCGCGGGGCGCAAGATGTGCTGGCAGCCTTGGCCCCGACCCCGACCCGACGACGTCCTGCCGCACCGAACGCCGCGCCCCACCGCCCCGCCCCACGGCCCCTGCGCGAGGCCGCAGCCCTGCATCGCCAGATCCTTGATCGGCTTGGACCCTCGCCTGTGGCCGAGGACCAGTTGATCCGCGATCTGGCGCTGAGCGCGGCGCAGGCAGGGCCACTGTTGGCGGATCTGGAACTGGAGGGCCGCATTGCCCGATCCGAGGGTGGCATGGTGGCGCTGGTCGCCTGACGGGATGTGCCGCACCAGCGGGTCGCGGCAGGATCTGGGTATTTTTGGTCAGAAGAACCTGGGCGGGCGGGACGACGCCGCTGCTTTTGGGCAGGCCTGATCATCTGCGCATAAGCGAAAAATTGCGCTGCGCGCTAAGCGGATTGACATTCATCTTGCCGCACCAGCATCTTGCGCGCCCATGAATTGCCGCAGCCGAGCAAGGATCGCACATGCCCGTCGTCGTCGTTGAATCTCCGGCTAAAGCCAAGACAATCAACAAATATCTAGGCGCTGACTATACGGTTCTGGCCTCTTACGGCCACGTCCGTGACCTGCCCGCCAAAGACGGTTCGGTTGATACCGAACAGGGATTCGAGATGACGTGGGAGGTCGATTCCGACGCCAAGAAGCACGTCAAGGCGATCGCCGACGCGCTGAAAGACGATCCGGTTTTGATCCTTGCCACCGACCCTGATCGCGAAGGCGAGGCGATCTCTTGGCACCTGCGCGAGGCCCTGACCGCGCGCAAGGCGATCAAGAAAGACACCGCCGTGAGCCGCGTTACCTTTAACGCCATCACCAAATCCGCCGTGACCGAAGCCATGGCCCATCCGCGCGAAATCGACACGCCGCTGGTGGACGCCTATCTGGCACGTCGCGCGCTGGATTACCTTGTGGGCTTCAACCTCTCGCCGGTTTTGTGGCGCAAACTGCCCGGGGCAAGGTCGGCGGGTCGCGTGCAGTCGGTCTGCCTGCGCCTGATCGTTGACCGCGAGATGGAGATCGAGGCCTTTCGGGCCCGCGAATACTGGTCGGTTTCGGCCGATCTGGTGACGCCGCGCGGGCAGGTCTTCGAGGCGCGGCTGGTCAGCCTCGCCGGCAAGAAACTCGACCGCTACGACATCGCCACCGGCACAGAGGCCGACCTTGCCGCCCATGCGGTCCAGAGCCGCGATCTGACGGTGCTGAATGTCGAGGCCAAGCCCGCCAACCGCAACCCTGCCCCACCCTTCATGACCTCGACCCTGCAGCAAGAGGCCAGCCGCAAATACGGGCTGGGCGCCAAGGCCACGATGAGCGCGGCCCAGCGGCTTTATGAGGCCGGTCTCATTACCTATATGCGGACCGACGGCATCGATATGGCGCCCGAGGCGGTGATGGCCGCGCGCGACGCGATCCGTGATCGGTTTGGCGCCGATTACCTGCCCGCCAGCCCGCGCATGTACAAGAACAAGGCCAAGAACGCGCAAGAGGCGCATGAATGTATCCGCCCCACGGATATGGCGCGTTCGACCGAAACCCTGCGCATCACCGATGCCGACCAGCGGCGTCTGTATGATCTGATCTACAAACGCACGATTGCCAGCCAGATGGCGGCCGCGCGGCTGGAACGCACGACGGTCGATCTGGGATCGGATGATGGTCAGGTCGGTCTGCGCGCCACCGGTCAGGTCGTTCTGTTCGACGGATTCATCGCGATCTACGAAGAAGGCCGCGATGACAGCGCCGACGAGGACGAAGGCCGCCTGCCGCAGATGCTGGCGGGCGAACCGCTCAAGAAAGAGGCGATCCGCCCCGAACAGCATTTCACCCAAGCGCCGCCGCGCTATACCGAGGCAACCTTGGTCAAGCGGATGGAAGAACTGGGTATCGGGCGACCATCGACCTATGCCTCGATTGTCACCACCATTCAGGAACGCGACTATGTGTCCAAGGACAAGGGTCGCCTGATTCCGCAGGACAAGGGGCGGCTGGTCACGGCATTTCTGGCCACCTATTTCCCCCGCTACGTCGAATACGGCTTCACGGCGGGTCTGGAAGACGAACTGGACGAGATCAGCGCGGGTTCGGCTGACTACAAGGCCGTTCTGAAACGGTTCTGGCGTGATTTCGCGGCGGCGCTGGCGGAAACTGCCGATCTGCGCATCAGCGAGGTTCTGGAAAAGATCGACGAGGTTCTGGCCCCGCATCTTTATCCCCCACGCGAGGATGGCGGCGATCCGCGCGGTTGCCCCAATTGCAACGCGGGCCGGCTGTCGATGCGCACCTCGCGCACGGGCGGCGCTTTTATCGGCTGCTCGAACTACCCCGAATGTCGCTATACGCGCCCGCTTGGCCCACCCGGCGCCGAAGGATCCGAAATCGGACCCGACGGGCGGCTCTTGGGTCATGACAAGGACGATGCGATCACGCTCCGCGACGGACGGTTCGGGCCCTATGTGCAGCGCGGCGACGCCAGCGAAGAACAGCCCAAGCCGCCACGATCCAGCCTGCCAAAAGGCTGGGAAGCGGCTGATATGACGCTGGAAAAGGCGCTGGCGCTGTTGTCATTGCCGCGCGAGGTGGGCCCCCACCCCGAAGACGGCGTGATGATCGAGGCCGGCATTGGCCGCTTTGGCCCGTTTGTCAAACATGGCGCGCTCTATGCCAACCTCAAAGAGGCAGGCGAGGTTTTCGACATCGGCATCAACCGTGCGGTCGATGTTCTGGCACAGAAGCTCTTGACCCGCGGCGGTGGCCGCGGTGCGGCCGTCAAGGCGATCAAGGAACTGGGCGCACACCCCGATGGCGGCGCGATTTCCGTGATGCCGGGCCGTTACGGGCCTTATGTGAAATGGGAAAAAGTGAACGCGACCTTGCCCAAGGGCACCGAGCCCGAGGACATGACGCTGGAGGCGGCGGTCGAGCTGGTCAATGCCAAGTCCGCCGGCAAAGGCGGGCGCAAAAAGGCCGCGGCCAAACCCAAGGCCGCCACAAAGCCCAAGGCCGCAGCAAAGCCCAAGGCCAAAGCCGCTGCCAAGCCCAAAGCCAAGGCGGCCGCCAAGCCCAAGGCCACCAAAAAGGCTGCAAGCCCCGCGTGAGGACACGATAGCTCAGCGCTGCGTTGCGGCGCGGCGTTGACACTCCCTTTGCGCGGGGCGACAAATCGTCCAGTTCAAAGGGGGACCCCACATGAAGAAAGTCTACGGTTCCGCCAGCGAGGCCCTTGAGGGGCTCTTGCATGACGGGATGCTGGTTGCCGCGGGCGGCTTTGGCCTTTGCGGCATCCCCGAGCTTTTGATCAGCGCGATCAAGGATGCGGGCACCAAGGATCTGACGTTTGCCTCGAACAACGCGGGCGTTGATGACTTCGGCATCGGCATCTTGCTGAAAACGCGGCAGGTGAAAAAGATGATCTCGTCCTATGTGGGCGAGAATGCCGAGTTCATGCGCCAATATCTGTCGGGCGAGTTGGAGCTGGAGTTCAACCCGCAAGGCACGCTGGCCGAACGCATGCGCGCGGGCGGTGCCGGCATCCCCGGCTTCTACACCAAGACCGGCGTTGGCACCGTGATCGCCGACGGCAAGGAACATAAGGATTTCGACGGCCAGACCTATATCCTCGAACGCGGGATCTTGGCCGATCTGGCAATCGTCAAGGCATGGAAGGCCGACGAGACCGGCAACCTCGTTTTCCGCAAGACGGCGCGCAACTTCAACGTGCCTGCCGCCATGTGTGGCAAGGTCTGTGTGGTCGAGGTCGAGGACATCGTGCCCGCTGGCAGTCTCGAGCCCGACGCGATCCACCTGCCGGGGATCTATGTGCATCGCATCATCAAGGGCGAGCATGAAAAGCGCATCGAACAACGCACCGTCCGCAAGAAGGAGACCGCGTGATGTCCGCCGAACAAAAGGGCTGGGACCGCAACCAGATGGCGGCGCGGGCCGCCAAGGAACTTGAAGACGGCATGTATGTGAACCTTGGCATCGGCATTCCGACGCTGGTGTCGAACTACATCCCCGCAGGCATTCACGTGACGCTGCAATCGGAAAACGGCATGCTGGGCATGGGTCCGTTTCCGGTAGAGGGTGACGAGGACGCCGACCTGATCAATGCGGGCAAGCAGACCATCACCGAGCTGCCGCATTCGGCCTATTTCGATTCTGCGACCTCTTTTGCCATGATCCGTGGCGGCAAGATCGCCATGGCGATCCTTGGCGCGATGGAGGTCAGCGAAAAGGGTGATCTTGCCAACTGGATGATCCCCGGCAAGCTGGTCAAGGGCATGGGCGGCGCCATGGATCTGGTCGCGGGCGTGGGCCGTGTGGTGGTGGTGATGGACCACACCAGCAAACACGGCGAGTCCAAGGTGTTGAAGGAATGCACCCTGCCGCTGACCGGCAAGGCCGTTGTGGACCGCATCATCACCAACCTTGGTGTGCTGGATGTAACCCACAAGGGTCTGCATATCGTCGAACTGGCCGATGGCGTCACCCGCGACGAGATGATCGCCGCGACCGAGGCGAATATCGTCTAGGACTGCCCTTTCGGGCCAACGGGGCGTGGCGTTTTGCGCCGCGCCCTTTCGTTTCCAGATTGGAAACAGCATCATATTGATGCCGTAATTGTCGCCTAACAGGCGCTAGATGATGACCCGCAGCGACCCCGCCCCCGCCACGCCGCGTTTCGAGCGTTGGCTGACCATCGGCCTTCTGGCCGCGATGGCGTTCGGCATTTGGGGTCTGGTGGCGCGCACGGGCTGGGCCGAGATGCTGGCCCCCCTGACGCGGCTGGGTGCGGGATCGGTTTTGGCGCTCTTGGCGCTGTCGCTTTGCAATTACCTTTTGCGCGGTCTGCGCTGGCATCTTTTCCAACGTGCGCTGGGCCTGCCGGTCAGTCTTGGCCAGTCCATGGGCCATTTCATTGCCGGTCTGGCGATGAGCGTGACCCCTGCACGGCTGGGCGAGTTGGTGCGTATGCGCTGGCTGCGCCGCGAGACGGGGTGGAGCGCGGAACGCACCGCGCCCCTGATGCTTTTGGACCGTGCCGCCGATCTGGCGGCGGTGGCGGCCATGGTGGGGCTGGGCCTTTGGGCCGCGGGCGGGCAGATCGCGCTGGCGGGTCCGGTCATCGCCCTTGCCTTTGTCGTGGCAGCCTTGGCCACAAGGCCGCAGCCGCTGATGTGGCTGGCGGCGCTGACCTTTCCCCGCTTTCCACGCGCCGCCGCCCGTATCCGCCGCGCGGGCCGGTCGCTGGCCGCGCTGTCGGGCGGCTTTGGGGTGGTCGCGGGGCTTGTTCTGGGCCTGATCGGCTGGGCGGCCGAGGGCTACGCCTTTGCGCTGACGCTCGCTTGGTTGGGGGCGCCGCTGCATCCGGGCATGGCCATGGCGATCTTTGGCTTTGCGACTATCGCTGGCGGTCTGACGGGCGCGCCTGGCGGTCTTGGCGGGGCCGAAGGGGCTATGGTGGCCCTGTTGCTGGCACAAGACGTGCCCTTGGTCGAAGCCGTCGCGGCAACCGCGGTGATCCGCCTGACAACGCTGTGGTTTGCGGTCGTTCTGGGCCTTGGGGCCTATCCTTTTGTCGAGCGGCGGTCCAAGGCATGACGGGCGGGGCCGAAATCCGCTATAGCGGCTGGGGTCGCGCGCTCAGTGCCAAGGCCACGCTTGCACGGCCGGAACGGCTGAGCGACATCGTGGCCCTAGGGCCTGCGGTCGGCGGGCGGCGGTCTTATGGTGATGCCGCGCTGAACGATGGCGGGATGGCCGTCGATATGCGCAGGCTGGATCGCATCATCGCCTTTGATATTGAAAAGGGTGAAATCGAGTCCGAGGCCGGTATCACGCTGGGCGATCTGGCGCGTGTCACGATCGCGCGTGGCTGGCTGCCTGCGGTTTTGCCGGGCACGGGTCACGCGACGCTTGGCGGCGCAATCGCCATGGATGTGCATGGCAAAAACCACCATGGCGCGGGGTCTTTTGGCCAGCATGTGTTGGGTTTTGATCTGATCTCGCCCACAGGCGGCCAGCGGCGGGTCAAACCGGGTCAGCCGCTTTTCGCCGCGACCATGGGCGGGCTTGGCCAGACGGGCATTGTCACCTCGGCGCGGATCAAGCTGACCCATGCCCCGGGGGCGGTCGTGGCGCTGCGCGAGCGGCGCGTGGCGGATTGGGCGGCCCATGTCGCCGCCCTGACCGAGGCGGGCGACAGCTACGCCGTGGGCTGGATCGACGCCACAGCGCAGGGTCGTGATCTGGGGCGTGGGATCGTCGAGACGGCAGAACTGTCGGCAGGCGAAGCGCGCAGGCGCGGCGGGCGGCCCAATCTGCCCTTTGACGCACCGCGGCTGGCCCTGTCTGCGCCGATCGTGCGCGCCTTCAATGCGGCCTATTTCCATCGCGTGCCCCTCGCTGGCCGCGACCGCATTGTGCCCTATGAGGCCTTCTTTTTCCCGCTCGATGCCATCGGCGCGTGGAACAGGCTTTATGGCCATGCGGGATTTCACCAGTTCCAATGCGTGGTGCCGCCAGCGGCGGCAGACGGCCTGCGTGACATGCTGGCCGAGATTGCGGCGGGCGGCTTTGCCTCGCCTCTGGCGGTTCTCAAACGGATGGGGCCTGGTCGCGCAGGCATGATGTCCTTCCCGATGGAGGGGTTGACGCTGGCCGTCGATATGCCCAACCGCACCGGCGTTGTCGCGCTGATCGCGCGCCTGTCGCAGCAGGCGGCGGATCTGGGCGGGCGCGTTTATCTGGCCAAGGATTCCGCGGCCGAACCGGCGGCGCTCGACACGATGTATCCCGAGGCGGCCAAATGGCGGCAGGCCGTGGCCAAGGCCGACCCCGCGGGGCGCATGGTCACCGATCTGGTGCGCCGCCTGAAATTGAGAGAGACAGCATGACCGAGACATGGATGATCCTTGGTGCCACCTCTGGCATGGCGCAGGCCCTGACGCGCGATCTGGCGACACGGGGCGCGGGGTTGATCCTTGCGGGCCGCAAGACCGCCGATATGCAGGCCATCGCCGCCGATGCAACCGCGCGGGGCGCGCAGGCGGTGCAGGTCTTGACCTATGACGCGCGCGACAACGCCACCTGCGACGCGCTGGTCGCGGCGGCAGAGGCGGCAGCGGGGACGTTTAACCTTGCGGTCTTTGTGGGCTCGATGCCGCAGCAATCGGCCATCGACGCCGATCCCGACCTGATCGCCGGCACCATCACCGACAGCCTGTCCGGTCCGGCCCACCTGATCCACCGCCTTGCCCCCTTGATGGAGGCGCGCGGCACGGGCGTGATCGTGGGCGTGGGATCGGTTGCGGGCGACCGTGGGCGCCTGTCGAACTATGTCTACGGGGCCGCCAAGGCGGGATTTGCCGCCTATCTATCGGGCTTGCGTAACCGCATGGCGCGAAAGGGCGTCCATGTCATGACGGTCAAGCCGGGTCCGGTTGACACGCCCATGACCTATGGCCTGCCCCCGATGCCGTTTCAGACCTCGCCCGAAAAAGTTTCGGCCGCGATCTTGCACGGCGTCGCGCGTCGGCGCGACGTGATCTACGTGGCGCCAATCTGGCGGTTGATCATGATGGTAATCCGCGCCCTGCCCGAAGCCCTGTTCAAGCGCACCCGTTTCTGACGGCTCAGAACCCGAACCATTGTTGCCAGAGGCCTGCGGCGTAGAACATCAGCGACAGCGTGATGAACAACAGCCCGATGCCGCGCTTGTCGGTCATGGCAAAGACGATCGGGTCGTAATCCTGCTTGCCCTGATAGCCAAGCCTGATCATCCGCAAAAGCCACGCGGCCATGGGCACCATCGCCACCCACAAAAGCCAGCGGTCGGGGTAGAGCGCCAGCGCCTGTGGCGTGGTGCTGTAAAGGGCAAAGATCACCAAGGCGCCTACCGCACCGACCGAGGCCACATTGACCAGATCCCCACGGTCGCGGCGTCCGTAACCCCGACCCGGCAGGGGCGCGTCATCTTCGGCCAAGGCCAGTTCGGTCATACGTTTGACCGCGCCCAGCGCCGCAAAGACGGGAAAGATGAAGATCAGCATATAGATCGTGGCATCGACCCCACCTGCTGCCGCACCGGCAACGACGCGCAGGGTATAAAGGGCGGCAAGGGTGGCAATATCGACCCAGCGCAGCCGCTTGAGCCGCAGCGAATAGGCAAGGCTCAGCCCCATATAGGCAGCCAGAACCGCCGCAAATGCCCAGCCCAACCCCGCGCCGATCGTAAAAGCGGCAAGGGTCAGGACCAGAACCGCAGGCAAGCCCAGCCAGAGCGGCACAAGACCCGAGGCAAAGGGACGCTGGTGTTTGGTCTTGTGCTGGCGGTCAGCCTCGAGGTCCAGAAGATCGTTGACCAGATAGATGGCCGAGGCGGCGGCGGAAAATGCCACGGCCCCCAGCAGCACCTGCAAGAAAACCTCGAGCGTAAAGGCATGGGCCGCAATCATCGGCAGGAACAGCAGCGCGTTCTTGACCCATTGATGCGGGCGCAGCGCCTTCCATAGCCGCGCGGACCGGTGCGGATCGGCAATTTCGGTCACACCGGTCCGCGCCGCCTTGAGCCGCGTCGGGGCGTCACCCACCTGCCCGACCAAGATCACATGCGCCGCACGGTTCATCACTGCCAGATCGCCGCGCGATCCGGTCGCATAGTAAAAGCCACGCTCGCCAAAGGCCTCGACCAGCGCCGTGGCCTTGTCGGCACCCACCAAGATGCGCTCGCCGTCCGAAGCCAGAGAGCCATCCAGCCCATGCGCCTCGGCCACGGGCTGCACCAGCCGCGAATCCGCGCCCGAGGCCAAGAATACCTCTTGGCCCTCGGCCCGCGCTGCTGCGGCCATCGCGGCGACATCGGGATTTACCGGCAACAGATCGGAGCGCAACGTGACGGCCTGTGCCAGCCGTGCCCGCAGGCGGCGGCGCGCAAAGACCGATCGCGCGACGATGCCCAATGTCCGCAAGGGCGCCTGACCCATGCCCGCCCAAAAGCTTTCCCAACCCAGATCGGTCAGAAGGAAGGCGCCCTCGGCCTCGATCACAAGCGGTTTGCGGTCAGCCACGGGTTATCCTCCGGCCAGATTGAACACACAGCCATCCGTCATCAGTTCGGGCGGCGTCATACAAAGCGATCGCGCGACGTTCCACGCGGCGAGAACCTTGGGCACATAGGCGCGGGTTTCGGCATAGGGCGGCACGCCCGCATTGTCACGCACCGCGCCTTCGCCCGCATTATATCCCGCCAGCACCAATATGGGATCGCGGGCAAATCGGTTCATCAACCAGTCAAGATAGGCCACCCCGCCCGCGATATTGTCGTTGGCCACCAGCGAGTCGCTGACCCCGAACCGCGCGGCGGTGGCGGGCATGAGCTGCATCAACCCTTGCGCGCCCGCGTGGCTGACCGCATCGGCGCGCCCGCCGCTTTCGACTGCAATCATGGCCAGAACCAGCGCTGGCGAGACATTGGTGCCCACCGTGGCGCTGAGAATCTCGCGCCCATAGGTCGAGGCGATCTGTTGCAGGGTCTGCAGGCGCGGTGGATCAGGGGCTTCGCCAGCGGGGGCCTGCTGCAACTCGGCCAGCGCCTGTGTAAGCCGGCCCGGGCCGCTGTCGGCCAGACGCGGCGACACCGCCATCCAGAACCATTCGGTGCCGGTTACCACGGTCGACGCCGGATCCGCATGATTTTCGGCGGGTGTATAGGGTGTGGGCACAGCGGGGTTGGGGCGCGGCGCGATTTGCACGGTAATCAGGTTCCCGACAGATCCGGCCTCGGGCACGCCGATACGCTTGAAGGTAAAATCAGGCTGCATGCGTGCGGGCTCTGCGCCCGCGCCCATGGCGATGGCGGCCAATCCCGTAGCGGCAATGATGCGCACGATTCTCTGCATCGAGGTTACTGCTCTGCCTCGCCTTTCCACCTTTATCGCAAAATTCACGACTCAGGGCCAGTCTCGGCGAAAATCATCGCTGATTCTGGGGTTTTGACGCCGAAACCGGAGCCAATAAACACCCTATGCGAGAATTTTTGAAAGTTTCTTTCATTTATTATCAATGATTTAGGCAGGTATGACGTGGTTTTTTGCGCTGCACCAAATTTGAACCGTTCTGGCCAAAGTCTCGCCCCAATCTCAGAGCTTTATAGCACCATCCAAGCTGACAAGCTGACCCGGGAATAGGGGATGAGCCAGCAAGGAAGTGCAACTGACCTAAACCCCCAGGAGGGACTGACATGCTGAACTTCATCAAAAACTTCCGTCGTGACGAAGACGGCGCCGTGACCGTTGACTGGGTCGTTCTGACCGCTGCGATCGTGGGCCTCGGCGTTGCGGTTCTCGCCTCGGTTTCGGGCGGCGTGAACAACCTGTCGGGCGATATCGCCACGAGCCTCTCGGGCCAGATGTAATCTGACCGATCAAACCAACCTAATCTATCAAACCAAAGGATCAATCAAATGCTGAACTTCATCAAAAACTTCCGTCGTGACGAAGATGGTGCCGTGACCGTTGACTGGGTCGTTCTGACCGCTGCCATCGTTGGCCTCGGCGTTGCGGTTCTCGCCTCGGTTTCGGGCGGCGTGAACAACCTTTCGGGCGACATCGCCACGAGCCTCTCGGGCCAGATGTAATCTGATCTGAGCGACTACTGGGGCCGTCCCGCAAGGGGCGGCCCTAAACTTTTGTAATTTTATCCGTAGTTTGTTTCCAACAGTCGAAGATGCCGCCCGGATTCAACCCTTGCTGCACCTTTTTCTTGCCACATTGGCTTTGGATTATGGGACCTGGTTCTGGCCCGCGCCGTGAAGGAGAAATCATGCGCCGCCTTTTGAAAAAATTCCGCGCCGACGAAGCTGGCGCTGTGACCGTTGACTGGGTTGTACTGACGGCTGCCCTCGTTGGCCTCGGCGTTGCCGTGGCATCAACGATCGGCGCCGGCGCTATGAACAAGTCTTCCGGCCTCGGCGCGACCCTTTCCAACATGGATGGCGGCAGCTGACGCTGGCTGTTCCCGCAAGGGAATGGAAAGTCCGCTTGGCGTTTTGGCGCCGACGTGGCAAGAATTGCACACAAACAATGAGCGTGGCCGCCAAGAGCCGCGACAATGAGGGTTTCGAGATATGCGTGCGGTCTTTGGGATAGTGTTAGTTATCGGCCTCGGGCTTGCCGGCTTTGCCGTGTATATGGTCCAGGGCTATTTCCAGCAGCAGCAAGTGGCCTTGGCCCGCGAACGCGCGGTCTTGGCCCAGCAGGTCCCCACGGTCGAGGTCATCGCCGTCAACCGCGCGATTGGCTATGGCGAACAGATCACCAAAGACGACGTCAAGGCGATCCGCTACGCGGAACCCTTCCTGCCTGAGGGCGTGTTCCGCACCATGGAAGACCTCTTTAGCGAGGGCGATGACACCTACCGCGTCGTTCTGCGCCCGATGGAAAACAACGAACCCATTCTGGCAATCAAAGTGACCGAGCCCGGTGCTGACGCTGGTCTGACCACCCGTCTGGCGCCTGGTATGCGCGCCTTTGCGATCCGCGTGGACGTGGCCAGCGGCGTTTCCGGCTTCTTGCGCCCCGGCGACCGTGTCGATGTGTATTGGACCGGCTCGCTCAATGGTTCCTCGCGAGAGGTCACCAAGCTGATCGAAACCGGTATCAAACTGGTTGCGGTTGACCAGACCGACGAAATGAATCTGGCCTCGGCGGCCATCGCGCGCACCGTAACGGTCGAGGTTTCGCCCCAGCAGGTCGCCAATCTCGCTCAGGCGCAATCGACGGGCTCGCTTTCGCTGGCCCTTGTCGGCGCCACGGATGAGACCACACCCACCGCGATCGAGGTCGATCTGAACACGCTTCTGGGCATCACCCCCGAGGCCGCGCCGACCCCCGAAGCCGTGGCCCCCGCCGAGCGTGTTTGCACGATCAAGACCCGCCGCGGCGCCGATGTCGTGGAGATCCCGATCCCCTGCTCGAACTGACGACGGGGGACCGGATCATGGCGATGTTGCAACCAACCCACATGCGATTCGCCTCGGAACACTTTGATTCTTGCAAAAAATGCGCATTGCGGGCAGTGTGGCGGAAACGACGGGTAAACAAGGCCCGCGGGCAGGCGTGATCGGAGAGGCAGGTCACATGAGCAGAATGCGATTTCTTAGGACCGTGGCCGTCGGGGTATTCCTCGGCGCTGCACTGGTTGGTAGCGGCAGCTTTGCCCAGACCCTTCATGTCATGGAGGGGGCAACATCAAGCACGTTGAACGTGCCGATGAACCGCGCCGTCGTGGTCGAAAGCGACACACCCTTTACCGAACTCTCGATTGCCAACCCGGGCATCGCGGATATCTCGTCCCTTTCAGACCGCACCATCTATGTGCTGGGCAAGGAACCGGGGCGCACGACGCTGACGCTTTTGGGCGCCGACGGACGGTTGATCACCAATGTCGAGGTGCAGGTCACCCCTGACATCGCCGAGTTCAAAGAACGCCTGCAGGAAATCCTGCCGGGCGAAAACATCGAGGTCCGCACCGCCAACGACGGTATCGTTCTTTCGGGGTCTGTCAGTTCGATCGCCAAGCTTGATCGCGCGCTTGAACTGGCCCAGCGTTATGCGCCGGACCGGATTTCCAACCTGATGACCGTTTCGGGCACCCAGCAGGTGATGCTCAAGGTCCGTTTCGCCGAGATGCAGCGTTCGGTTTCCAAATCGCTTAGCTCGTCGCTGGCCATTCAGGGCAGCACGCTGGGGGGCAACCTCGGGCTATCGGGTGGCACCAACAGCACGAATACCGCCAACACAATCGCCAGCGCGCTGACCGGCAACCTGCCGGGCACGGGCGCCAATAATGGTGCAATGCTGTTCGGTTTCGGCGCGGGCGGTCTGGAAATGACCGTTTTGCTTGAGGCGCTTGAGGCGCGCGGCGTTGTCCGCACGCTGGCCGAACCCAACCTGACCGCACTGAGCGGCCAAGAGGCCCGTTTCCTCGCAGGTGGCGAGTACCCGGTGCCCGTGAGCCAGGATTCCGGCTCGGTCACGATCCAGTACAAGCCCTTCGGCGTCGAATTGAACTTTATTCCCCGCGTCGTGGATGGCGATCTGATCAACATCGAACTCGATGCGGCGGTCAGCTCGATCGACCCGTCGAACGGATTTAGCCAGAACGGCTTTACGGTCGATGCCTTCAAGCGCCGCGAAACCTCGACCACGGTCGAAATGCGCGACGGCGAAAGCTTTGCCATCGCGGGCCTGCTGTCGGACGACTTTACCGACCTCAACGGTCAGGTGCCGTGGCTTGGTGACATTCCGATCCTCGGCGCGCTGTTCCGGTCGGCGGAATATCAGCGCAAGCAGACAGAACTGGTGATCATCATCACCCCGCATCTGGTCACGCCGATGCGCGGCGATGCGCTGGCCCTGCCCACCGACCGCGTGCGTCCGCCAACCGAAAGCGACCTGTTCCTGTTTGGCCGCGTGTCGGGCGCCAACGCCAACACGCCCACGGGCGAGGTCGCGCGTCAGGACTTTAGCGGCTCCTACGGTTATGTGATGGGAGACGATCAATGAAAAAGCTCGTCGCCACCACGGCAATCCTTGCGGCCCTGACCGCTTGCAGCAGCGATGATCCGGTTTTCGGCTCGTTCTACCGCGAGGCCGGTTCCTCAATCGACAACGGCACCTTCGGCCAAGCGACGATCAACAATATCGGCGTGCAGTCGGGCGAGATCGAATACACCTTGGCGCTGGCCCATCGTTTTGCCGACGAAGTGCCCACCGTCATCAATTTCGAGTTCAACAGCGCCACTATCGACGCGGCCGCGCAAACGGTCCTGCTGCAGCAAGCCGATTGGATCAAGCAATTCCCCGAGGTCCGGTTCAAGGTCTATGGCCACACCGATCTGGTGGGTTCGAACGCCTATAACCAGTCGCTTGGCCTGCGTCGCGCCAATGCGGTGGTGCAGTTCTTTGTGGCTCAAGGCATCAGCCGCGATCGTCTAGAAGCTGTCGTATCCTTTGGCGAGACCCAGCCCTTGATCGTGACCGAGGGCCGCGAGCGCGCGAACCGCCGCACCGTGACCGAAGTGACGGGCTTTGTCGAAACCGACGCGGGCATCATGAACGGCAAATATGCCGAGGTGGTGTTCCGTGAATATATCAACAGCGGCATTCCCAAAACCGGCCTCTCGCCGCTTCTGGGTGCCGGCGGTGGCGGTGGCGGCAGCAGCAGCGCACCGTCTACGGGCGGCTGAGCCAGCCGACGCGACCGGATTGTTTCGCCGGTCGCGTCAACAAACACCCCATCGTCGATCAATCGTCTTTCGATTTCGCACAATTGGGGTTTTTTAGCCCCAATCTCGTCAAACTTGCCCCCCACATTCAAACGGTAAACGAAGCTCCCGGGCATCACGTCCGCGGGTTTTCGGGACCGAAGATGCAAAGCGATTTGCATCCAACCGTCTGATTTGAATTGTTTTTTGGGGAAACGGGCATGGCAACGAACGCCGCTATCAAGACAGATCCGCAGGCCATTGTGGCCTGCACGGTGAGTCGGGACGTCCAGAATTTCGATCTTCTGATCGAAGACATGGAAGGCCTGATGGGCGAAAAATGGGGTGACCTCGGGTTTGAGGACGCTCTGGCATTTCTGGGACAACCCGAGGCCCATTACCTCGAGTTTATCGCCATTGCCCTTGACCAAGAGGACGAGGACGACCTTTCGCTTGTCCTGCAGGTGATTACCGCCGCCAAGCTGCGCGACATCAAGGCAATCATCATCGCCGAAGATGTCTCGCCCGCTGCATTGCACCGCCTGCTGCGCGAGGGCGGCGACGAATTCATCCCCTATCCCCTGCCCGAGCACGAATTGGCCAAGGCAATCGAACGCCTGCGCCATGTGCCCGAAGAACCGCCGGTCCAGCCGCAGCACACCAACAAGCTCAAGGCCACGGGTGACCGCAACGGCGTTGTGATCCCCGTGCAGGGTCTGGCGGGTGGCACAGGCGCCTCGACTTTTGCGGTCAACCTTGCCTGGGAATTGGCGAATATCGAAAAGGAAGACGGGCCGCGCGTTTGCATCCTTGATCTGGACCTGCAGTCGGGTTCGGTTTCGACCTACCTCGATCTGCCCCGCCGCGAAGCGGTGATGGAGATGCTTGCCGACACCGAATCCATGGACAACGAAAGCTTCATGCATTCGCTCTTGTCCTATAACAACAAGTTGCACGTGCTGACCGCGCCCACAGATCTGGTGCCGCTGGAAGTCGTGACCCCCGCCGATGTGCAGCGCCTGATTTCGACGGCGCAGGCCAATTTTGACTATGTTATCATCGACATGCCCAAGGTGATGGTCGAATGGACCGAAACCGTGCTGAACGCCGCGCATATCTATTTCGCGATGCTCGAGCTGGACATGCGTTCGGCGCAGAATGCGCTGCGGCTCAAGCGTGCGCTGCAGGGCGAGGAACTGCCCTTCGAAAAGCTGCGCTTCATCCTCAACCGCGCGCCCAAGTTCACTGACCTGAGCGGCAAGGCCCGCGTCAAACGTCTGGGTGAAAGCCTGAGCATCTCGATCGAGGTGCAATTCCCCGACGGCGGCCCGCAGGTCACCCAGACCAATGACCATGGCATTCCGATGCTGGAAAACATGGCCAAGAACCCGCTGCGCAAGGCGATCGCCGCGCTTGCCAAATCCGTTCACGAGGTCAACGCGTCTGAAATCGCCAAAGCGGGGCACTGAATAAATGTCGATGTTCGCCAAATACAAAAAGCCGGGCGCAGCACCTGTCGGCGCGGGAAAACCCGCCTTGGCTCCGGCTGCGCGCGGCACCACCACAACCGCCGTCGCCCCAGAGGTCGAGCGCAAATCGCTGATGCGCGCCATGCCGGCAAAGCCGGCAGAGCCGTCGGCAGCGGACAAGGAGCGCAAGCGCAAGGAACGGCTTGGCGAGATCAAACTGGAACTGCACAAGGCGCTGTTGGACAACCTGAACCTTGCGGCGCTGGAAAAGGCGTCCGAGCAGGAATTGCGTCAGGAAATCAACGCCATCTCTGGTGAAACGCTGGAATTGATGGGCGTGGTCCTGAACCGCGAGGAACGCCAGACCCTGACCCAGGACCTCTATGACGAGGTGACGGGCCTTGGCCCGCTGGAAACCCTGCTCAAAGACGACTCGGTCAACGATATTCTCGTCAACGGCCCGCGCCAGATCTTTGTCGAACGCGCGGGCAAGCTGCAGCTGACGGATGTGACCTTCAAAGACGAACGCCACCTCTTGCGGATCATCGACAAGATCGTGTCCGCCGTGGGTCGTCGCGTCGATGAATCGAACCCCTATGTCGACGCCCGCCTTGCCGACGGTTCGCGTTTCAACGCCATGGTGCCCCCCGTTGCGGTCGATGGCTCCTTGGTCTCGATCCGTAAGTTCAAAAAGGACAAGCTCGCCATCGAAGATCTGGTGCGCTTTGGTGCCTTTACCGAGGAAATGGCCGCCTATTTGCAGGCAGCCGTTGCCACGCGTCTTAACGTGATCGTGTCGGGCGGTACGGGTTCGGGTAAAACAACGACGCTCAACGCGCTGTCGTCCTTTATCGACAACAGCGAACGCATCCTGACCATCGAGGACACGGCGGAACTTCAACTGCAGCAGACCCACGTCGGCCGCATGGAAAGCCGCCCCGCCAACGTCGAAGGCCGTGGCGCGGTGACCCAGCGCGACTGTCTGCGCAACGCGCTGCGTATGCGTCCTGACCGGATTATCGTCGGTGAAACGCGCGGCGAGGAAGTGATCGACATGTTGCAGGCCATGAACACGGGCCACGACGGGTCGATGACCACAATCCACGCCAACTCGGCCCGCGACGGTGTGAGCCGTCTGGAAAACATGGTGGCCATGGCCGGCATCGAAATGCCGATCAAGGCTGTCCGCAGCCAGATCGCCAGCGCTGTGAACCTGATCGTGCAGGCAAGCCGCCTGCAGGACGGCTCGCGCCGCATGACCTCGATCACCGAGATCACCGGCATGGAAGGCGACGTTATCTCGATGCAAGAGGTCTTCCGCTATCAGCGTGTCGGCCTTTCACCCGACAACAAGATCATCGGCCATTTCACCGCCACGGGCGTACGTTCGCACTTTTCCGAACGGTTCCGCCTGTGGGGCTATGATCTGCCGCCCGCGATCTTTGAACCCTATAACGGGAACTGAGTTATGGTCATCTCTGCCGAACCAATCATCTATGGCATTGTCTTTATTGCCGTTCTCGTGCTGGTCGAAGGCATCTACCTGACGGTTTTCGGCAAATCGATCAGCCTCAACCGCAAGGTAAACCGTCGTCTCGAGCTTTTGGAAAAAGGTCAGGGCCGCGAGCAGGTGCTGGAACAACTCCGCAAGGAGATGACCCAGCACATGAAGTCCTCGTCGATCCCGATCTACGCGATCCTCGCGGCCAAGGCGCAAAAGGCCAATATCGCGTTTTCGCCCAACAAGCTGATCATGATGATGGGCGTCATGGCGGTCATCGCCTTTATCGGCCTGACCGTGGGCACCGAAACCAGCCCGATGATCCGCTTTGCGGTGTCGATCGGAATGGGCGTGGGCGGCATCTATGTCTGGGTGAACAACAAGGCCAAAAAGCGTATCGGCCTGATCGAAGAACAGTTGCCGGACGCCGTGGAACTGATGGTGCGCAGCCTGCGGGTGGGTCACCCGTTCTCGTCCGCCATCGCGATCGTCGCCAAAGAAGTCGCAGACCCGCTGGGTTCGGAAATGGGCGTGATCTCGGACGAAAGCGCCTATGGCCGCGACCTGAGCGAAAGCCTCAAGGATCTGTCCGAACGCATGGATATGCAGGATTTGCGCTTCCTTGCCGTGGCCGTAACCATCCAGCAGCAATCGGGTGGTAACCTTGCCGAGATCCTTGACGGTCTGGCCAAGGTTATCCGCGCCCGTTTCCGCCTGTTCCGCAGGGTCAAGGCCATCACGGCCGAGGCCAAGTGGTCTGGCATGTTCCTGTCGGGCTTTCCGCTGCTGGCGCTTGTCGCCATCAACGTGATCCAGCCCAACTATTACGATGAAGTCAAAGAGACCTCGGTGTTTATCCCGGCCTGTCTCGTCGTCGCGGGCTTTCTCATCACGAATATCTTCGTGATGCGCTCGCTGACCAATATCAAAGTGTGAGGCACAAATGGGCATTCTGTCGAACATCAACGCATTCCTGATCGACAAGATCGGCCCCTTTGGCCCTCTGGTGGTCGTGGGTCTTCTGGGTGTGGCGCTCATTCTGATCACCCTGCCCGTCATGTTGACGAAAAAGGCCGACCCGCTGGACAAGCTCAAGGCCCAGAGCCAGCCCAAGTCCGCTCTGCAAGGCAAGGGCAAGCCCGACGCCCTGCGGACCGCAAATTCCAAGGACAAGCTCGAGAAATATTCGCATTTCCTCGAACCCCAGAACGTCGAGGAATATTCGGCCATCAAGCTCAAGCTGCTGCAGGCGGGCTATCGTTCCAAGAACGCGGTGCGGATCTATCACTTCTTGCAGTTCACGCTTGGCGTTGCCCTGCTGGTTGTGGGTATCGCCTACGCGATCTTGAAATCGCACAACGGCGATCCCTCGACCCAAAACACGATCCTGTCGATCATTCTGCCCGGAGCGGTAGGCTATATGGGCCCCAAATACTGGGTCAACAAACGCCAGCAAGAGCGTCAAAAGGAAATCATCAACGGCTTTCCCGACGCGCTTGACATGCTTTTGGTCTGTGTCGAGGCCGGTCAGTCGCTGGACCAGTCGATCATCCGTGTGAGCCGCGAATTGCGCGCGGGCTTTCCTGCCCTCGCTTGGGAATTCGAGGTCGTCGCCCACGAAATGAAAGCGGGTAAGGACAAGGCCTCGGTGCTGCGCGATCTGGGTGAACGCTGTGGTGTGGCGGACGTGTCGTCCTTTGTGACCGTGCTGATCCAGAGCCAGCAGTTCGGCACCTCGATCGCCGAGGCGCTGCGCGTCTACGCCGGTGAAATGCGCGATAAACGCGTGATGCGTGCCGAGGAAAAGGCAAATACCTTGCCCACCAAGATGACGCTTGCCACCATGATGTTGACGGTGCCGCCGCTTCTGATCATCCTGATCGGGCCGTCGATCTACAGCATCTACACCACGCTCGGTGGCGGAGGCGGCTAACAACAGGAGCAGGCGGAACAAATGCTGGCAAGATTTCTATGTGTCGGCCTTGTTCTCTTGCCCTTGGGCGCCTGCACCGAAGGTGGTCTGAACAAGGGCGATGGCGTCTACGCCCCCGGCCCCGCCGGTGAAGCCGACATTGACGGGCTGTTGATTGGCCACCGGCTCATGGCTGCGGGCGAGTATGAACTGGCGCTGACCGCCTATCTGCGCGCGGCGGGCCAGCAAGGGCTGAACGCGGACACGCTATCGGCCATCGGCTCGGCCAATCTGATGCTGGGCCGTCTGGGACAGGCCGAGGCCGAATTGCGCCGCGCCACCGACATCGACCCGACCTTTGCGGCTGCATGGAACAATCTGGGCGTTGTCTTGATGAACGAAGGCAAAATCCCCGAAGCCGCCGAAGTATTCCGGCTGGCCTACGGGCTGGACGATGGCAATTCCGATAGTATCCGTGACAACCTGCGCTTGGCTCTCGCAAAACTCGCCGATCCCGCGTATGTTGGCGACAACGAGAACGAACAGTTCCAATTGGTGCGGCGCGGGCCGGGCGATTACCTGCTCTTAACCGCGCTCTGAGGCAAAGCAGGACGGGACCATAGGCCCATGCGGCAGGCAATTCATTTGACAGTGGCGATGGCGGCTTTGATGTCGCTTGGCGCTTGTATGAACAATGGCGACGCAGCGGTTCGCGACGCGATGAAAGAGGTCAATGTGGTCGATGCCACGGACCTCAACGATGTGATGCTGACGGTGGCGGACCCCAATGAGGCCGTGGCCTATTTCACCCGCGCCACGACCCAAGACCCCGGCCGGATCGATCTGATGCGTGGTCTGGCCAAGTCCTTGGTGCGCGCCAATCGCGCAACCGAGGCCGTGACCGCATGGAAGGGTGTCATCGCCCACCCCGAGTCGACAAGCGACGACCATATCGATTTCGCCGACGCCCTGATCCGCGCGAATATGTGGGACGAGGCCGAGGTCGAACTGGATGCGATCCCGCCCACGGTCGAAACCTTTGACCGCTATCGGCTGGAGGCCATGGTGGCCGACGCCAACAAGGAATGGTCGCGCGCTGACAGTTTCTATGAAACCGCCGTTGGCCTGACCGTGCGCCCCGCGCCGGTCCTGAACAACTGGGGCTTTTCCAAGCTGACCCGCGGCGATTACGCAGGCGCCGAGCGGCTGTTCTATGACGCGATCCGGCATGATCCGCAGATGTTCACCGCCAAGAACAACCTGATGTTGGCCCGTGGCGCACAACGAAAATACGATATGCCCGTGATCCCGATGACGCAGGTCGAGCGGGCCGAGCTGCTCTATACGCTGGCGCTCACGGCCATCAAGCAAAACGACATCGCCATCGGCAAGACACTGCTGCAAGAGGCCATCGACAGCCATCCGCAGTATTTCGAAGAGGCCGTTCGTTCGCTGGCGGCCCTTGAACAGAATGTGTCCCATTGATGCTGCAGATCACCGCCTACGAAGCCATCTGGTTCCTGCCCTTCTTGTTGCCGGTCATCATCTACGTGGCATGGTCCGACATGCGGGCCATGAAGATCCCGAATCTGGCGGTCGGCACCATGGTGGTGATCTTTGCCGTGATCGGGCTGATCGCCCTCTCGCCCGTCGATTACGGCTGGCGCTGGCTGCATCTGGTGGTCGTGCTGGGCATCGGCATCGTGATGAACGCCATGGGGCTGGTCGGCGCGGGCGACGCTAAATTCGCCGCTGCCGCCGCGCCATTCGTCGCCTTGGGCGATGTGATTACGCTGTGCTACATTCTGGCGGGCTGCATTCTGGCCGCCTATGTCTCGCACCGGATCGTCAAGAATACCGCGCTGCGCAAACTCGCCCCCGACTGGCAGAGCTGGCAGACGGGTAGACGGTTCCCGATGGGCTTTCCTTTGGCGGGCACCTTGGGCGTCTATCTGGCGATCGGCGCCTATTTCGGCGCCTGACCTCTAACGCAGACTGTAAAGCCGGTAGAAATCGGTCTCACGCATGAGATCGGTCGTGATACCGCGTGCCGCAACCGCCGCAAGCACCGAGGCCCGCGCCGCGCTCTGGAAGGGGCAGAGCGGCACCAACAGATGCGTGGCCGCCCCCAGTCCGGGCGCGCCGTCATAGTACCAGGGCGCGGCCCCCGGCACCGGCTGACCCACGCCGAAAAGCCACAGGGGCTCGACCGCATCGGCCACATAGACGCGTGCGGTTTGCAGTTCGGGCAATGCCGCCAGATCGCCCGCGATAGCGCCAAAGATCGCCGTCATCCCCACATCGGCGCGGCAATCCGGCAGATCCGCGCCCGCAAAGGCTAGCGGCGCGGCGCGGCCAAAAAGACCGGGTCCGCCACCAGCCATGGCCTCGGCACTGGCCAAGGGACGGGTGACATCGACGCGGCGCGCGCGAAGCTCGTAGGTCAGAAAGTCCGCCGAGGCAGGGTTGCCGGTGATGATGGGCACATAGTCCGCCAATGGCGTGCCCAGCGCCCGCAGCGGGCTGGTCAACAAGTTGAACCCCTGCGGCGCGATCAACACCAAGGCCGCCAGCGCCACCGCCCCCAGTTCGCGCCCGCCGCCCCGCGCATCGACACCGGTGCGGCAGGCCAGAAAAACGATGCCCAGCAACAAGAGCCAGAGCGGATCGTTATCCGCGTTCTGATAGGCCACGTAGATCCAGCCCGGCAACATGAACAGCAGCGCCGCACCCAGCGCGGGGCGGCTGCGCCGCGCCACCACAATGGCGGCAAGCCCCGTAAGCGTTGCCCCGATAAAGGCCGGCCCTGTCAGCATCACCGTCAGCGGCGCGCCGGGGCGCGCGCGGGTGGCCGAACCTGCGACCAACCGCAGATCGTCGATATAGGCCAGCCAATAATCGACCCCCAAAACCAAGCTTAGCCCCGCCGCCGCCGCTACGCCGAACACCAGCGCCGCCAGCAGCGCGCGATATTGCCGGTTCAACAGCAGCGCCACCACCAGACCCGGCAGGAACGCCACCAGATAGGTGAGTTTGATCATCAACAGCGCCGTGGCCCCCAGCGCGAGGATCAGGCCATCGACAGCGGCGTTCTTGGGATGCACCGGCGGCAGAACCGCAACGACGGTCATGACAAAGGCGATGGCCCATGCCCATCGGTTGTAATGCATCGACAGGGTCAGTTTGGCATCAGTGCCGCCCGGCACCAGCGCCAGCGTCAACCCCAGCACCGTCAGCGCCAAAAGCCCGGCAAGCCCGCGCGGCAGCCGCCCGATACCCACCCACCAAACAGCGGGGGCCAAGGCCAGCGCGACCGCAAGCTGACCCAACAGCACGGAATGCCCGAGCCCGATTCCGCGGCCTGCGAAAAAGGCGAAGGGCGCAAAGGCCCAGCCGCCAATCGGCGTCATGAAGTCGACATGCGCCCGCGCACCCGCGGCCATGCGCAGCGTGATATCGGCCAGATGCACCAGATCGCCTTCCTGCTTGGCCATGGGCAGGCCCTGCAAGACCAATGGAGGCAACCCCAGCACCAGAAGAATGCCCAGAATAACAGCAAGAAAAACGACGGGATTGGGGCGGATCATGCGGGCTGGACCTTTGGTTTATCCATCATTTCGCCACATTAACCTGCCATGCCACTTGGGCAAGGAATGATCCGGGACAATGTCCCGCAACGAACAGGTCGTAGCGATGAATATGCAGGCAACCGGGGTGATCGCGCCCCCCGCACCGAAAACGCTTGAAGGCATGGCTCTGCCTGTCGTGATGATGCGTGACATCCTGCTCAAGACCATGTTCCGCAAGAACCTCGATCTGGTGACCGAACTTTCGCGGGCGATCTGCCTGCCTATTCCTGTCACGCAGGAACTGGTGGACATGGCCCGCGCGCAAAAACTGGTCGAGGCGACCGGCACGCTCAATGCCAACAACGGCAGCGAAATGGCGTTCCAGTTGACCGATAACGGCAAGGCGCGCGCGCTGGACGCGCTGGCGCAGTCCGAATATTTCGGCGCCATGCCCGTGCCCCTTTCGGTTTATGCCGAACAGGTCAAACGCCAGTCGATCCGCAATATTCAGGTTACGCGTGACCAGTTGCAATCGGCGATGGGGCATCTGATTTTGCCGCCCACCTTGATGGGCGAACTTGGGCCCGCGGTCTCGGCGGGCCGTTCGATCCTGATGTATGGCCCCCCAGGCAACGGTAAGTCCTCGATCTCGAACGGGATTCGCGACGCGCTGGGTGACAAGATCTATGTGCCGCGCGCCATCGAATACGCGGGCCAGGTCATCACCGTCTATGACCCGATCGTGCATTCGGCCGCCGAAGAGGATCTGGACGACCCCTCATCGCTGCGCCGCACGGCGGGCCGCTACGACATGCGCTATGTCCGCTGTGAACGCCCGACCGTGATCACAGGTGGTGAACTGTCGCTGTCGATGCTGGATCTGGTTTATAACCCCGTGGCGCGCACCTATCAGGCACCGCTGCAGTTGAAATCGACCGGCGGCGTGTTCATCGTTGACGACCTTGGCCGTCAGGAAGAACCCCCGCAAAAGCTCGTGAACCGCTGGATCGTGCCTTTGGAAGAGGGCCGCGACATCCTGACCCTGCAATCGGGCGAAAAATTCACCGTGCCATTTGACACGCTGGTGATCTTTTCCACCAACTTCCATCCCAACAAGATCTTCGACAAGGCAGCGCTGCGGCGGATTTTCTTCAAGATCAAAGTGGATGGCCCGTCCAAGGAAAACTTTATCCGTATCTTCGCAATGGTTGCCCGCAAGAAAAAGGTGCCGCTGGACGAAGAAACGCTGATGTATCTGTTGAAGGTCAAATTCCCGACCATCGACAACATCTATGCCAACTACATGCCAGGGTTCCTTGTCGATCAGATCATGGCGATCTGCGAATTCGAAGGCATCCCTTACCAGATGACCCCCGAGTTGATGGACCGCGCGTGGAACAACATGTTCGTGCGCGATGAGGAGATTACGCGCTAGGTCGCGACGGCTTGCCGAGGATGGCCGCATTTGTTAGGCGGGGCCCTACCTTGGTGGAGCCTGCCATGCCTGACGTTACCTGCGCCGAGCCCAAGTTCGACCGTTACAGCCTTGCCTTGGGTGTGGTGCGTGCGCGCATGGCGTTGCATTTCCGCCTCTCGCCCAAAGACAGCCCCGATGCGCGCAAGATCTTCGTGATTGGGCACCCGCGTTGCGGCACGACCTCGCATCACCAACTGTTCGAGGCCAACGGCCTGCGCAGCCAGCATTCGTCGGGCGATTGGGACACCCATAAATACGACTGCTTTTCCGATTTTGGCCAGATGCGCCCGATTGCGGCCTATGAGCGCGCCTATCCAAAGGCGATGTTCGTCCTCAACACCCGACCCGTAATGCATTACCTGGTCAGCCTTGCGGACCAGATTTATCCCGGTTGGACCTTTACCACGCAGCATTTCATCACCGAAATCCACCGCCGCGCGGCCTTTCACAGCTGGGCGCTGCGCCATTTTGCGGGCAAACCGAACCTGATCGTTGTCAACATCGAGGCGCCGGGATCCATCGACTGGGTGGCAGGCCAACTGGGGCTGAAAGCCCCGGAGTCAGAGCGCCAACACGCCAACAAAGGCGCCAAAGAACTGACCTCGACGACGCGCAAAACCGCCGAGGCGGCATGTGCCGCATGTGGGCTGGACCGTTTTGAACAGACCGCCTTTTTCACGGCCGAAGAACTGCGCGGCCAGATCGCGCCCGGTCAGGCGCTGGCGCAATCGGGCCTGCCCTATCTGATCTGATTTGACGGCGGGTGGTTCTGGCCGATAGTGCAATGCCATGGCTACCCTGCCCCCCGCCCTCTCTGACTGGATCGCCCGCAAGGGCTGGACCCTGCACCCCCATCAGTCAGACCTGTTGGCGCGCGCGGACGAACCCGCTCTGTTGCTGATTGCACCAACGGGCGGCGGCAAGACACTTGCCGGTTTTTTACCAACACTGGCCGAACTGGCGGATGGCGCGCACAGGGGGTTGCATACGCTCTATGTCTCGCCGCTCAAGGCACTGGCGACCGATATCCGCCGCAACCTCATGCGCCCGATTGACGAGGCGGGCCTGCCCATCAGGGTCGAGGACCGGACGGGTGACACCTCGGCACTGGCCAAAAAGCGGCAACGCGCCGACCCGCCACATATATTGCTGACGACGCCAGAAAGCCTTGCGTTATTAACATCTTATGAGGATGCGCCACATATGTTCGCGGGGCTGCAACGCGTGGTGATCGACGAAATTCACGCCATGGCTGAATCAAAGCGCGGCGATCAGCTGATGTTGGCCCTGTCGCGGATCGAGGCGATGGCCCCCGGTCTGCGGCGCGTTGGCCTATCGGCCACGGTCGAAGATCCGCCCGCCTTGGCCCGACTGATCGCGCGCGCGCCTGCACCCTGCGCGATCCTGACCGCCGACCCCGGACCTGACCCCGACATCGCGATGCTGGTCACGCAAGAACGCCCGCCATGGTCGGGCGGCGGCGGGACCTATGCGATCCCCGAAATCCTCGCGCAGATCCGCGCGCACCGCACCACGCTGATCTTTCACAACACGCGCGCGCAGGCGGAAATCTTTTTTCACCAACTCTGGCTGGCCAATAGCGAGGATCTGCCCATCGGCATTCACCACGGCAGTCTTGCCCGCGAAAGACGATTGGCGGTCGAGGCCGCCATGGCCGATGGGCGTTTGCGGGCCGTGGTCTGCACCGGCAGTCTGGACCTCGGCATCGACTGGGGCGATGTCGATCTGGTGATACAGGTCGGCGCGCCCAAGAACGTCAAACGCCTGATCCAACGCATCGGGCGCGCGAACCACCGCTACAACGCCCCCTCCAAGGCGCGTCTGGTGCCCGCAAACCGTTGGGAAGTCGTCGAATGCGCGGCCGCGCTGCAGGCCGCTGCCGACCATGATCTGGATGGCGAGCCACGCGGTGCCGGCCCGCGCGATGTGCTGTGCCAACACATCCTGATCCGCGCCGCCGCAGGTCCCTTTGATGCCGAACACCTTTTGGCCGAAATCCGTGGGGTTGGTGGATATGCCGACCTCAGCCGCGCCGCCTTCGACGATTGCCTCGATTTCTGCGCGACAGGGGGCTACGCGCTGCGCGCCTATGACCGCTGGCAACGGATCATGCAGCGGTCAGACGGGCTATGGCAGTTGCGCGACCCGCGCGCGGCGCAGCGTATCCGCATGAATATTGGCACGATTCAGGACACCGAGGTGTTGAAGGTCAGAATGCGTGGTGCAGGTGCTGCTTTGGGCGAGGTCGAAGAGGGCTTTGCCGCCTCGTTGCAGGCAGGCGACACCTTTTTGATCGGCGGCCAGATTGTCCGCTATGAGGGCCTGAAGGAAATGGTGGTCGAGGTCAGCCGAGCGCAGGCGCGCAGGCCACGGATCGCTGTTTTCTCTGGCACCAAATTCGCAACATCCACAGTGCTTTGCGACCGTATCCTCAGCCTTGTCGCGCACGACGACTGGCCCGACCTACCCGCCCATACCGCAAGCTGGCTGGCGCTGCAGCGCGCGGTTTCGCGTATGCCCGAGCGCGACCGGATCTTGGTCGAGAGTTTTGTGCATGACGGCCTGCACCATAGCTGTTTTTACAGCTTTGCGGGCCGCAATGCACAGCAGACACTGGGCGTCTTGCTGACCAAACAGATGGAAAACGCAGGCCTGAAACCTTTGGGTTTTGTCGCCACCGACTATGCGACCCTGATCTGGGGGCTAGAGCCGCTGCGCAATCCCGCTGCCCTGTTCGATCTGGCGACCATGCGCGAGGGGCTAGACCAGTGGTTTCAGGATAACGCCTTGATGAAACGCACTTTTCGCGCTGCGGCGACCATCGCTGGGCTGATCGAAAAGAACCTTCCGCAAGCCCGCAAAAGCGGGCGACAGGCGACGTTTTCATCAGACATCATCTACGACACTCTGGTCAAATACGATCCCGACCACCTGATGCTGCGTATCACGCGCGAAGAGGCCATGCGCGGCATGGTCGATTTTGGCCGCATCGAGGAGATGATCGCCCGCACAGGCGGCGAGGTCGATCATGTGGTTCTGGATCGCGTCACCCCCTTTGCGGCCCCGATGCTTTTGGAACATGGGCGCGTGCCAATCCATGGCGAGGGCCGCGCGCGGCTGATGGAGGACGAGGCCGCGCGGCTGATGGCCGAGGCAGGGCTTGACTGATTTCAACTTGAAGGACCATTTTTAGCGTCATGCTGGGCCATTCCTTTACCTTTTGCGATCAGCAGCTGGTTGCGATGCCTTCGGGCGCGCTCTGGCTGCCTGCTGGGCGCGTGTTGACGGTTTCGGACCTGCATCTGGGCAAACCCGATCGCATATTGCGTGCGGGCGGCGCGTTGATCCCGCCCTATGACATCGCGGAAACGCTGGGGCGGCTGAGCCTTGATATTGCAACCACCAATCCTCTGGTGGTCATTTGTCTGGGGGACAGTTTCGACGACCTGACCGCCGCCGGTTCGCTGAGCGAGAATGAACGCCTGAGCCTTTTGGGGCTGCAGGCTGGGCGCCGCTGGGTCTGGATCGAGGGTAACCATGACCCCGGCCCTGTCGATCTGGGGGGCAGTCATCTGTCGGAATATCGCGCGGCAGGTCTGGTCTGGCGACATATTGCGACAAGCCCTGAAAAGGGCGAGATTTCAGGGCATTACCACCCGAAATATGCGCTCGCCGGTCAATCACGGCCCGCGTTTCTCTATGACAACCAGCGCGTTATTCTGCCCGCCTATGGTGCCTATACGGGCGGCATGCATGCAGGCCGCGCACCATTGGCCCAACTGATGGGACCCGAGGCGCGGGTGGTTCTGACGGGTCCCAAAGCCTTGGTGGTGCCGCTCAGGCGGTAAGGCCCTGCGGCTCTGGCAGGTCCTTGGCGCGACAGAACGCGGTCAGCGTATTGGCCAGAAGGCAGGCAATGGTCATGGGTCCAACCCCACCCGGCACTGGCGTGATGGCCCCTGCCACGGCAGCGCAACTGTCGAAATCGGCGTCGCCCACCAAAATACCTTTGCCGTCGCGTTCAATACGGTTGATGCCCACATCAATCACCGTGGCGCCGGGCTTGATCCAGTCGCCTTTCACCATTTCGGGGCGGCCAACAGCGGCCACAACGATATCGGCCTGACGCACGACAGAAGGCAGGTCTTTGGTGCGGCTATGGGCGATGGTCACCGTGCAACTGTCACCCAACAAAAGGTTCGCCATCGGCTTGCCCACGATATTGGAACGGCCCACCACCACCGCATTCATCCCCGACAAATCACCGTGATAGTCGCGCAGCATCATCAGGCAGCCCAGAGGCGTGCAGGGGACCATGGATTTTTGCCCCGTGCCCAACAGCCCCACATTCGAGATGTGGAATCCGTCCACATCCTTGGCAGGATCGATCGAATTGATCACCAGATCGCTGTCCAGATGCTTGGGCAACGGCAGCTGCACCAGAATACCGTGAACCGAGGTATCGGCGTTCAATTTCGCAATCAAAGCAAGCAGTTCCGCCTCGGACGTATCGGCGGGCAGTTTGTGTTCGTATGAATTCATGCCGACTTCGATGGTCTGTTTGGCCTTGGACCGCACATAGACGTGGCTTGCCGGATCCTCGCCCACGATCACCACCGCCAGACCGGGGTGTTCGCCGAACTCTTCCTTCAACCGCGCCACATGCGCCGCAACCTTGGCGCGGACCGTGGCCGCAAAGGCCTTGCCGTCGATGATCTGTGCCGTCATGTGCTTGTCCTTTCATGGATCGGGCCGCCCGCCATCTGCCATGGCGCGGGGCGGCCCGCCTTGATTTATGTCAAGACCTTAGAACAGGCCTTCGATCTGGCCATCGGTGTTGAGGCGAATGGTTTCCGCCGCAGGCACTTTGGGCAGACCAGGCATGGTCATGATCTCACCGCAGATCACCACCACGAAACCCGCACCTGCAGACAGGCGCACTTCGCGGATCGGCACGGTGTGGCCTGTCGGCGCGCCGCGCAGGTTGGGATCGGTCGAGAAACTATACTGGGTTTTGGCCATGCAGATCGGCAGGTTGCCGTAACCTGCGGCCTCCCATGTCTTCAACTGGTCGCGGATAGACTTGTCCGCGATCACCTCGTCGGCGTGGTAGATACGCTTGGCGATCGTGTCGATCTTCTGGAACAGCCCCATTTCGTCGGGGTAGAGCGGCGCAAAGTTCGACGCACCGGACTCGGCCAGTTGCACGACCTTGTGGGCCAGATCCTCGATGCCGGCCGAACCATGGGCCCAGTGCTTGCACAGGATCGCTTCGGAGCCTTGACCAGCCACGTAATCCTTGACCGCCTGCACCTCGGCGTCGGTGTCGGTGAAGAAGTGGTTGATGGCAACCACGACCGGCACGCCAAAACCTTTGACGTTGGCGATGTGGCGGCCAAGGTTGGCGCAGCCCTTTTTTACCGCTTCGACGTTTTCGGCGCCAAGATCGGCCTTGGCCACGCCGCCGTTCATCTTCATGGCACGCACAGTCGCCACGATCACGGCAGCGGCGGGCTTGAGTTCAGCCTTGCGGCACTTGATATCAAAGAACTTTTCCGCGCCAAGGTCGGCGCCGAAACCGGCCTCGGTCACCACGTAATCAGCGATCTTCAGCGCGGTTGTGGTGGCCGTGACCGAGTTACAGCCATGCGCGATATTGGCGAAGGGGCCGCCGTGGACGAAGGCGGGGTTGTTTTCCAAGGTCTGCACGAGGTTGGGCTGCATCGCGTCCTTGAGCAGGACGGTCATCGCGCCATCGGCCTTGATATCGCGGCAATAGACCGCCGATTTGTCACGACGATAGGCCACGATCATGTCGCCCAGACGCTTTTGCAGGTCTTCGAGGTTCCGCGCGAGGCAGAGGATCGCCATGACCTCGGAGGCCACGGTGATGTCAAAACCGGTTTCGCGCGGAAACCCGTTGGCAACACCGCCGAGCGAGACGTTGATCTGGCGCAGGGCGCGGTCGTTCATGTCCATCACGCGGCGCCAGACGACGCGGCGGATGTCGATTTCCAACTCGTTACCCCAGTAGATGTGGTTGTCGATCATGGCGCTGAGCAGGTTGTGCGCCGAGGTGATCGCGTGGAAGTCGCCGGTGAAATGGAGGTTCATATCCTCCATCGGCACGACTTGGGCATAGCCACCACCAGCGGCGCCGCCCTTCATGCCAAAGTTCGGGCCAAGCGAGGCTTCGCGGATGCAGATCGCCGCCTTCTTGCCGATGCGGTTCAGACCATCGCCCAGACCCACGGTGGTGGTGGTCTTGCCCTCGCCCGCAGGCGTCGGGTTGATGGCGGTCACAAGGATCAGCTTGCCATTTTTGCGGTCCTGCACCGAGTTGATGAAGGCCTGACTGACCTTGGCCTTGTCATGGCCATAGGGCAGCAAGTCATCCGACGGGATGCCCAGCTTGGCGCCGATTTCCTGAATGGGGCGCTTTTGCGCTTCGCGGGCAATCTGGATGTCTGATTTATGGCTCATGTTCAATCCTTGTCATAAGGCGGGCGGGCCTTGGGAACGATGCTTACCCAAGGTCTATACGCGCCGAAAGCGACCGCGCGGAATGTTTGCGACATTTTCGCCGCTGGAATCGGCGGCGCGAACAAACTGGGTTTCTGATGGGAAACCAATGTCCCTCAGGGCTGCCACCCACGTTGATCGGGAACAAAGAGTTTGAGGGCCTGACCCAGCGTCAGCATGCCCGCTTTTTCGACCCAAGCGGTCACACCGCGGCGGCCCATCGCGGCGGCCTTAAAGGCCTTGCCATGGCCCGGTCGCGCGATCTCGATGGTCTTGGCGGGAAAGTTGCAGGGACCGTTTTCCAGATCAATCGTGATGGTCGTGCCATTGTCGGCCTGTAACCGTGCGGCGGGCGGCAAATGGGTAAAGTCAGGTATCCCCTCGACCACAATCGAGGCCCCGAGCCAAGCCGGATCGATCTCGGGCAGATCAAGCTCTTGGGCAATCGCGGCAAGCTCTTCGGTCGAGACGATGGTCAACTGGCGTGTATTGGCGATTTCGGTATCACGGGCATAAAGGTTGGCGACACGTGAACATGACGGACGCGTCAGACCGCCGTGGAACTCGCCCGCGAGGCCGGCAAGTGTCAGGTCCATGTGATCCAGCGACTCGCCCGCGATTTCAGGGCGATCACGGTGGATCACGCGGCCAAGCCAGACGATGCGACCGGCATGGGGGCTGAGGGTCAATCCGGCCATGGTGAGTTCCTTTGGACTATGCGGGGCCGAACCTATGGCCCAAAGTGCCGCGGGGCAACAGCCACCTCAGGCGCGGGTGAGCGTGAAGAACAGCCGCCGAAAGGCAAAAAGCACCGAACCGTCCGCCTCGGGCGGATAGTGACGGGCCAATTCCGCCTCGTATGCCGCGACAAAACGGGCCGCCTCGGACGCGCTCAGTTTTTCGGCAAAGGGGCGCATGGCGGTGGATTGGGTAAAATGGCGCACAGGGTGGCCCTCGGCCACGGGATCAAGCCGCTGCAGGTATTCGCTTTCCCAGACGCTGACCGCACCCAGCGGCGCCAACAGGCGGTGATAAAAGGCCGGCGCCGCGACCTGTGGCTGCCAACCGGCGAAATCGAACCGGTCAGGAAACATCGCGGCGCCAATCTCGCGCATCAGTGCATGGCTCGGAGCCATCTGCTGGCGCGGCATCTGCACGGCCAAAGTTCCGAAACGCGGCAAGAAACCCGCAAGGCGCGGCATCAGCGTGGCATGGTCAGCCAACCAATGCAGGGTCGCGTTGGAAAAGATCAGCGCGGGCGCGGAATCGGGCGCCCATGTCGCGATGTCGGCTTCGACGGTTTGATCGTAGCCCCGCGCTTTGGCCAGCATGGCGGGCGAGCCATCAATGCCGATCAACTTGCGTTTGGGGAACCGCGTCCCGAGCGAGCCTGCCGCCGCCCCGTCACCGCAGCCCAGATCGATAATTTCCCCGCCGGTCAGACCGGCAGGGACAGCCATCAACAGATCAAGTGCGGGACGCAGGCGCAGCGAACGGAACGCCGCATAGGCATCAGGGTTCCAATCCGCTTTGGCGCTCATACCGTGGGTTCGGGTTCCAGACCGCCATCCCCCACACCGCCATTCTTGCGCGGCTTGGTGCGCGGAATTGCCGTGACCGAGGCATTGCCGGGCGGTGGCGCGTCGTCGCCCCGCTTGAGCGGACGTCCGGCAATGACATCGCCGATCTCGCTGCCGGTCAGGGTTTCGTATTCCAACAGACCCTGCGCCAAACGTTCCAGATCGTCGTGCTTTTCGGTCAGGATGCGCTTGGCAGTTTCATAGCCTTCGTCGATGATACGGCGCACTTCGTCGTCGATCATCTTCTGCGTCTCGGCCGAGTGTTGGGCCCCGCCCGAATAGCTGCCCAGATAGGACTGCTGTTCGTTGGCGTAGTCGATGTGGCCGACCTGATCGGACATGCCGAACTGGGTGACCATCGCGCGGGCGATACGGGTCACCTGCTGGATGTCAGAGGTGGCGCCAGAGGTGACGTTCTCTTTGCCGAAGGTCAGTTCCTCAGCCACCTTGCCGCCCATCGCCATGGCGATTTTCGACCGGTATTTGGTAAAGGTCACCGACAGTTGGTCACGTTCGGGCAGGCTCAGCACCAGACCCAGCGCGCGACCACGCGGAATGATGGTCGCCTTGTGGATCGGGTCGTGCTGCGGCACGTTCAGGCCGACGATGGCGTGGCCGGCCTCGTGATAGGCGGTCAGCTTCTTTTCGTCCTCGGTCATGACCATGCTGCGGCGCTCGGCGCCCATCATGACCTTGTCCTTGGCGTTTTCGAAATCGATCATCGTCACGAAACGGCGGCCGACGCGGGCCGCGGTCAATGCGGCCTCGTTCACGAGGTTTGCCAGATCGGCGCCCGAAAATCCGGGCGTGCCGCGCGCAATGATGCGCAGATCGACATCAGGACCCAGCGGCACCTTGCGGGCATGAACGCCGAGGATCTTTTCGCGGCCTTTGATGTCGGGGTTCGGCACCTGAACTTGGCGGTCGAAACGGCCCGGGCGCAACAACGCGGGGTCCAGAACGTCGGGGCGGTTCGTGGCGGCAACGATGATGATGCCTTCGTTGGCCTCGAAACCGTCCATTTCGACCAGAAGCTGGTTCAGCGTCTGTTCGCGTTCGTCATTGCCACCGCCATAGCCTACGCCGCGCGAGCGGCCCACAGCGTCGATCTCGTCGATAAAGACAATGCAAGGCGCGTTTTTCTTGGCCTGTTCGAACATGTCGCGCACACGGCTTGCGCCGACGCCCACGAACATCTCGACAAAGTCGGAACCGGAAATGGTGAAGAAGGGCACGCCAGCCTCGCCCGCGATGGCGCGCGCCAAGAGCGTCTTACCCGTGCCGGGGGGGCCTACGAGCAGCGCGCCCTTGGGGATCTTGCCGCCCAGACGGCTGAACTTTTGCGGGTTGCGCAGGAATTCGACGATTTCCTCAAGCTCTTCCTTGGCCTCGTCGATGCCAGCCACATCATCAAAGGTGATGCGGCCCTGCTTTTCCGTCAGCAGTTTGGCACGCGATTTGCCAAAGCCCATGGCGCCACCGCGCCCACCACCCTGCATCCGGTTCATGAAGTAGATCCAGACACCGATCAGCAGCACGACAGGCGCGATCGACAGCAGGAAGGAAACGATGCTGTTCTCGCTCTGCGGCTGGGCCGTGACGGGAACATTGTGGCTGATCAGCATCTCGGTCACTTGCGCATCCGAGGGCTTGATTGCGGTAAAGGCCTTGCCGTCTGTCGTCGTGTACTGGACCTGCTCGCCATTCAGCGTAACGCCGGTGACGGTATCGCTGTTCACTGCGGCGACAAATTCGGAAAAGCTTGTGCGGCTGGTCTGCGTTCCCGAGGTTCCGCCCGTGAACAGGCTGAACAGCGAAACCACCAGAAGGAAAAGTACCACCCAGAAGGCAATGTTGCGCGCGTTACCCAAGGAGAACTCCGATCCGAAAGACTTGATGCCGCCCTCGGCGGGGCGGCTTTGCCCACCTAAGATAGGGATCGTGGGGACGGGTTCAATGTGAATCGAGCCAACTGGCGAAATCGGTGGCAAGTTCTAGCCGCCAACCCTCATCAAACCCCGCAAAAGGGGCAGAAACGAGGTTTTGGTCGCGCCAGATTGACGGGAGCGTGATGACGTTGGCCCGCTTGCGGCCAGACTGTCGCCATTGTGGCAACTGCGCGAGCCCCAATTCGCCCAGCGCGCGGATGCTATGGGCCGCCCTATCGGGCCCAAAGGCCCGCCAGCGGCCGTCCCAGACCGCATCGGCGGGGCATTGCAGCGCGGCGATGGCGGCGGGCTCGCGGCCAAAACGCCAGCGCCCCTTTTCGGGCGTTGCCCGCACACCCGATAACGTGCGACCGCGCCCCTGTGTGGCGATGGCCGCCAGCAGGGACGCCACAGGCGCGGCCCGTGGCGGATAGCCGCCCTGCCCCAGATAACCAAGCATCGCCACCAAAAGCCGCCGTTGCGCCTCGGGCGGGGCTGCAACAAAGGGCGCGGGATCAAGGATCAGATCGCCGTCCTCCATATGCAGCGCCACCTGCGCAAGATCAGCGCGCTGCCGGTCCAGAGCCACGCGCACGGCACCCAGATGGACGGCCACATCGGCCAGCGTTTCGGCACCGATCCCCAAGGGCGCAAGGGCCGCCAATGCGGCGCGCGCGCGGGTCCGGCCATAGGCGGGGTCGGCATTGGTCGGATCGTCGATCCAGCCCTGCCCCCGCGCGGTCAGAAAGCGGCGCAGATCGGCGCGGCCAAGCCCCAGATAGGGCCGCAACCACCGCATCCCGTCCCGTGTGAAATCGGCCTGCATCGCAGCCAGCCCGTCAACCCCTGCCGCGCGCGACAGGCGCATCAAAAACGTCTCGGCCTGATCGTCGCGGCTATGGGCCAGCGCAACGGCCTGCACAGCCGCACCCTGCGCCCATGCGGCGATCAGCCGATAACGGGCGGCGCGGGCCTGATCCATCAAATTGCCTTGGGACGTGCGTCCATCCCAGTGCAAGACCTGATGCGGCACCGCCAGCCGCGCGGCAAGCGCGGCAACGGCGGCGGCCTCGGCGGCGGCCTCGGCGCGCAGCCCGTGGTCCAGCGTCACCGCCGAAAGCCGCAGGTTTGTCGCGCGGGCCAGATCGGCGGCGGCCAGCAAAAGTGCGGTGGAATCGCTGCCGCCCGACACGGCGAGGCCCAGATGCGTGATCCCCGCCGCGGCCAGTGCCGTGGCGAGGTGTTGCACCGGCAGGTCTTGGGTCACTGGCAGCCGTAGGTCGCCATCGCCGCGCGCGCGTCGGCGACCGCGGGGCTGGTGGCGAAACGCACGCCGACTTCGTTCAGCGTGATGCAGGCGTCCTGCTGCTGGCCCAGTGCGCCAAGGGCCGCACCAAGGCGGTAAAGCGCGTTGGGCGCGATCTCGCCCGTGGGGGCGGTCGAAAACGCCTCGAGATAGGCGCGCGCAGCCCCCGTCATATCCCCCAGATTTTCCAGTGCCGTGCCGCGAATGTAATTGGCTTTGGGGCTAAGGGGGCTACCGGGGTAATTGTTGAGAAAGCTCGCAAACCGGTCCGCAGATCCGGCAAAGTCACCGCTGTCAAAAGCGGCCTGCGCCAGATCGAAATCGGTTTTTTCACCCACGGCCAACTCTGGTCCGGGTGTGGCCGCAATCACCGAACCCACCCCCGCCAGAGGTGTCTCGCCGCCGCCCAGCACGCTGGTCTGGCCAAGCGTCGAGATATCGCAGCCCGGTTCCAACTCGCAAAGGCGGAATTCGATGTCACCGATGCGGTTCGTGCCATCAGCCACGATGCGGTTGATGCGGTTTTCCAGTTCCTCGGTGCGCGAGGTCAGATCGGCCAGTTGCGACTCGATCGAGTTCAACCGGTCAAGCGGGGTCGATCCGGCAATGCCGGCGCCAAGCCCGCCCGTGGCGGTCAGTTCGGCCCGAAGCCCCTCGACCGTTTGGGCAAGCTGCTGCAACTCGGCGCGGATATCGGCCAACGTGCCATCCTGCGCGAGGGCGGGC
>JAHEBS010000090.1 GCA_024642145.1 Marivivens sp.
AAGATCGAGCCCGGTGATGCACTCGGTCACCGGATGTTCCACCTGCAGGCGGGTGTTCATTTCAAGGAAGTAGAAGTTGCGGTTGCCATCGACGATGAATTCCACGGTGCCCGCGCTGGCGTAGCCCACGGCATGGGCCAGCGCCACGGCCTGCTCGCCCATCGCCATGCGCGTCGCCTCGTCAAGGAACGGCGAGGGGGCCTCTTCGACGACCTTCTGGTTCCGGCGCTGGATCGAGCATTCGCGTTCGTGCAGATAGACCCCGTTGCCGTGTTTGTCGCACAGCACCTGAATTTCGATATGGCGCGGCTGGGTGACGAATTTTTCGATAAAGATACGGTCGTCGCCAAAGCTGCTGGCCGCTTCGTTCTTGGACGACTGGAAGCCCTCGCGGGCCTCGGTATCGTTCCAAGCGATCCGCATCCCCTTGCCGCCACCGCCGGCCGAGGCCTTGATCATCACCGGATAGCCGATTTCATTGGAAATCTTGACCGCCTCATCTGCGTCCGCGATCAGGCCCATGTAGCCCGGCACGGTCGAAACATTCGCTGCTTGGGCGATTTTCTTCGAGGTGATCTTGTCGCCCATGGCCTCGATCGATTTGACGGGCGGCCCGATGAAGGCCACACCCGCCTTTTCCAGGGCCTCGGCGAATTTGGGGTTTTCCGACAAGAACCCATAGCCCGGATGCACCGCTTCGGCGCCGGTCGCTTTGATTGCGGCCATCACCTTATCGATGACGATATAGGACTGGTTGGCAGGCGGCGGGCCAATATGCACCGCCTCGTCGGCCATCTGCACATGCAGCGCGTTGCGGTCGGCGTCCGAATAGATGGCAACCGTCTTGATGCCCATTTTGCGGGCTGTCTTGATGACGCGACAGGCAATCTCGCCCCGGTTGGCGATCAGGATCTTCTTGAACATCACTGGGGCTCCTTGAGACAGGCAAAAGCCGCGCGACCCGTCAGGGCCACGCGGCTTGAATTTACTTGGCCCGACCCCGAGGGGGCCGCGCGATCAGTTGCAGACGGTCGGATCGACGTCGTTTGCAAGGACGCCCGCCGCACCACCAAGGATGGCACCGGTCGTGGTGTTGCCACCGGTCGCGCCCGCGACGGCTGCGCCGGCAAGAGCGCCTGCGGCACCACATTCGAGGTCATTGTCGAGACAGGCCGTGAGGCCCAAGAGCGAGGTCGCGGCGATGAGGACAGCAATACGGCGCATGGCGGCTCCTTGGCTGGGGGGTTGATGCCCCAAGCCTGCGCCCGACCCGTCACACACGCAACCGTGAGGTCGCGCCTTGGGCTGCAAAGGGCGGAATCCTGCTGAGGGACGCGCGACAGGTTCACTCGTCCTCCTCCTCGTCCCAATCCTCGTCGTAGCCCAGATCCTCTTCATCGTCCCAGACGCGGTCGGTTTCGGGATCCTCGAATACCGCCGGAAAGCTGGCGCGGGCGCGGATCGGATCAATACGCAGCAGCGCTTCGTAGCTGGCGGGATCAAAGGGGTCCTCGGCGGCGACAACTTCGCGCCCGAAAAGCCACGACAGGCGACCGGCATCCAGATTGCCGCGCTGGAAAGGCTCTTCGCCGAAATGGTCCCAAAGGGCCGCCATAAAGGCTTCGTCCACCTTTTTGTCCACGGCCCTGCGGTCGCGGTAACGCTCGCGCTTGGTCAGGGGGGTCACGCCCTTGGGGTTGGCGCGGCGGATAACGAATTGAAAATCAGAGCCCGGAAATCGTCCCGGAAATCCACGGTGTTTGATCATGTCAGCGCGTGCCATTTCGGACCTCAGAGCGGGATATTGTCGTGTTTTTTCCACGGATTGACGAGCTTTTTGCCCCGCAGCGAGGCAAAGGCCCGCGCCACGCGGCGGCGGGTGGAATGGGGCATGATCACCTCGTCGATAAAGCCCTTTTCGGCGGCGACAAAGGGATTGGCAAAGCGATTTTCATAGTCCTTGGTCCGCTGGGCGATCTTGTCTTTGTCACCCAATTCGCTGCGGTAAAGGATCTCGACCGCGCCCTTGGCGCCCATCACGGCGATCTCGGCGGTGGGCCAAGCATAATTGAAATCGCCACGCAGGTGTTTGGACGCCATCACGTCATAGGCGCCGCCATAGGCCTTGCGGGTGATCACCGTCACCTTGGGCACCGTAGCCTCGCCATAGGCGAACAACAGTTTGGCGCCATGCTTGATGACACCACCGTATTCCTGACTGGTGCCGGGCAGAAAGCCGGGCACGTCAACCAGAGTCAGGATCGGAATTTCGAACGCATCGCAGAACCGCACGAACCGTGCGGCTTTGCGGCTGGCGTCGATATCAAGACAACCCGCCAGCACCATGGGCTGGTTGGCGACAACGCCCACGGTCGAACCTTCGATGCGGATAAAGCCCGTGATGATGTTCTTGGCATATTCGGCCTGAATCTCGAAAAAATCGCTTTCATCCGCGACCTTGAGGATCAGTTCCTTCATGTCATAGGGCGTGTTGGGATTGTCGGGGATCAACGTATCAAGGCTGTCCTCGACCCGCGCCACATTGTCAAAGAAGGGACGAACTGGCGGCTTTTCGCGATTGTTGAGCGGCAGAAAGTCAACCAGCCGCCGCACCTCTGCCAGCGTTTCCACGTCATTTTCAAAAGCGCCGTCCGCGACCGAGGATTTCCGTGTATGGGTCGAGGCCCCGCCCAGTTCCTCGGCAGTGACGATTTCGTTGGTCACGGTTTTCACCACGTCGGGACCGGTCACGAACATGTAGGACGAGTCCTTGACCATGAAGATAAAGTCCGTGATCGCGGGCGAATAAACCGCACCGCCAGCGCAAGGCCCCATGATCACCGAGATCTGCGGCACCACACCCGAGGCCATGATGTTGCGCTGGAAAACCTCGGCATATCCGGCGAGCGAGGCCACGCCCTCCTGAATACGCGCACCGCCGCTGTCGTTGATGCCGATGACCGGCGCGCCGTTCTGAATCGCCATGTCCATGACTTTGCAGATCTTCTGGGCATGGGTTTCCGACAGTGACCCGCCAAAAACGGTGAAATCTTGGCTGAAGACATAGACCATCCGCCCGTTGACCGTGCCCCAGCCGGTCACGACACCATCGCCCGCAGGGCGCGTGTCGGGCATGCCAAAGTCGGTGCAGCGATGGGCGACAAACATGTCGAATTCTTCGAAGCTGCCCTCATCAAGCAGCAATTCGATCCGTTCGCGCGCGGTCAGCTTGCCTTTGGCGTGCTGGGCGGCCACGCGGGCCTCGCCACCGCCGGCACGGGCGGCCTTGCGGCGGTCTTCGAGTTCCTGAAGGATGTCTTTCATCGGGTGGCCTCCCTTGCTTTGGCGTCTATCCTAGCGGCTCGCGCCAAGAGCCAAAAGGGCTAAACGGCTAATTTGCAAATCTTCGCAAAGTGCAAATGCCATTTTTGCAAATAATCAAATCTGCTTTGTTTCATTGCGTTTTCTAGGCGCTACGGCTCTATTAGCACCAAGGACTTTGCAAGCGAGACCGTCATGCCTGCCCTACCCGCGCCTGTCGTTACCATCGGCCTGCTCATGGCCTCGAATCTGTTCATGACTTTCGCGTGGTATGGACATCTCAAATACAAGGCCGCGCCTCTCGCGCTTGTCATCCTCATTAGCTGGGGGATCGCCTTTTTCGAATACATGCTGCAAGTGCCCGCCAACCGGATCGGCCATGGAGTGATGTCCGCCGCGCAGCTCAAGACCATCCAAGAGGTCATCTCTTTGACGATCTTCGCCGGGTTTTCCGTGCTTTATCTGGGGGAACCGCTCCGCTGGAACGTGGTCTTGGGCTTTGGCTTTATCGCGCTGGGGGCGTTTTTGGTCTTTGTGCGCCTGCCCACGGCGAATTAGATTGGACAGCGCGTGCCTCGGCAGATAGCCCTCGGACATGAGCCAACACAGCCCTGCCCGCCTTTTTGACCGCCACACACCGCCGCATATGTTCACGCTGGTCATGCTGGCTGGCGTTTCGGCGCTGAGCATGTCGCTGTTCCTGCCCTCGCTCAATGCCATCGCAGCCGAATTCGACGTGGATTATGGCGTGATGCAAATTGCCGTGTCAGGCTATTTCGTGGCCACAGCGTTGATCCAGATTATTGTCGGCCCCCTGTCGGACCGGTTCGGCCGCCGACCCGTTGTGCTGCTGTCCTTTGCCGTCTTCGCCTTTGCCTCGGCGGGCGCGATGCTGGCGGGCTCGGGCAACTGGTTTCTGGCGTTCCGCCTGATGCAGGCGGTCGTGGCCACAGGGCTGGTGCTGAGCCGTGCCGTGGTCCGTGACCTTTATGCCCAGGACAAGGCCGCGTCGATGATCGGCTTTGTGACCTTTGGCATGTCGGTGATGCCCATGATCGGGCCCTTTATCGGCGGCGCGCTGCAGCAATATCTGGGCTGGCGCGCCAATTTTGCGTTCCTGACCGCAATGGGCATGGGGATGACCGCGCTTGTCTGGTTTGATCAGGGCGAGACGGTCAAGAACCGTGGCATGCCCTTTGCCGAGCAATTGCGCCATTACCCCGCCCTGCTGGGGTCTTTGCCGTTCTGGGGCTACGTCATGTGCACCGCCTTTGCCGCAGGGGCCTATTACGCGCTTCTGGGCGGGGCGAGCCTTGTGGCCTCGCAGGTGTTCGGGCTGAACCCGCTGCAAACCGGCATCGCGCTGGGCACGCCGACCTTGGGCTATGCCGTGGGAAATTACCTGTCGGGACGGTTTTCCGTGCGTATCGGCATCAACCGGATGGCCCTTTGGGGCACAATCATTGCCAGTTGCGGACTGGGCCTGTCATTGATCATCGCATTGGCCGGCTATGAAAGCGCACTGCTTTTCTTCGGCTTTTGCACCTTCTTGGGCGTTGGCAACGGATTGACCATGCCCAATGCCACGGCGGGGATGCTGTCGGTCATACCGCATCTGGCGGGAACCGCCTCGGGTCTTGGGGGCGCGATCATGGTTCTTGGCGCAGCGGCGCTCTCTGGGGTGGCGGTGTCGGTCCTTTCCGCCGACACGGGCAGCCTGCCCTTGCAGGCGGTGATGGTGGCGTCGTCGGTCATGTCGGGCATAGCCATCGCGCTGGTCAGCCGCCACCACCGCAAGGCCACCGCCTGAGGCTTGCCGAGCGGGGTTTGCAAAGCCTACTGTTGCACAGGCGAAGCTGCAAACCACGGGCGGAGAGGCGATGGCTGTCCAGAAACTCTATGCGGGTGTGAAACTGCGCGAATTGCGTGGCCGGCTTGGCCTGACGCAACGGGGGTTTGCCGACAAACTCGGGATCTCGCTGCCCTATCTCAACCAGATGGAAAACAACAATCGCCCCGTCTCGACGGCGGTGGTGATCGCCTTGGCGCAGGAATTCGGCTTTGACGTGACCGAGTTGCAGGCAGGTGACGAGGCGCGCTTGGTCGGTGACATGCGCGAGGCGCTGGCCGATCCGGTTTTCAATGTGCCGCAGGTGCCGCTTGCCGATCTGCGTCTGGCCGCGTCGAACGCACCGGCGCTGGCGCGGGCGTTTTTGCACCTGCACGCGGCCTATCGCCAAACACATGAGCGCCTTGCCTCGCTGGATGAGGCGCTGGGGCGCGACGATGGGCGGCTGCTGCCCAGCCCATGGGAAGAAGTGCGCGACTTTTTCCATTATTGTGACAACTACATAGACGCCGTTGATCGCGCGGCAGAGCGGTTCTTGCGCGATGGCGAAGAGGCACAGACCGCGGCGCTGCGTGCCTATGAAAAACTCGGCATCGCGGTGCGGTTCGAAGACGTAGCCGAGGTTCGCAAGTTTGACGCCGAGGCGCGCAGCCTGACCATTTCACGCCGTCAGCCCGCCGCCACGCGCAGTTTCCAGATGATCCTGCAACTGGCGCTTTTGACCCAAAACCCGCTGTTAGAGGCGACCTTGGACCTTGCGCGGTTCCAGACGCCCGAGGCGCGTGCCATCGCCAAGGTGGGGCTGGCCAACTACTTTGCCGGCGCCGCCATGATGCCCTATGGCCGTTTTCTGACCGCCGCGCAGGACACGCGCCACGATCTGGAAAGGTTGGCCGAGCGGTTTGGCACCTCGGTCGAACAGGTCGCCCACCGTCTATCCACCTTGCAAAGACAGGGCGCCAAGGGGATCCCGTTTTTCTTTGTGCGCGTCGATCAGGCCGGCACGATCACCAAACGCCATTCGGCCACAACGCTGCAATTTGCGCGTTATGGCGGCGCCTGCCCCTTGTGGAACGTCCACCGCGCCTTTGAAACACCCGGCCAATTCCTGCGCCAACTGGCCGAAACGCCTGACGGGGTGCGCTATTTCTGTCTGGCGCGCGACGTATCGAAATCGGGTGGTGCGTTTGATGCGCCCGCGCGGCGTTTCGCGATCGGGCTGGGCTGCGAGGTGCGCCACGCCAAGGCGCTGGTCTATGCCGACCACATGGATGTCGATACGCCAGAAGCCTTTGAACCAATTGGCATTTCTTGCCGCATTTGCGAACGGCGCAATTGTCACCAACGCGCCGTTCCACCGCTGGAGCGGCGGCTAAAGGTCGAGGCCGACCAACGCGGCCTGTTACCCTATCAGGTGATCTAGACAGCGCGCAGCGCGGCCGCGATCTGGTCTTTCAGGACCATACGTTCTTTGCGCATTTCGGCCATGTGCAGATCGTCAGTCGGCTCGACATCCGTTTCGGCACGATGAACCGCGCGATTCAACGCGTGGTAGCGGTCCGTGAGGTTGGCAAAATGCGGATCCTTGGCGCGCAGAGCGTGGATGGCGTCATGCTGACCGGGAAATTCCTCGGCAAGTTCGTGCGGGGTGTTGGACATTCTCGTTCCTTTCCAATGTCGTTGGGCCAAGTCTAGCGCGCGCACCGTGTCGCGCGCCTTGACCTGCCTCAAACCGGAAAGACTAACGTTGGCTTTCGCGCCAATTGGGGTTGATCCATGGTTGTTGGTTCGAAGGCGGCAGCGGCTGACGCCCCAAGACGTGATCGGCGGCCTTTTCGCCCGTCATGATCGAAGGCGCGTTGAGATTGCCGTTGGTGATGCGTGGAAAGACCGAGCTGTCGGCGACCCGCAGACCTTGGACGCCGATCACACGGTTTTCGGGGTCAACAACCGCCATCGGATCATCGGTGGCACCCATCTTGCAGGTGCCGCAGGGGTGGTAGGCGCTTTCGACATGTTCGCGAATGAAATCGTCCAGTTCCGCATCACTCTGACAGGCCGCCCCGGGTTGGATTTCATAGCCGCGGTAGGGGGCGAAGGCCTCTTGGGCAAAGATTTCGCGCGTCAGCCGGATCGCCCTGCGGAAATCCTGCCAGTCCTGATCATGCGCCATATAGTTAAAGACAATCTTGGGGGCGTCTGCCGGATCGGCCGAACGGAGCGTGACCGCCCCGCGCGAGGGCGAGCGCATTGGCCCGACATGCGCCTGAAAACCGTGCCCTTCGGCCGCGGCCTGCCCGTCATAGCGCACGGCGATGGGCAGGAAATGGTATTGGATATCGGGGTAATCCACCCCAGCAGCCGACCGGATAAATCCGGCACTCTCAAACTGGTTGGACGCACCGATGCCCGTGCGGGTGAATAGCCACCGCGCGCCTACCCATGCCTTGCCCATCAGCGACCAGTATTTGTAGAGCGACACCGGTTGGGTCGCGGTCATCTGCATATAGAGTTCCAGATGGTCTTGCAGGTTCTGCCCGACGCCCGCGCGGTCGGCCACGACCGCGATCCCGTGCTGGCGCAGATGCGCCGCCGGCCCGATGCCCGAGAGCATCAAAAGCTTGGGCGAGTTGATCGACGATGCCGCGACGATGACCTCGGCGCCAGCGGCGATGACCTCGACCTTGCCACCGCGGGCAATTTCAACACCGGTGGCTTTCCCGTTCTCGATCACAACCTTGCGGGCAAACCCTTGAACCAGCTTGACATTCCACTGACGCATCGCGGGCCGAAGATAGGCATTGGCCGCCGACCAGCGCCGCCCGCGCCAGATGGTTGAATCAAAGGGGCCAAAACCTTCTTGCTGTTCGCCATTGTAATCGCCCGTCACCGGATAGCCCGCCTGCCGCCCCGCCTCGACAAAAGCGCGGGTCAAGGGATTGGTGCGCGGCCCGCGGGTGATGTGCAAAGGCCCGTCCGCGCCGCGCCATGCCGGATCGCCGCCATGGCCGCCATCGTGCCAATGTTCCATCCGTTTGAAATAGGGCAGCACGTCGGCATAGGACCACCCAGCCGCACCGCTTTCCGCCCAATGATCAAAGTCGCGGGCATGGCCGCGCACATAGATCATCCCGTTAATCGAGGACGAGCCGCCGATCACCTTGCCGCGCGGCGTCGCCATGACGCGACCGCCCAGATGCGGCTCGGGTTCTGTCTGAAAACCCCAGTCGTAGCGGCGCATGTTCATAGGGTAGCTCAGCGCGGCGGGCATCTGGATGAATGGCCCGGCATCGGTGCCGCCATGTTCGATAACAATGACAGATTTCCCTGCTTCACCAAGGCGATAGGCCATAGCACAGCCGGCGGATCCAGCCCCGATGATGACATAGTCGGCCTGTATCACAATGCATTCCCTATTTCAGTGTTGTTCGCCTTCACGGGGCTGGCCGTGGCGGCCATTTTACGGCGGCCCATCATTCGCCCCTTGGAAAGCGTTTGCTGCCCTCAAGCGTGTCGAGGTTCATATGGTTGCGCATGTAGCGCTCGCTTGCCTTTTGCAGCGGTTGATAGTCCCACGGGTAATAGGCGCCATTTCGCAGCGCCTCATAAACGATCCAGCGGCGGGCCTGACTGTGCCGGACCTCGGCATCAAAGCGGTCAAGATCCCATTTGGCGTCCGCAAGCGCGCGGAACCGTGCCAATTCGTCTTGATGTTTTTCAACCTCGGCGAGGTTGGTAAGCTCGGATTTATCCGCAGAAGTTTCAAAAAACTGATCTGGGTCCAGATTGCAGCGGATGTATTTGAAATCACCGTCACGCAGCCCGACCAGCGGCGCCCAAGACCCCTCGGCGGCGTATTCCATATAGACGGGCCCATGCCCGCCATCGCCGCGCGCCAAGGGCAGCAGGCTTTCGCCATCGGTCCATGGTGCGATTTCGGCCAGATCGAGCCCGATGAGATCGGCCAGTGTCGGCACGACATCCAACGTCGAAACCGGCGTTTCGATCAGGCCGGACGGCAGCCCCTGAGCGCTGACCATCAGTGGCACGCGGGCGGATCCCTCAAAGAAGGACATCTTGAACCACATCCCCCGCTCGCCCAGCATATCGCCATGGTCCGACACAAAGACCACCACCGCCTCTTGGCGGGTGTCCTTCAGGACCTGCAAGATCTCGCCGATCTTGTCGTCGATGTAGCTGATGTTGGCGTAATAGCCACGCCGTGCGCGGCGCACGTGGTCGGGGGTGATCTCAAAAGCGGCGCGGTCACAGCTATCAAGTAGCCTTTTTGAATGTGCGTCCTGATCTTCATACGCAAATTCAGGCACTTGAGGGTCAAGTTGCGCGCAATCCTCGTAGAGGTCCCAATATTTCCGCCGCGCCACATAGGGGTCGTGCGGGTGGGTAAAGCTGACCGTCAGGCACCAAGGCCGCGCGTCGTTGCCGCGCGCCAGATCATAGATCTTGGCCATGGCGTGATGGGCGACCTCATCGTCATATTCTAGCTGGTTGGTGATTTCGGCCACGCCCGCGCCGGTCACCGATCCCATGTTGTGATACCACCAGTCGATACGCTCGCCCGGTCTGCGATAATCGGGGGTCCAGCCAAAGTCGGCGGGGTAGATATCGGTCGTCAGGCGTTCCTCGAACCCGTGCATCTGGTCGGGCCCGACGAAATGCATCTTGCCCGACAGCCCCGTGTAATATCCGGCACGGCGCAAATGATGTGCATAGGTCGGGATCGACGAGGCAAATTCCGCTGCGTTATCATAGACTTGGGTGCGGCTAGGCAGTTGTCCCGACATGAACGACGCGCGGGAAGGCGCGCAAAGCGGCGAGGCGCAATAGGCATTGGCAAAGCGGGCCGACCGCGCAGCGAGCGCCTTGAGATTCGGGGCGTGCAGCCAGTCGGCGGGCCCGTCGGGGAACAGCGTCCCGTTCAGCTGGTCGACCATCAACACCAGAATATTGGGGCGCGCCGTCATGGTTTTTCCCCCAGTTCAAGGGCGAGCGCCGCCAGCGCCTGCGTCGTGGCCGCTGCCCCAGAAGGCGCGCCAAGCCCCAAGGCCTGCCGCAGGTAGGTGCCATCGATTGCCGCCGCGATGCGTTCGGCCGCCGCTTCGGCACCCTCGCCCAAAAGCGGACGTAAATCATGGGTGAGATTCGACTTTATCCGGCGCTGATAGATCGCCAAAAGCCGCCGCGCTTGTGTTGATGTCTGTGCCAGCACATAGAAATTAAGCCATGCGGCAACGGTCTCGCGCCGGAAGTTGGACCCGGCAAAGCCGGCGCGGATTACGGCCTCGACGCGTTCACGCGGCCCGCGGGCCATGGATAAGGCGCCCCTGACCTCGGCCCCGTAAACGATCAGCGTGTGGCGCATCGCGGCCAGAAATATCTGTTCTTTATTGCCAAAATAGTGATGCGCCAGCGCCGAGGACATGCCCGCGCGTTTGGCGATCTGGCTGACGGTGACATCCAGCGACCCTGCCGCACCGATTTCGTCAATGGTGGCTTTCACCAAAGCCGCACGACGTATAGGCTCCATCCCGAGCTTAGGCATCACGTGAATCCAACGAGAATTGCTTGCCAAGCGAAAATAGTTGGCCCTTTATTGACTCGTCAATCAATAATAGCCGTACCAAGGGGAGAACCTTATGAAGACCAAACTGAGCCTTTCAGTCGTCGCGCTGTTGACCGCGACGACCGCCTATGCCGACGGTTGTGATACTGTCACTTTCTCGGATGTCGGCTGGACAGACATCACCGCGACCACCGCCGCGACCACGGTCGTGCTGAACGCGCTGGGCTATGCAACCGACATCAAAATCCTGTCGGTGCCCGTAACCTACACAGCACTTGCCGATGGCGATGTGCAGGTGTTCCTCGGCAACTGGATGCCCACAATGGAGGCCGATATCGCCCCCTACCGTGACGCCGGCACCGTGGACACGGTCCGCGCCAACCTTGAAGGCGCCAAATACACGCTGGCCGTCAACCGCGCTGCTGCCGATCTGGGCATTGGCGATTTCGGCGATATCGCCGCG
>JAHEBS010000091.1 GCA_024642145.1 Marivivens sp.
AATAGCGGCGACTGGCTTGATAGCATGACCGCACTCACCGAAAGCCACGACGGCGCGTTCGAACTGGTCCAGTGGCAACCCGCCTATGCCCGCGCCGCCAGACAAGTTCCGGTACAGGATTTCCAGCCCGTGTCCGTTGGCCACAACGGCCTGAACTGAACGCGGGTCCGGTTAGCTGGTCAAAACCCGCGCACCCTCTGTATCCCATGTGGCCATGACTTCGGTGCCCAAGGGATAGATCTCGCCGCTGGTATTGGCGCTGGTGGCCAGAATGGGCCGGTCCAGCCCCTGAGCCGCCAAGACATAATTGATCCGGTCACCCAGATAGACGGCTTCTTTGACGCGACCGGCGATACGGTTGATCCCGGCGGGCCCCGGCTTTTCGATCGAGACACGTTCAGGGCGCACGGCAACCTGCACCATATCGCCCATCGCCACGCCCTTGGCCGCTGGCGCCGCCATCGGGCCCAACAAGCCGCCATCTAGCGAAAGGACCGCGTCCTTGGCTGCCGTGACCTTGGCGGGAAAGAGGTTCATCGTGCCGATGAATTCCGCCACTTCCCGATTGGCAGGATTTTCGTAAAGCGCCTTGGGCGTATCAAGCTGCATGATGCGCCCCCCCGACATCATGGCGATACGGTCCGAAAGCGTCATCGCCTCTTCCTGATCGTGGGTCACGAAGACAAAGGTGATCCCCAGCGTGCGCTGCATGGCGCGCAGTTCCAACTGCATTTCCTCACGCAGTTTCTTGTCCAGCGCCGACAAGGGTTCGTCCAGCAGCAAGACCTTGGGCTGCATGACCAGCGCGCGTGCCAGCGCCACGCGCTGACGCTGGCCGCCGGACAGGGCATGGGCGTTGCGTTTGTCCAGCCCGTTGAGCTTGACCATTTCGATGGCATTGCCGATGCGCGTCTGCATATCGGCCTTTGACAGTTTGAGGTTCTTCAGCCCGTAGCCGATGTTTTCCTCGACATTGAGATGCGGAAAGATGGCGTAGGACTGAAACACCATATTTGTGGGCCGCCGCTCGGGCGGGACGCCAACCATGTCCTGCCCATCGATCAAAAGCCGCCCCGTCGAGGGTTCTTCGATCCCCGCGAGAATGCGCAAGAGCGTGGTCTTGCCGCAGCCCGAAGCGCCCAACAGCGAAAAGAACTCGCCGCGGCCAATGTCGATGTCGATACCATGCAGCGCCTGAAACGCGCCAAAGCGCTTGGTCACACCCTCGATGCGGATAAGAGGTTCGGACATCAATAGTCTCCGGGATTGTCGGTTTGCACGCCCCGCTTGCGGATCACCTCGGCGGTGATGACCAACACGGTCGAGACCACAAGGATCACCGAGCCCAGCGCCAGCGTGCCGGGCAGTTTGTTGGGAAAGCGCAGCTGCGAGTAGAGATAGACGGGCAGGGTGTTTTCCGTGCCGGTCAGGAAAAAGGCGATCACGAATTCATCGAAGGATATGATGAACCCCAGCAGAAGCGAGGAAATCACACCCGGCATTGCCAGAGGCAGCGTTACCCGCCGGAACGTTTGCATCGGTGAACAGCCCAGATCGCGACTGGCCTCCTCAAGGCTTTGGTCGAACCCCTCAAGCCGCGAGATCAGCACCGAAACGCAAAAGGGCAGGGCCACCAGCACATGTCCGGCGGCCACGGTCCAAAGCGAAAGGGGCAGCCCCAGAAAGCGCAGGATGATGACCAAGAGCGCCACGGCCAGCACGATCGAGGGGACGACCAGCGGCAGCATCAACATCGACAGCACCGCGGGCTTGCCCGGAAAGCGGTAGCGCGTGATCGAGATGGCCGCAGGAATGGCGATGGCTGTCGCCAGAACCGTCACCGCCAGCCCGATCCTGAGCGAGTTCATCAGCGAGGCGATCATCTGCCTCTGACCAAGCATGTCCACATAGTGTCGCGTGGTGAAACCGGTCAGCGGAAACGTCGCAAAAGTGTTATCGTTGAATGAAAACAGGGGCAGGATCAGCACCGGCCCATAGACGAAGGCGACGAAAAGAACCGCGTAAACGGTCAGGCCCCAACCCTTCTTCATGAGGCCCTCCGCGCGCGCATTTTCCAGTAACCGATCAGCGTCAGGAAGATCAGCACCAGCACCGCGATGATCCCCATCATCACCAGCGAAATGGCCGCGCCCAGCGGCGCGTTGTTTTGCTTGGTGAACAAAAGCTGCACCAGCGAGCCGATCATGGTGCCGCCATTCCCACCCACAAGCTGAGGCGTGACGTAGTCGCCGACCGTGGGAATAAAGACCATCAGCGCGGCCGAGATCGTGCCGGGCATCGACAGGGGCAGGATGATGCGGCGGAACCGTCTGGACCGGCTATCGCCCAGATCCGCCGCCGCCTCGAGCATCGAGCGGTCGATCTTTTCCAGCGAGACAAAAATGGGCAGCACCACAAAGCTGACCCATGCGTGCGACAGCGTGATCACAACGGCTGCGGGATTATAGAGCAGAAATTCCAATGGTTTATCGATCAGGCCGAGTGACATCAGCCCTGAATTGATCGCGCCGTTATACCCCAGCACCACTTTCCACGAAAAAACCCGCAGCAGGTAAGAGGTCCAAAACGGGATCGTCAGCATGATGATCCACGCCGCCTTGTAGCGCGTCACGCGAAAGGCCAGAAAATAGGCCATCGGATAGGCCAACAACACAACGGCCACCGTCGCCATCAACGACATGGCCAGCGACTTGATCATCAAGATGGCGGGCACCGGATAGGCCAGATGAAAGGTCATCCCCATCCATTCGGTCACGCGATCGGATCGCGCGAAAAGCCTGCGGTAGTTATCGAGCGTGAAACTTGTGTCGAGGTTGAACCCGTTCTGGGTCCAGAAACTCATGATCACCAGCGCGCCCACGGGCAGCGCAAGCATCGAAATCATGACCACCAGCGCCGGTGACAACAACCCGATGCCCGTCAGCGCCTCGCGGCGACGGGCACGGTCGGCAAATAGCCCGCCACGGGCAAAAAGCCCGCGGCGGTTGGTTTTGGTATCATCTGACATGGGCGCGCGATCAGATATGCAGCGCCTTGATGTCTTCCCAGATGCGAACCTGCTCTTCTTGCACCGCATCGTCAGGGGTGCGGAACACGATCGAGGTTTCCATCATCTTGATCGGATCGGTCAGGCCCATTGCCGCAATGGCCGCTGGGTCTGCGATTTCAAAGCTCTTCATGTTCGAATGGCCATAACCTGAACCCTCGATCAGCGCCTTGCCGGTCTCTGGCGACAGCCATGCGTCGATAAAGTCATAGGCCGCGGCCTCGTCAGCATGACCGGTGTTGAGCAGGGTCAAGCCGCAGAACCATGTGAACATGCCTTCCTTGGGGTTGGCATAGGCCACAGGCACACCCTCGGCCTGAAGGTTGCCGATCAGGTCGTTCCAGGCATAGCAGGCAACGATCTCGCCCGAGGCCATGGCCTGCTGCAACGTGGTGGCGTCGGTCCAGAGGAAGCGCGAAATTTCCAGCGCCTTGTTGCCGTATTTCTCGGCTGCGGCCAGAATATCGGGGCCGGACATGTTGTAGATGTCATCGTATTTCTGGCCATCGACCATCATGCCGATCAGAACCACAAGGAAGTCGTCGAGCAACGAGACTTTGCCCTTGTAGCGGTCGTCGAAGAAGATGCTCCAGCTTGGGTCGGCGATGAAATCGGGTTCGACCAGATCGGGGCGATAGGCGATCGACGAGTTGCCCCAGTCCGCGGGCGCCATCATGATCTCGCCGTTCATCAGAACACCTTCGGACTTTTGCAGGACCGGGAAGATGTCGTTCCAATGGGTCAGGCGCGAGGTGTCGATAGGTTTGGCCACGCCCGCGTTGACAAAGCGTGCGACAGAATAGTTGCAGGGGTGCATGACGTCAGCGGCAAAGCCCGCAAGCACCTTGGCCAAAGCGTCCTCTTCACCCGCGAAGATCGAGAAATTGGGCATGACCCCGTATTTCTCCATATAGGGTTCAAAGAAACTGGCGTCGTCATAGCCGCCCCATTCCAGACAGGTCAGCAATTCGTCCGCGTTGGTCGCGCGCGGCAGCATGGTGGCACCCACGCCAAAGGCGGCAGCGCCCTTCATCATTTCGCGGCGGCTCAGTTTGCCCTGAACCATCCGGTCGATGAACTTGATACGGTTCATTTCATTCTCCCCTGTTGTTTTTGCGAAGCCAGAAATGCGGGCGTCTTTGGGCGCGCCCTGAAGTTTCGGCTGTAAGAAAGTAAAGTTGCTTCCGGCGATCCGTTGCGCAACTATATTATGTTATAGGTAGCGTCCTGCCGTTTCTCCAAGGGAAAATATTATGACCGTTGCTGATACGATTCTCGTCAATGGGGACATTCGGACGATGGGTCCGATCATGCCGCATGCGTCTGCGATGGCCATGGCAGGGGGGCGCATCATCGCTGTGGGATCGGATGCAGATATCCGTGCGATGGCCGCGCCGCACGCAAAGGTTCTGGATGCAGGCGGGCGGATGGTTCTGCCCGGCTTTCACGATACCCATATCCACCAGATCGAGGGCGGGCACCACTTTGTGGAAGGCACCGATCTTTCGGGCTGCAAAACGCCGCAAGAGATTACGGCGCGGCTTGCGTCCTATGCCGCCGAGACGGAACGCGCATGGGTCTGTGGCGGCTTTTATGACTCGGCGCGGCTTAACGACACCAACCTTGACCGACGGGTTCTGGATGCCGCCGTCACCGACCGTCCCTGCTTTATCATGGCCTCGGATGGCCATAATGGCTGCATCAATTCCAAAGCCATCGAACTGCTTGGCCTGACCGACGATACGCCGGACCCTGCGGACGGACATTTTGTGCGCGATGCCGCCGGCCATGCGACAGGGTTGCTTTACGAGCGCGCGATTGACTGGGTGAACCAGAAGCGCCCCCTGCCGGATGACGAGGAAATGTTCGAAGGCGTGCGCTTCGCACAGTCACTGGCCAATGCGCACGGTATCACGGGCGTTCTGGACGCGCGGATTTTCCCGCGTCTGGCCGATATCTATAATAAAATGGCCCAAGAGGGCGCGTTGACGACCCGCACGCTGGCCACCGCGCATGTGGTTTCGGGCGAAGACCCCGCCGAGGCCGTGGCCCGCGTGACCAAGATGCGCAACGAGGCCACCCACCCGATGTTTCGCGTGCATTCCGCCAAGTTCTTTTTCGACGGTGTGATCGAGAACCGCACCGCCGCGATGATCGAGGATTATTCCGACGAACAGGGCGGCAACGCGTCTTTGATGTTCGGGCTGGACGAGATCGACACGCTGTTCACCGCCTTCGACGCCGAACGGTTCCAGATACATGTTCATGCGATCGGTGATCTGGCTGTGCGCGCGGCTCTGGACGGGATGGAAACGGCCCGCAAGGCGAATGGCGAATGGCCGTCGCGTCACCACATTGCCCATATCCAGTTCATTGATCCCGCCGACATCCCGCGCTTTGCCGAATTGGGCGTGACCGCCAATATCCAGCCCCTCTGGGCCCAGCACGGCCCCGCCATTGACGAGGCTTCGTTGCCTCTGGTGGGCGAGGCGCGCGGGCGATTTACCTACGCGTTCCGTTCCCTGCGCGACGCGCGGGCCGAGATCGTGCTGTCGTCGGATTGGACGGTCAGCACGCTCAATCCCTTCGAGATCATGGAAACCGCCATCACCCGTCAGCATGCGGGCGGGCTGGGCAACTTGCCGCCCTTTATCCCGCAAGAAGCGCTAAGCATTGGCGACTGCGTCATGGGCTATACGGTCAACGCTGCCCGCGCTGGTTGGCGCGACCACGAGACGGGTAGCCTCGAGGCCGGCAAATACGCCGATTTCATTGTCATCGACCGCGACATTTTCACCTGCCCCGCCAACGAGATAGGCGCGACCAAGGTTTTGGCCACATTTCTGGGCGGCAGGGCGGTTTTCGGGGGGCTATAAGGGCCATGATCCGCCGTCCGCCTCGGTAATGAAAGCTTGACAGATGCACCATAAACAACCATGTGCAGCCCTGTCGCTGCGCTGCCGCGTGAGCATGCCGGCCCGTTCGGGCCATCAGCGCCAACTGAAAATCAGTTTCCCCATCACGCAGGGTTCCTGACGCAACGGCCGGACAGGGCGGGGTATGCCCCTTTGTCTTTGGGCCTGCGCGAACCCTCTCGGGCCGCATGTGCGGTCACTAACCGTTTGCGCCGGCTTGGATGCCGCGCGCAGCATAAGGATATGAATGTCTGACTTCGACAAGCTCGGCCTCGCGCCGGCCCTGATGACCGCGCTGGCCAATGCCGGCTTTACCCAACCCACCCCGATCCAGTTGCAGGCGATCCCGCTGGCGCTGGAAGGCCACGACCTGATGGGCCTTGCCCAGACAGGCACCGGCAAAACGCTGGCCTTCGGCCTGCCGCTGATCGACCACCTGATGGCCGAGCCGTCGCGCCCCTTGCCCAAATCGGTCAAGGCGCTGATCCTTGCGCCGACGCGTGAACTGGTGACCCAGATTGCCGACAGCCTGCATGTGCTGGCCAAAGGCACGCGCATCAACGTCTCGACCGTGGTCGGCGGCAAGTCCATTGGCAAGCAGATGATCATGCTGGCCCGTGGCACCGATATTCTGGTGGCCACGCCTGGCCGCCTGATCGACCTTCTTGATCGCCGCGCGGTTGATCTCGGGACCGTGCGCCATCTGGTTCTGGACGAGGCCGACCAGATGCTGGACATGGGCTTTATCCATGCGCTGCGTAAAATTGCGCCGCGTCTGGGCACGCCGCGCCAGACCATGCTGTTCTCGGCCACCATGCCCAAGCAGATGGAAGAACTCGCCGGCACCTACCTGACCAATCCCAAGCGCGTGCAGGTTTCGCCCCCCGGCAAAGCCGCCGACAAGATCACCCAGTCGGTGCATTTCATCGCCAAGGGCGAAAAGCCCGGCAAGCTGCGCGAAATCCTTTCGGCAGATCTGAGCGCGCTGACGCTGGTGTTTTCGCGCACCAAACACGGCGCCGAAAAGCTGATGAAGGGCCTTGTGGCCGATGGCTATAACGCCGCTTCGATCCATGGCAACAAGAGCCAAGGCCAGCGCGACCGCGCCATCAAGGCTTTCCGCGATGGCGAGATTACCGTGCTGGTTGCCACCGATGTGGCCGCGCGTGGTATCGACATTCCGGGCGTCGCCTATGTCATCAACTATGACCTGCCCGAGGTGCCGGAAAACTATGTTCACCGGATTGGCCGCACCGCACGTGCAGGCCGTGAGGGCGAGGCGATCGCGTTTTGCTGCGGCGAAGAGATCGATCAGCTCAAGCAGATCCAAAAGCTGATGAAGATCGAGATCCCCGTCGCTTCGGGCTTTATGCCCGCCGCGCTCAAGCGCGAAGGCAACGAGCCGCGCGGTCAGCAACAGCAGCGCCGCCAGCCCCGTCAGGGCAACGGTGCCAGCGGTGCGCCCGCCAAGGGCCGCCGTCCGCGCCGCCGCGCCGCCTAAAAGGCGTCAGATCCGCCGGGCCAGATGCGGCAGCAACAGCCGCAGATGGTCCAGCGCCTCGTCCAATGCGCGCGCACGCGGCATCTTTGGTCCGTGGATATGCATCTGCAGCCAGAGCCCGTCAGTCATGGAATCGATCGCGCGCGCCAAGAGTTCGGGCTCTGGCCCCCCATGCCTGTCGGTCAGGGCTGTCGTGGCCGTGACCATTGCCGCCGCCCTGTCGCGCTCGGCCTCTTCGCAGAGGCGGCGATAGACCGGGCGCGCCGTTGTTTCGCCCCAGAACGCGAACCACAGGGCCAGATTGCGCCGCGTACAGATCTCGGGACTAAAGTCTGCGCGGATCAGCCCCAACACGCGGGCCAAGGGATCCGTTGCCTCTGCCGCCACCGACCATAGCCGCAGATAATCGGCGTTCTGCCGTATCAGCGTTTCCGCCAAGAGCGCGTCTTTGCTGCCGAAATGGAACACCAGCACGCCCTGCGACACGCCGGCGCGTTTGGCGACCTGCGCCAGCGTCGTGCCGGAAATACCGCATTCGGCCACGGTGTCGATCACGGCATCGATAATGCGCGCCTGCATCCGGCGGCTGGTCGGAGAGGTGATTTTGGCCTCGGCTGTCATGTGCCGAATATAATGCAAGGCTGACCTGTGTTCAAATATTATGAGCAATCACTCAGAAAAAATTGACCAGTAGCTCAGAATCCCATAGCTTGCGCGGCATCCCCAAGGAGCAAGCCCATGGACAACCGCCCCAATGCCGATGCCCCCGCCACCCGCCGCAACCGCGCGGGCGGTCGTTCGGCCCGTCTTGCCGCGCGCGCTGCCGGCCCCGAGGCTGACCGCAAACCCGTCTGGGCGGGCATGTCGGGCGGGCGGTTCAACCCCTTGACCGATGCCGATGTGCTGGCAATCCACCGCGCGGCGCTCGAACTTTTGGGGAGCGTTGGCATTGGCGAGGCCACGCCCGAGGTGATTGAAATCGCCACGTCAAAGGGCTGCTACCTTAATGAGCGCAAACGGTTGGTGTTTCCGGCGGCCCTGATCGAGGACATATTGATCCGCGCCGCGCGCGAATATGTGGTCTACAGCCGCGATCCGGCACATGCCGATCTGCATGTCGGGGGTGACCGCGTGCATTATGCAACCTCGGGCGAGGCGGTTTCGGTTCTGGATTTCGAGACCCGCAGCTATCGCCCCTCGGTCCTGCGCGACATCTACGATACCGCGCGCATGGTCGATGCGCTGCCCAATATCCATCAATACGGCCAGATGGTGGTGCCGACCGAGATCGAGAACCTGATCGAGGCCGATATCAACGTGGCCTATGCCGTGCTGTCGGGCACCACCAAGCCGGTCGAACATGCCGTAAACGCTGTCGAGGCACTGCCGGCGGTGGTCGAGATGTATGGCATGGTCGCAGGTTCCGAGGCCAAGTTCCGCGATCGGCCCTTCGTGACCTTTGGTGGCTGCCCCATCGTTTCTCCCCTGCGCTTTGCCGCCGACAGTCTGGATGTCATGGTGGCCACGGCGCGGCGCGGCCTGATTTCGGATATCGCCATTGCGCCGCAGGCCGGTGCGACCTCGCCCGCCTATCTGGCCGGATCGCTGGTGCAGGTCACGGCCGAGGCGCTGGCCTGTCTTGCGGTGGTCAACATGGTCAATCCCGGTAGCCCGATGTCCTTTGCGGCATGGCCCTTTACCGTCGATCTGCGGACCGGCGCTTTCGCTGGCGGCTCGGCCGAAGTAGCGATCCTGATGGCGGCGATCGCCCAGATCGGGCGGTTCTATGATGTGCCCACCACGGTTGCCACCTCGATGTCGGACGCCAAGATGCCCGATGCGCAGATGGGCTATGAAAAGGGCATATCTGCGGTTGTGGCCGGACTGGCCGGTGCGAACCGCATTCTGGAAAGCGCGGGCATGATGGCCAGCCTGATGGGCGTGTCATGGGAGGCCTTGGTGATCGACAATGACATGCTTGGCATGGCCCAGCGGGTGGTGCGCGGCATCGAGGTCAACGAGGAAACGCTGTCGGTTGCCACCATCAAGGCGGCCGTATCGGGCGAAGGCCATTATCTGGGGGCGGCTGATACCCTCCGCAGCATGGAATCCGAATATGTCTACCCTGCCGTGGCCGACCGCGCCTCGGCGCAGGTCTGGGCGGCCGAAGGCGCAAGCACCATGTCGGAACGCGCGCGCGAGGTGGCGGGCGAGTTGTTGAGCCGGCATTTTCCGCAGACCATTTCGAACACGCTGGACGCGAATATCCGCGCCCGTTTTCCGATCTGTTTCGACCCAGCCTGGAAGCAACCGGCCTGACCCCAAAAGAGGCGGTTTCGTGGCGCGCCAATGTCGGACAAGCGCCAGAGTGATTCGCTTTTTGATCGATTTTGGCGCCAATAAGGCGGCAATCCGGTCTTTGCGCCCGCTTTGGCAACAGCTGATTTTTCGGGCATCAGGCCGCGCGATCCACCAAATGTATGAAATTTGTATTAATCGGCCGCCGACAACTTACCAAATGGTCGATTTTGCCTATGAGCGCCTGAAAACGTGCAACTATCTTTCCTAATGCTGGGTCCGGCTGCTGCGTATCATTTTGATCGCAGGGGCTGACCTATCTGGCGGGGGGCTGGATATGCGTAGATTTTTCGAGTTTTGGGCATCTGTATTGCTCATCCTATTTGCGGCCTCGGCCGCTTCCGCTGATGCGGTTGGCTACGTGGCTGCGGTCACGCAAAAGGCCGAACTGACCAGCGGAACCACCACCGTCGAGATTGCCGAGGGTGCCGAGGTTTCAGTCGGTGACGTCATTACCACCGGCGATACCGGATCGGTGCAGCTGATCTTTGCCGATGATACGCACGTCGTCGTCGGACCCGGTTCACAACTGGTGGTCGACGACATTTTGATGCAGTCCTCGAACCGCGCCAGCCGCTTTAGCATCAATGCAGTGGCGGGCACGTTCCGCTTTATCACCGGTGCCAGCGACAAACCCGTTTACAATATCACGACGCCAACGGCGACCATGGGCGTGCGTGGCACGATCTTTGACTTTGCCATCCAGCGCGGCCGCCTCACCAGTGTCGTTCTGTTCGAGGGCGAGGTCGTGCTTTGCCCGCTCAACGGCCAGTGCGAAGCGATTGTCGAGCTTTGCGGACTGGGTCATGCCCAGCGCAACACCAACGTGAAGTTCTTCTTTGGTGATACGCGCAATCAGGAACTGCGCGAATACTTCCCCTATGTGGTGGACCAAAGCCCGCTTTTGTCAGACTTCCAGGCGCCGATCAGCAGCTGCGGCGATATTTCCGAGCCCAAACCGCTGGACGTGCCGCTCGTTTGCAAGCCGAACGAGGTGCCCAATTCCGAAGGCACAGCCTGCGAATGCCCGCCTTCGAATCTGGTGATCAATGGCGCCTGCCAAGTGCCCAAGAACTGCCCCGGCGCGTCGACGCTGAACACCAGCACCAACACCTGCGAGTGCCTGTCGCCGAACCTCGATATCGGCGGCCAGTGTCAGGTGCCGTTGTCTTGCGCCACGAACGAGACGCTGAACACCAGCACCAACACCTGCGAATGCCTGTCGCCGAACCTCGATATCGGCGGGCAGTGTCAGGTGCCGCAGTCCTGCGCCACCAACGAGACGCTGAACACCAGCACCAACACCTGCGAATGCCTGTCAC
>JAHEBS010000092.1 GCA_024642145.1 Marivivens sp.
CCGATGCGTTCCAGACCCATGCCGGTGTCGATCGATTGCATTTCGAGCGGCTTGAGCGTGCCGTCCTCGAACTGCTCGTTTTGCATGAAGACGTTGTTCCAGATCTCGATAAAGCGATCCCCGTCTTCTTCGGCCGAACCGGGTGGGCCGCCCCAGATCGAGGGGCCGTGATCATAGAAAATTTCGGTGCAGGGGCCACAGGGGCCAGTGGGGCCCATGCGCCAGAAATTGTCATCGGTCGGGATGCGGATGATCCGGTCGTCCGAAAGGCCCGAGATCTTTTTCCAAAATCCGGCGGCCTCATCATCGGTGTGGTAAACCGTCACCAGCAACTTGTCCTTGTTGAGACCAAAGTCCTTGGTCAACAATTCCCAAGCAAAGCCGATGGCCTGTTCCTTGAAATAATCCCCAAAGGAAAAGTTGCCGAGCATCTCAAAGAACGTGTGGTGGCGTGCGGTATAACCCACGTTGTCGAGGTCATTATGTTTGCCGCCAGCGCGCACACATTTCTGCGCCGTGGTCGCGCGCTTGTAGTCGCGGTTCTCGACGCCAAGAAAGAGGTTCTTGAACTGGACCATGCCCGAGTTCGTGAACATCAGCGTCGGATCGTTACGCGGAACAAGCGGCGAGGATGCCACAACCTCATGCCCATTGCGCGCGAAGAAATCGAGATAGGTCGAGCGGATGTCGGCAAGGCTGGTCATCAGGTAGGCTTCCCTCAGGAAAAATGCGGTGCGAGGCCGTTTATCGCCCGCATTTACGCATTTACACAAGAGCGGATTTGCAATGCAGCATCGCTACGCTGCACAGCAGAAACATCCGAAAGCAAAGACCCCGCAGCCTGCGCTACGGGGTCCAATCCATTACCAAAGGCGGGATGGCCTATTCGTCGAGAACATCGTTATCGGTCTCTTCGCTGCCATTAAAGTCGAGCCCATGGCTGGCGCGGATCTTGTCTTCGATCTCATTGGCCATGGCCGCGTTCTCACGCAGGAACTGTTTGGCGTTCTCGCGGCCCTGACCGATGCGTTCGTCGCCGTAGCTGAACCACGACCCCGATTTCTCGACCACGCCGGCCTTGACACCAAGATCCAGCAATTCGCCCGTCTTCGAGATGCCTTCGCCATACATGATGTCGAATTCGACCTGCTTGAAGGGCGGCGCCACCTTGTTCTTGACGACCTTGACGCGGGTGGTGTTGCCCACGACCTCTTCACGGTCCTTGATCGCGCCGATACGGCGGATATCGAGACGGACCGAGGCGTAAAACTTGAGCGCGTTGCCGCCCGTGGTGGTTTCGGGGCTACCGAACATCACGCCGATCTTCATGCGGATCTGGTTGATAAAGATCACCATGCAATTCGACTTGGAAATCGAACCGGTCAGTTTACGCATGGCTTGGCTCATCAGGCGGGCGTGAACGCCCACGCTGGAGTCGCCCATGTCGCCCTCAAGTTCCGATTTCGGCGTCAATGCCGCGACCGAGTCAATCACCACAAGGCTGACGGCGCCGGAACGCACCAGCGTATCGACGATTTCGAGCGCCTGTTCACCGGTGTCGGGCTGCGAGATCAAAAGCTCGTCAAGATTGACGCCCAGCTTCTTGGCATATTGCGGGTCGAGCGCGTGTTCGGCGTCGACAAAGGCGCAAACGCCACCTTTTTTCTGTTCTTCGGCAACCACATGCAGCGTGAGCGTGGTCTTGCCCGAGCTTTCCGGCCCGTAGATTTCCACGATCCGCCCCTTGGGCAGGCCGCCAATGCCAAGCGCGATATCAAGACCCAGAGAACCGGTCGAGGTCGCCTCGATGTCAGCGAGTTTGTTCTCGCCGCCGAGCTTCATGATCGAGCCTTTGCCGAACTGACGTTCGATCTGGGCAAGGGCCGATTCCAGGGCCTTTTGCTTTTCAGCGGTGCGCTTGTCGTTCATATCAAACAGTTCTGCCAATGCCATGTTCTGATCCCTTATTTCACACCGCCGCGGGGGCGGCAACGCTGCCATTGTTCTTGTTGTGTTCTTGTTACTTGTGAGATCAAAACAAGAACATTGCAAGAGATTTTTCACCAAGAAGGATTGCCTGCCCATGGTTAACGGGTAGTTTACAACTCAGGGCAGACAGGCGCGGAGCGGCAAAATGATGGTTTTCTGGAAAGAGCGGCTGGCATTTCTGGCTGTTCCGAAAACAGGGACCACCGCGCTGGAAATGGCGATTGGCCCGCGCGCCGAGATTGTCATGCGCGACCCGCCGCAGCTTAAGCATATGACATTGCAGCGTTTCGAACGGTTCATGCTGCCCCTTTTCAAGACGGCTGCGGCTGGCGGGTTTGAAACTGTCGCCATCGTGCGCGATCCGGTTGACTGGCTTGGCAGTTGGTTTCGCTACCGCCAGCGCGACGACATCACCGGCCACCCCAACAGCACCCAAGGCCGCAGCTTTGATGCCTTTGTCGAGGGTTGGCTGCGTAAAACACCGCCAGGCTTTGCCAATGTCGGTTCACAGGCAAGGTTTGTGGGCGACGGTGCGGGGGCCGTCGGGGTCACGCATTTGTTCCGCTACGAATCCTTTGGTGCAGTGACGGGCTTTTTCGAGGCGCGCCTTGGCCTCAAGATCGAAACCAAGGCGCTGAATGTATCGCCAAAGGCGGATCTTACATTATCACCGCATCTCTTGGCGCGTATCCGGTCGGAACGGGCCGCTGAATATGCGGTCTGGCAGGCGGCGCGCGGCTGATTATTCGGCCGCGACGCTTTCTTCCTCGGCCGCCTGACGATTCCAGAGCTGCGCATATCGCCCCTCGCGCGCCAAGAGCTGTTCGTGGCGGCCCTGTTCCACGACCTTGCCACCCTCAAGCACCAAGATCTGATCGGCATCGGCGATGGTGGACAGGCGGTGGGCGATGGTGATGACCGACCGCCCCTGCCCCATGGCCTTGAGTTCGGCCTGAATCTCGCGCTCGGTGCCCGTATCAAGCGCGCTTGTGGCCTCATCGAGGATCAGGATTGGCGGGTTCTTGAGAAGCGTGCGCGCAATACCCACCCGCTGCTTTTCACCGCCCGACAGTTTCAGCCCTCGCTCGCCCACCGTGGTGTTGTAACCCTGCGGCAGGGTCTGGACAAAATCATGGATCTTGGCGGCCTTGGCGGCGGCGATAACCTCGCTCTCGGCGGCATCGGGGCGGCCATAGGCAATGTTGTAGCGGATCGTGTCGTTGAAAAGCACGGTGTCTTGCGGCACCACGCCGATGGCCTTGTGCAGGCTTTCCTGACTTACCGCGCGAATATCCTGCCCGTCGACGCGCACCGCACCACCGGTCACATCGTAAAACCGGAACAAAAGCCGCCCGATCGTCGATTTGCCCGAGCCCGAGGGGCCGACAATGGCAACGGTCTGACCGGGCTTCAGCGTCAGGCTGACGCCTTTGAGGATCTGCCGTTCGGCCTCATAGCCGAAATGCACATCGTCAAACACGATTTCGCCGCCCTTGACGGCCAAGGCGGGCGCATCCGGCGCGTCTTGGATCTCGGCGGGCTGGTCGAGCAGGTTGAACATGTCACCCATGTCAATCAGCGCCTGCCGGATCTCGCGATAAACCGTGCCGAGAAAGTTCAGCGGCATGGTGATCTGGATCATATAGGCGTTGATCATCACAAAATCACCGACCGTCAGCTTGCCCGCCGATACATCCAGCGCGGCCATGGTCATGACGATGGTCAGGCCAGCGGTGATCAGGAAGGCCTGACCGAAGTTGAGGAAAGCCAGCGAAATATTGGTGCGGTTGGCTGCAACCTCATAACCGGCCATGGCGCGGTCATAGCGCGCGGCCTCCCATGCCTCGGCCCCGAAATACTTGACCGTCTCAAAGTTGAGCAGGCTGTCGATGGCCTTCTGGTTGGCGTCGGTGTCCTGATCGTTCATCTCTTTGCGGATTTTCACCCGCGCCTCGGTCACCTTGAAGGTGAACCAGACATAGATGCCGATCGTGCCTGCGACGACGACCAGATACCAAATGTCGAAATAGAACGCGATGACGACGGCCACCATCAACAGTTCCAGCGCCAGCGGCCCCATCGAGAACAACAAGAAGCGCAGCAAAAAATCGACGCCTTTGACACCGCGTTCGATCACGCGGCTCAGGCCACCGGTTTTGCGCGTGATGTGATAGCGCATCGACAAACGGTGAATATGCATAAAGGTTTCGCCCGCCAACTGGCGCAGGGCGCGTTGACCGACGCGCGTGAACACCACATCGCGCAGTTGCTGGAAACCGTTGTTGAGAAGCCGCGCGAGGCCGTAGGCCAGTGTCAGCCCCACCGCACCCAAGCCCAGATAGGTCGCGGCAGAGGCGCCGTCAGGCGCAAGGCTGTCGACCGCCTGTTTATAGAGGATGGGCGACCAGACCCCGATCACCTTGGCGGCCAGCAGCAGCAGCAAGGCCACCACCACGCGCCACTTGGCCCAAAGCTGACCCTCGGGCCAGAGATAGGGGGTGACGCGGCGGATGATGGACCACCCGTCGATCTTCTTGTTGGACAGATTGGCGGCGGTCTTGGGCAGGCGGCGCATGGGCATCTCCGGCGGCTATCGCCGGAGACTTATGTCCTTGCGCGCGGAAGTTCCACCCTTACTGCGGATCGGGGATCACAAAGACCTGACCGGGATAGATCAGATCGGGGTTGCGGATCCGGTCCTTGTTGGCCTCGTAGATCATCACGTAGAGAATACCCTCGCCGTAACGATCGCGGGCAAATGCCCACAGCGTGTTGCCCGGCTGGACGGTGCGCATGGTGACACTATCGGCGGCGGTGGTCTCGTCGGTGCCCATGGCTTCGGCCACAGCCTCGGTGGTTTCACGCTTGAAGGGCGATTCAATCCGCGACACGACGGCGCCATCTGGCCCGATTTCATCCAGCCGCAACGTATAGACGCCGGGCGCGATGTCGGTCAGCGTGGTCGCCCAAGCCCCTGTTTCATCCGGAGTCAGTTCGCTGACCAAGGTATTGTCCAGATAGATGCGCACGCTGTTGCCCGGTTGGGCCCGTCCCGAAACGATGACCTCGCCATTCGCATCATAGCTGATGGCATCCAGCGCCACGGCCGCGACGACCTCGGGGGTTGCATCGGCGGCAACCGCCGGCTGGATCACGCTGACACCCTCGGCATCGGAGGCCAGAACCGCAGGCTGCGCGGCATCGGTTGCCTCGGTGATGGCCGCATCATCCTCGGTCGATGCGACCTCGGCTGCGGCAGCATCCGCGGCGGCGGTCTCGGCAGCGGCGGTTTCGGCAGCGGCGGTTTCGGCGACCGGTTCGACGGCCTCGGCACTTGCCGCATCGGCGGTCGTGGTCCCTGCATCTGCGCTATCGGTCGCGGCTTCGGCAACCTGCACCTCGGACGGGGCGATCACGATCTGCGCGTTCGCCAGAACTGCGGCCCCGTCGGGGTCGATCATCAAGGTAAGGATGCGCGGCTGGTCGGACGGCGGCAGCGTTGTCAGGATAACGAACTTGCCGTTGAGATCGGCGGTCTCGCGCGCGATCTCGACCCCGTCGATCAAGACGGCCACAACCGCACCTGGCGCGGCGGTGCCCGCAAAGACCGCATTCCCCTCGGGATCGATGCGCACCACGTCAAAGCTGGGCGCGGGCATCTCTGCGGCCGCGGCGGTGGCGCTGTCATCTGCGGCGGAAGCTTCGGCCGGTTGTTCGGCAACTGCCGATGTCCCCTCCGCGCTTGCAGCATCGGCGTTTTCATCCGTAGCGGTTTCACCGGCATCGGAACTGGCGGCGCTATCGGCCGTCTGGGTGGGCGCGTCGGTCGCGCCGCGGTCCCACGGCTTCCATGCCCAAAGCGCCAGAATGGCAATAATGACAGCGACAATGATACCGGCGCCTCTGGACCCGGCTGTGGTCTTGTTCTCGTCTGACACGTGGATAGCCCCTTCCGCCCCACCGGGTTCTGAGCCCGGCTGTTGAGCGACCATAGCAACGCCGCTATGACGGGTCAAAATGCTGCGTAATTTCCTTGCGACTGGAGACCTAGATGCCACACCCCACGATTTCCGTCTGCGTCTACTGTGGCGCCCGCACCGGCACCAACCCCGCCTACATGGCTGCCGCAGAGGCCACCGGCGCCATGCTGGCCCGAAATGGCTGGCGGTTGGTCTATGGGGCGGGCGATGTCGGACTGATGGGGGCCGTGGCACGGGCGGCACAGGCCGCGGGGGCCGCAACCTTTGGCGTTATCCCCACGCATCTGATGAAACTCGAGGTCGGGCGGCGCGAACTGGACAGTTTCGTGATCACCGAAACCATGCACGAACGCAAGAAAGTCATGTTCATGAACGCCGACGCCGTGGTGATGCTGCCGGGTGGGGCGGGATCACTGGACGAGTTTTTCGAGGCGCTAACGTGGCGCCAGTTGGGATTGCATGACAAGCCGTTGTTCGTGCTCAACATTGCGGGTTACTGGGACCCGCTGCTGACCTTGGTCGAACGCGTCGTGACCGAGGGCTTTGCCGATGCCTCGATCAAGACCTTCTTCAGGGTTGTGCCCGATGTCGCCGCACTCGAAGCCGCGCTGCGCGACGGGTTCAGCGCGCCCTAGCCGCAGCGCCACGCGCGGCCTTGGTCAGTGTGAAAAAACACGGCGCGCGATCGCCGCGCCGGTCCATCAGCCCCAACAGCCTCTGGTCATCCAGCCTGCGAAAGTGGTCGATGATGGGTTTTTGGTCATAGACCATCGCCGCTGAAACCGTGCCGCCATAGTCCACCATCCGCAAACGCGCGCGCGGTGTGCGGGTGGACAGCAAAGGCCCCAAGAGGCTGAAGACCGGACGCGCAAAAGGCCAAAGATCAAGCCGCAACGCCATCGCCGCCCCGAGCGGCAACAGGCCCGGGTTCAGCCGATAACGCCCGAACGCGCCCCGCATCACCAGCGGATCGGCCTCGCCGTCACGAAATTCCTTGCCGATCCAGCCCGAGGCAAGCAGCAGACTGTCCAGCGGGTGACCGGTCGACAGCGAACCGCCATGCCAATACCCGTCCATCTCGGCCACTGTTACGGGCGGTAACCCCAGAAACAGGGCGCGGGCGGCCTCGGGGCGCATGGATTTTGGAAGTTCAACCAAGGTAGGCCTTTCACTGATATCGAGACTTTCACCCGCAAGACCAAAGGCTTCAACCCCCCTAACGCAAAGGGCCCCGCGTTTCCGCGAGGCCCTGTCGTTAGAATGCCGCGCCTTACATGCGGCCTGCGACGTTTTCCCAATCCACGAGGTTGTCGAGGAAGTTCGTCAGATAGGCCGGCCGCTTGTTGCGGTAGTCGATGTAATAGGAATGTTCCCACACATCACAGCCCAGCAGCGCGGTCTGGCCAAAGCAGAGCGGGTTCACGCCGTTTTCGGTCTTGGTGACCTTCAGGGCGCCGTCCTTGTCCTTGACCAGCCAGCACCAGCCAGAGCCGAACTGTCCGGCACCTGCGGCGCTGAACTGTTCCTTGAACGCGGCGACCGAACCAAAGCTGTCGGTCAGCGCTTTTTCCAGCGCGCCGGGCATCTTGGACGCGCCGGGGGTCATCATTTCCCAGAACTGGTTGTGGTTCCAGAGCTGGCTGATGTTGTTGAAGATGCCGTTCTGCGCAACGGCGGTCTTATTATAGGTGCCGACGATGATATCTTCGAGCGACTTGCCCTCCCACTCGGTGCCGGCGATCAGCTTGTTGCCGTTGTCGACATAGGCCTTGTGGTGCAGGTCATGGTGAAACTCGAGGGTTTCCTTCGACATGCCCTTGGCGGCAAGCGCGTCATGGGCATAGGGAAGATCGGGGAGTTGGAAGGTCATGGCTGAGGTCCTTTCATTCGGCTCAATGCTTGGCGCTAGTTGAGCTTAGCCGAAGCCAAGGTCAAGGTCATCGCACGAGTTTTGGTCCCTTGGGTGGTCCTAATGCCGGAATTTTCCGGCCACGGAACTAGAATAGTCCGATGAACCGCTCTGGCAATTCGCGCAGGTCGCCGTCAACGAACCAGTCGATCTTGTACATGCCCTTGTCATTGCCGACAAAGCTGCTGGTGATGCGCTTACGGTGGTCCTCGTAATCAAAACCCTTGTCATTGCGGTCGATCGACATGCGCAAAAAACTGTTCGAGATCAGTTTGTAGGTTTGTTCTGACCAGCCCCAACTGCCGGCCCCGATAATTACCTCTTCGCCCTCATGATCCTTGAACCGCAGCTTTAGCCGATCGAGATGGCGATTGGTGTGAAACGCCTGATCGAACCATTTCAGATGGAAAAGATAGAGGTTGGGGTCAAGGTGGATGACCGGATGCGACGATCCATGCCCATCGGGCCCCCAGATCACCGGACAATTCGTGATACAGGGCTTGGTATACCAGCCATTCACGCGGATGAACCGTCGCTGATAAAGCATCTTGCGGCCATAGTCGTAGTCGGATTCCAGATCGGGCCTATGCACGATTTCCAGCCCCAACGGGGTTACAACCTGCTGCTCGGCCGGCAGGGCCGCGATATAGGCTACGGGATCGGAACCTACATCTGGGTCCAGCACCACGATCTCATCGACATCGTTGTAGATGACGCGTTCATGCGTCTTGGTCAGTTCGGCCACATAGTCGCAGATCATCACGAACCGATCCTGATCAAGGCGCGGGTTCAACGGATCGCGCTCGATCTCGATGATCGTGCAGCCCTTGGCAATTTCATGGGCGTAGGGCTGCGGACCGTGGGTGATGATGTGCAGGTTTTCGCGCGCCGTGAACTGCGCGTAATATCTGACCCAGATGTCCAGAAACATCGCGTCGTTATAGACCATCGTGCAAAAGATCACGGCCATCGGATCAGCGCCCGCCACGTTGCATCACGTCAGCCTGGCAGAAAGATTGCCGAATGACGGCCCGCGCGCGACATGACGTAGTTGAAGCCTTTGAGGAATTCGTCCATTTCAACAGCATCACGGCCGCTAAGATCGGCGATAATGATCGGTTTACAGCGTTCGATCAGGCCCACCATGCCCTTGAGGACGTGGAATTTGCTGTCATTGAACTCGATATTGACCAAGCCGACATCGCCCAGTTCCAGTGCATCCAGTGACCGGCACGTCAGCGGGCCGCCCTCTCGACGCAGGTAATTGGTGCCCGACAGCCGATCAGGGCGGGTCGCGCTGATCGTCGCCGCCTCGCCTTCGGTGCCGATGACATCGCGTGAGACATGCGTGATCCCGGCCAGTCCATTTGCCGCGATCGTGGCGTTCAGGGCCTGCCACATGACCTTTTGCGGCTCGAATACATGCAAGCGCCCAGCACCCAACAACCGTGCCAGCATCACGGCGCCCAAACCGGTATAACCCCCGACATCGACAAGGCCACGACCCGCGAGCGTGGGCACCAGATCGCGCAGCTGTCGCAACAGCACATCGTCCGGCGGCTGCCGCGTTTCGGCCAGACGCATCTGGTAACGGTCGTAATCCGCGAAAGGCAAAGCTACGGGGTAGATTTCGTCATCATAATAGATGTTGCACAGGGCATCGGGCCCAAAGGCCGACATACGTGCCGTGGCGCGCACCGTCTGTGACAGCGCCTTGAGTTCATCAATCGCGCTGGTCAGTTTTTCGACAACAGTGATCAAAGGCGCGGCCTCGGCGGGCATCGCGTCGTCGTCCAGAAACTCGATTTTGATTTCGCCATCCATCATGCGCGTTCCTCGTTCAAATTCGTTTTGTTATGGCAAAGCGCGTCATCACCAAATCAGACCCAATCGATCCGTTCACGGAAATTGGCGCGGTTCGGGAATGCCTTTTCATGCGAGGCAATCAGGGCGCGGGCTTCGTCCAGCCGCCGCAAGGGTCGGCACAGCTGGATTTGTCTTTCCAGCGCCATTGGACGCGCGGGGTCCAAGGCAGCCGCGCGGGCCACGGTGTCAAAGGCCTCGTCCATCTGCCCCATCAACCGTTGGGCGGCGGCCTCGATCATCAAGACATCGGCATTCCCATCCGCAACATCACGGTTCCGGCCCACAAGTTCCAGAATCGAGCCATGCTCCTCAAGCTTGAGCATGAGTTTGAGCGACGACAAAAGCGCCTCGTCGTTCATGGTGTTGCTGACAGCCACCGACGTATCGACGCCATCGACATAGTTGAGCAAGACATTGGACATGATGCGGTTGACCACATCAGGGGACACATGCCGATAATCACCGCGCGACCAAGCCACAATCGGGTTCGACAGCGTCACGAATTCATAGGACGGGAAATAATCGACGCCTGTCTTGTCCAACAGGAATTCATCCAGCGCCGCGCGTTGCACCGATTTGGAATAGGCGTTGGCCACCAGCACATCCATATCGCGGAACGTCGACAAAAGCGGCACGGGCGACACCGTCACCAGCATCTTGAGCGGTTTGGTGCGATGCTTGTTGAGAAGCGCGTAAAGCTCGCTCAACCCATCCAGAATGTCATTGTAGCTCAGCACCCGAAACTCGAACCGATCCGGTTCGGATTTCAGAAGTCCACCCGGCGGTGCGACATTGAGATACAGACCGAGCTTGGTGTCATACCAAGTCTCGACATAGCCAAGCGTCAGGATCAGCACATCCGCCGTCAGCACCTGTTTCATCGCATCCAGATAGCGGTGGCGGAAATCCAGAATCTCGTCGAGCGGGAAATCAAGTTTGGCTATGCCAAGCTGACAGTCACAATAGCTGCCTTTGCCCACGGGATAGAACAATTCGGCCCCGGGAAACGTGTGCCGTTCAAGCGCCCATCGGACCTCGTTGATCACCGAATGGATCGAATATTTGTTAAAGAAGTTTGCAGCATCGCCGAGGCTATCGCCAATATCGCCTAACGAAAACTCGCGGCTCAGCACACGCTTGCCAGCGCTTTCCAGGGATTTTTCGACGTTTCGCGCAAAACAGGACCCGATAGCAAAAATTGTGTCATCGGCCCCGATGCGGAAACTTGGCGAACAATTCGGAGAGGCCAGCGGGTAAAGGCGCTCGCCGTCTTTGTCCGGCGAGGGGTATTTTCGCACCGCATTGGCGCGCGCCCTGTCCATCGCGGCTTTTGCGCTGATCTGCTCGATATGGCGGCTCATGCCCCTGCCCCTTCCCTGATTTTTGCGCCACGCGCCTTGGTCTT
>JAHEBS010000219.1 GCA_024642145.1 Marivivens sp.
CGAGGGCCGTGGCAGCGTGATTATCCGCGCCCGCACCCATACCGAAGAAATCCGCAAGGACCGTTGGGCCATTATCGTCGACCAGATTCCCTATCAGGTGAACAAGGCCTCGATGATCGACAAGATCGCCGAAGCGGCCCGCGACAAGCGGATCGAAGGCATCGCCCATGTGCAGGACGAGAGTGACCGTAACGGCGTGCGCGTGGTGATCGAACTCAAGCGCGACTCGACCCCCGATGTGGTGTTGAACCAGCTTTACCGTTTCACGCCCATGCAGACGTCATTTGGCTGCAACATGCTGGCGCTGAATGGCGGCAAGCCCGAACAGTTGACGCTCTACGGCTTCCTGTCCGCCTTCATCGCCTTCCGCGAAGAGGTCGTGGCCCGCCGCACCGCCTTTGAACTGCGCAAGGCGCGCGAGCGCAGTCACGTGCTTTGTGGTCTGGCCGTTGCCGTTTCCAATGTGGATGAGGTGGTAGCGACCATCCGTGGCTCGTCCGATGCCGCCGATGCCCGTGAAAAACTGATGACGCGGGCTTGGCCTGCGGGCGAAATCGCCGAATACATCCGCCTGATCGACGACCCGTCGCACCGTGTGAACGAAGACGGGACCTATCACCTGTCGGAAACGCAGGCCCGCGCCATTCTGGACCTGCGCCTGCAGCGCCTGACCCAGATCGGCGTCAAGGAAGTGACCGACGAGCTGCAGGACCTTGCCAGCAAGATCAAGGACTACCTTGCCATCCTCGCCAGCCGCGAACGGATCATGGAAATCATCTCGAACGAACTGATCGAGGTGAAAACCAACTTTGCCGTGCCGCGCCGGACCGAGATCGTGGATTGGGCGGGCGATCTTGAGGACGAAGACCTGATCGAGCGCGAAGACATGGTCGTGACGATCACCCAAGGCGGCTACATCAAGCGCACGCCCCTGACCGAGTTCCGCGCCCAGCGACGCGGTGGCAAGGGTCTGTCGTCGATGCAGACCAAGGAAGAGGACGTTGTCACAACCCTCTTTGTCGCCAATACCCATACCCAGCTCCTGTTCTTCACGACCGACGGGATGGCCTACAAGCTCAAGACATGGCGCCTGCCGCTGGCGGGGCGCACGGCCAAGGGCAAGGCCATCGTCAATATCCTGCCAATCCCGCAGGGCGTGACCATTGCCGCCATCATGCCGGTGGACCGTCCCGAGGATGAATGGGACGACCTGCAGATCTTCTTTGCCACCTCGGCGGGCGATGTGCGGCGCAACGCGCTCAGCGATTTCACCAATGTGAAGTCGAACGGCAAGATCGCGATGAAACTGCCCGAAGGCGTCAGCCTTGTGAATGCGCGCATCTGTTCGGACGAAGATGACGTGATGCTGATCACGGACTCGGGTCGGGCGATCCGTTTCCCCACGACAGAGGTGCGCGTGTTCAAGGGCCGCGATTCAACCGGTGTGCGTGGCATCCGTCTGAACGGCGATGATTGCGTGGTTTCGATGTCGGTGATCCGCCACTTCGAGGCGACCTCGGAAGAACGTGTGGCCTACCTCAAGATGCGCCGTGCCATGGCGGGTCTGACCGATGAGGCCGAACCCGAGGATGACGAGGAAGAGGCCGTTGCCGGCGCCATCAGCCCCGAGCGCTACGCCGAAATGTCGGCCGCCGAAAACCTGATCCTGACCGTCACCGCGCGCGGCCAAGGCAAGATCAGTTCCAGCCACGACTACCCTGTGCGCGGTCGGGGCGGTCTGGGTGTCACGGCTATGGAAAAATCCATGCGCGGTGGGGCCTTGGTTGCATCCTTCCCCATCGAAATGGGCGATCAGGTGATGCTGGTCACCTCGGCTGGTCAGTCAATCCGCGTGCCGGTCGAGGGCATCTCGTTCCGTTCGCGCTCGGCGGGCGGGGTCAAGGTTTTCGACACGGCCGCCGACGAAGAGGTCGTGTCGGTGGCTTGGATTGCCGAACAGGAAGACGAACAAGAGTAATCTTGGGAAACTTGAAAAAGGGGCTGGGCATTGTCCGGCCCCTTTTGCTTTGCCGTCCTGCATCGGGTGTGGCGGGCGTACTATACCCAGCGTTAACCTGTTAGCTACACACGTTAACTAACTGTAAATATTATCATTTCGTTAACCATAACCCTCTGCGAAAAAGGGGGTGTCCGCGTCGCGGCCTACAATTGGTTTTGAAATGACATTGCGCAGCATCCTGATCCCGACCTTGCTTATCGCCTCTGGCGCGGCCCACGGCGCAGGCCTCACAGCCTTGGACCTGCGCGGCGGCGGTGGTCCCGATAGTTGGCAAATCGCGACAGCGATTGCGGCTGACATAGGCGGGGATGCGTCGTTGCGGTTCGGCTTGGGCTATGCCAACGGCGCGGTCGCAGAGGGACATATTCTGGCCGAGGCGCTTTTGGCGCCGACCGAGGCGGGCAGGCTTGCGCTCTGGGCGCGCTATACCGATCTGGACAATGATCCCCGCGCCTATGGCGCATTCGGCGCGGCATTCGCCATCGCGCCCGACAGCGGCGGCTGGTTGACCTTGGGCGGCGAAATCGGTGGCGCCAACTTTGCAGGGTTGGACTGGGTAGGCGTCCACGGCAGCTATTGGCGCAGCGTTACGCCGGACGTCGCCATCGGTGTCGAGGCCGCGTTGACCGAGATCGATGAACCCTTTTTGCACACGTGGCTCTGGCAGGCGGGCCTGACTGCCGAGTGGCGGCCAAAAGACAGCCGTTTGGGCCTTTATGGCGCTCTGGGTATCGATGGTCTGGCTGGTCAGGACGCCGCGCCTGCCATGACCACCGTTTCGCTTGGCCTGCGCTGGCATCTGGGCGCGCCTACCTGCCTTGACCCCGCGCCCGATGTCTTGGCCCCGCTCTTTCGTCGCGGGATATTCTAACAAAAAACCGCGGCCCTTTTGAGGACCGCGGTTCCAAGCGGCAACGACGCCACTGCTGGCTTAGCCAAAGAACCAAAATTGCTGGTTCTTTTTC
>JAHEBS010000093.1 GCA_024642145.1 Marivivens sp.
GCGAAGCCTATGGCGAGGCGCAGACGCTCTTGCTTAACTATGCCAATCGCCACGGGCTGGTGGCGGGGGCCACAGGCACCGGCAAGACCGTCACGCTGCAGATCATGGCCGAGGGGCTTGCCGCCGAAGGCGTGCCGGTGTTTCTGGCCGATGTGAAGGGCGATCTGTCGGGCCTTGGGGCCGCGGGGCGCAGTGATTTCAAACTGCATGACGCCTTTATGAAACGTGCGGGCACCATCGGGTTTGACCTGCAATACGCCGCCTTCCCCGTCACGTTCTGGGATCTCTTTGGCCGTCAGGGCCACCCGATCCGCGCCACCGTGGCCGAGATGGGGCCCTTGTTGCTGAGCAGGCTGCTTGAGTTGACGGATGTGCAGGAGGGCGTTTTGAACGTGGCCTTCCGTGTGGCCGACGATCAGGGTTGGCCACTTCTGGATCTGGAGGATCTACAGGCGCTGCTGGTCTGGGTCGGGCAGAACGCCAAGGATCTTTCGCTGCGTTACGGCAATATCGCCACGGCCTCGGTCGGGGCCATCCAGCGCCAGTTGTTGGTTCTGGAAAATCAGGGCGGGGCCGAGCTTTTCGGGGAACCCGCGCTTGAACTGGCCGATCTGATGCGCACCGACGCCGATGGGCGCGGGCGGATCAATATCCTTGCGGCCGATCAATTGATGGGCTCGCCTCGGCTTTACGCAACCTTTCTGCTGTGGCTTCTGAGCGAGTTGTTCGAGGAATTGCCCGAGGTGGGTAACCCCGACAAACCCAAGCTCGTGTTCTTTTTCGACGAGGCGCATCTTTTGTTCGACGATGCGCCAAAGGCGCTGGTCGACAAGGTGGAACAGGTGGCGCGCCTGATCCGGTCCAAGGGTGTCGGCGTGTTCTTTGTGACCCAAAACCCCGCCGATATTCCCGAGGATGTGCTGGGCCAATTGGGCAACCGCGTGCAACACGCGCTGCGCGCCTTTACCGCCAATGACCAGAAGGCCCTGAAACAGGCTTCGGCCACATACCGTCCCAACCCGCGTTTCGACACGGCCGAGGCGATCATGCAGGTGGGCACCGGCGAGGCGCTGACCTCGATGCTTGATGCCAAGGGCGTGCCCGGCATCGTCGAGCGCACGCTGATCCGCCCGCCGTCGTCGCAACTCGGCCCCATCGAGGCCAGCCTGCGCGCGGCACTGATGGCCGGCTCGCCCGTGGCGGGCAAATACGACAAACGGCTGGATCGCGATTCCGCCGCCGAAATGCTGGCGCGCAAGGCCGATGTCGCCGCCGCCGCCAGTGCCGAGGCCGAAGCGCAAGAGGAACAGCGCGAGTTCACCGCCGCGCGCCGCTATAGCGCCGCCAAATCCGGCAGCGCGCGCCGCAGCACGCCGTCGCGCAGCAGCAGCCGCAAGGACGAGGGGCTCGCCGATGCCTTGGCCACTGCCTTTGTCAAAGAGATGAAGGGCACAACGGGCCGCCGCATCGTGCGGGGCATCTTGGGCGGCCTGTTCAAGGCGCGGTAACGTCAGACCCGCAGCGCGCGCATCGCCCTTATCTGGCGCAGGACCTGCGCCAGCCCGATGGTGCGCAAGATATCCCCGATCATGCGCATATCCGCGATCAACCCGCGCCAGAATCCCTGTTTGACGCTTTTGAGCGGGCTGGTCACGCCACGCCAAGGGACCACGGCAATGCGCAGCCCTTCGCCGATCCAGAGACGGTTCATAAACACCTCGAGCCCGAAACGCGGCAGCGCATCGAGATTGGTCAGGTGGTCTGCCAAGATTCTGCGCGGGATCACCCGCTCGCCCGAGATGTAGTCCAGCCCGATCCAGCGCCACGGCGCGGGCGCGTTGCGCCGCAAACTCAGGCTCACGTCGGCGCGCCTGTTGGCGACAGGGCCGATCAGGGCACCAAGCGCATTGGGGGTCAGACCGATAAGGTCGCTGTCCAGAAGCAACAGATGCGTGCCGCGCGCCTCGGTCACGCCGCGTGCCACCGCCCGCGTCTTGCCACCGTTTTGCGGCTGGACCACCACGCGCAGTCGCGGTTGGCCGTTCGCACGCGCCTTGGCCACGGCGACGGTATCGTCCTTTGACCCGTCGTCGACCACAATGACATCATCTATTCCAGGCGTGGCAAGCGCCACGTCCAGCACCGCGCCGATGCGCGGCCCCTCGTTATAGGCGGGGATGATGCAACTGATACTGAAACGCGCGTTCATGACCGCGCGAACCGCCGCAGCAGATAGACTGCGGCAAGGCCGATGATGGCCGCACCCATAAACAGCGAAAACCGCGACAGCCAGCTGTCGATCGTGGCGTAGGCCGAGCCGAAGCCGTATCCCAGCGCCACGAACAGAAGGCTTTTGGGGATGGTGCCCAAGAGGTTATACCAAAAGAACGGCACTGCGGGCATGCGCGCCATGCCCGCCGCGGCCAAGACGGCAAAGCCCATGGAATGCGTGACCTTGCCGATCAGCAAAGACCGCCCGCCACGTTCCGCAAAGTGACTGCCCAGCCCTTCCAGCCGCGCGCGCGTCAGGCCAAGCCGCGCCATCAGCCCTGCCGGTAACCGGTTCAGGCCCCAGCGGCCCATGGCATAGAGGATGAAATCGCCCACGATGTCGGCGGCGATGACGATCAGCGATACCGACCAGAGACCGAGGATGCCCTGACTGGCCAGCCAAGCGGCAATGACGGTGACGATGGGGCCCTCGACCACGGCGATGGGGGCCACGATCGCCAGCCCGTATTTGGCGATCAGCGTGGTGATCGTGGTTAATCCGATCAAGTCTATTTCTCCGGCGGTTTTGCGGCGATGGCATTGCCGCGCCAACTGATATCACGCGCGCCAAAGGTCGCCAGCCACAGCGGCGCCAGCATCAGATCGCGCATGACCATGGCGGCCAGATCGCGCAAGCCTGCGGGCCAACCCGCCGCGCGGGCCAAAAGCCACTCGGCCCCATACCACGCAACAGCCAGCAAAGGTGCGGACCACAGCGGCTTGACCCCGAGCGCAATCAGTCCGGCCAACGCCAGTGCGGGCACCAGCGGCCCCTGCGCGATTTCAACCCAGAAGATCGCTGGGAAACCATCGCGGCGGATGCGGCTCCAGCGCAGTTGGCGGTCCCAGACGTTATGCGCGCTGCGCCGGCCAACAGGCTGGGCAAAGAGCTTGGCGGGCAATCGCACGCGCCGCCCGAGCGAGCGCACCAGCTTGGTCGAGGCCACGTCTTCGGCAAGGTTTGTGCCAAGGCGCGGCAAGCCGCCGCCCGCGATCAACACGTCGCGCCGCCAAGCCAGCGTCTTGCCCTGCGCAAAGCCAAGCCCGATGGCATCCGCGGCTAGCTGCCAGCGCGCCTGATTGCCATTGAGAAAGGCGCATTCCACCGCGCCCCAGAAATTGTCGGGTCTGGTGCCGATGGCGGGTGCCGAAACCAGCCCGGCGTCGGGGGTCCATGCGTCATCAAGCGTGGTCAGATAGTCCGGTGTCAGCATGAGGTTGCTGTCGGTCATCACCACGATATCGGCCTTGGCCGCGTCAAAGCCCTTGACCAGATTATTGAGCTTGGGGTTGGCGCTGATCCGTTCGTCGCCCACCAGAACCCGCGCTTGGCGGTCTGGATGCGCGGCGGCCAGTTCACGGGTCAACGCAACCGCAGGGTCTGCTTCGTCCGCCGCGCAAAAGATGATTTCGTAATCGGGGTAGTCTTGGTTGAACGACGATTCCAGCGTTTCGCGTTCATAGCCGTCCACGCCGCAGATCGGTCGCACCAGCGAAACGAAGGGCCGCGTCCCTTGACGGTTACGTCGCCGCAGCCGCATGGCGGCGAGCGCCATGGTTGCGAAGTAGAGGCCGAGCGTCAGGGCCAGAAGGCCCGATAGGGTAGCGGTCAGCATCAGCTTGTCCAAAACCTGTTTCGCGCAACAAAGTGCAGCCTAGCCGCCATATAGGGCCGCGCTTGGCGGCTTTCTACCGGTTATGTTCGCCTTTTTTGCGGGCGCGCACCGAAAGCTTCGCTGCAGCGCGGCTTGCAAGCGCAACGGGGTAGGGGCATCGTTGACGCAGGGGAATCGTCCGTTACGGTTCTTATCCGTTGCGACAGGCCGCAGCGGTTTTTGTGGGTCAGGGGCCCATAGCGGGCAGGCGCCAAAAATAATTTTTCTGACACAAAAAAATGTTTTCTAAACGGCCCTGCAGTTGTAGGACTCTGCCATGCCTGACAGCGGATCAATGCATGAACCTGTCATCGGACCCCTGATCAGGGCCCGCCGCAAGCAGCTTGATCTGACCCTGCGGCAAATGGGTGATCGGGCGCGTGTCTCGGTGGGCTATCTCAGCCAGATCGAACGCGGCAACGCCTCGCCCTCGCTTGGCACCTTGGCGCAGATCGCGCAGGCGCTGGATGTAGGGCTCGACTATTTCGTGGCCACGCCCCGCCCCTCGGACGCTTTGACGCGGGCGGAAGAACGGACACCCTTTTCGATCTTGGGTTCGGCCATGGCCTACGAGCAGCTCAATGCCGAGTTCGCGGGGCGCGAGCTGGCCTCGTTCATCATGCATGTGCCGCCGGGGTTTACCTCGGAAAAGGTGGCGCATGAGGGCGAGGAGCTGATCTATGTGCTGGACGGATCGATCAAGCACCGTCTGGGGCATGAAACCTTTGATCTGACCGCTGGAGACAGCCTGCATTTCAAAGGCAACCGCCAGCATGGCTGGGCGAACGAGACGGTGCGGCCCGCGCGCATTTTGTGGGTGGGCACGACCGAACTGTTCCGCCGCCGTCGTGCGGCGCAAAAGGATTTGGCACCGGCCGGGGCAGGGGTTCCGGCTGAGGCCCTAAAGGAATTGTCGTGATTGGCCGTCAAGAGCCACGCGCGGCGATTTGCCAGCCACCTGTCACAGGGTGGCGGCGCATTGCGCCCCCCGTGGGCGTTGACTGTGTTGCAACTGGGAGAACCTAGATGAAGATGAATAAATTCTGGCTTGCCACCGCCATCATGGCGGTCACGGCAAGCATGGCTTCGGCCAAGACGCTGGTCTATTGCTCGGAAGGCTCGCCCGAAGGCTTTGACCCTGCGCTCTACACCTCGGGTACGACCTTCGACGCCTCGGCCCGTCCGATCTATAACCGCCTTGTCGAATTCACCCCCGGCACCACCCAGATCGAACCCGGTCTGGCTGAAAGCTGGGACGTGTCGGCAGACGGTCTGGAATACACCTTCCACCTGCGTGCCGGCGTCAAGTTCCATTCGAACGACAGCTTCACGCCTAGCCGCGACATGAACGCGGACGACGTGATCTTCTCGTTCGAGCGCCAGCAGAAGGAAGATAACCCCTACTACACCGTCTCGGGCGGTACGTGGGAATACTTCCAGGGCATGTCGATGCCCGACCTGATCAAGGAAATCGTCAAGGTTGACGATCTGACGGTCAAGTTCGTGCTGAACCGTCCCGAAGCACCGATGCTCGCCAACATGGCGATGGATTTTGCTTCGATCATGTCCAAGGAATATGCCGACGCGATGCTTGCCGCCGGCACCCCTGAGATGCTGAACCAGGCCCCGATCGGCACCGGCCCGTTCCAGTTCGTGGCCTATCAGAAAGACGCCGTGATCCGTTATGCCGCCAACGCCGACTATTGGGCGGGCAAAGCGGCGATCGACGATCTCGTGTTCGCGATCACGCCCGACGCTTCGGTTCGTTACCAGAAGCTGCAGGCCAACGAGTGCCAGGTTGCGCCCTATCCGAACCCGGCTGACATCGATGCCATGAAGGCAAACGCCGATCTGCAGATGCTGGAACAGCAGGGTCTGAACGTCGGCTACCTTGCCTTCAACACCCAGCAGCCGCCCTTCGATAACCCCGAAGTGCGTCGCGCTATCTCGATGGCGATCGACAAGCAGGCCATCCTTGACGTCGTCTTCCAAGGCGCCGGCATGGTTGCCAAGAACCCGATCCCGCCGACCATCTGGTCGTATAACGACGCGGTTCAGGACTACGCCTTTGATCCGGCAGCGGCCAAGGCCATGCTTGAAGCCGCAGGCGTCACTGATCTGTCGATGAAGATCTGGGCCATGCCCGTTCAGCGTCCCTACAACCCCAACGCACGCCGTATGGCCGAACTGATGCAGGCTGACCTTGCAAACGTCGGCGTCAACGTCGAGATCGTGTCCTACGAGTGGGGTGAATACCTCAGCCTCTCGAAGGCCACCGATCGTGACGGTGCCGTGCTGCTTGGCTGGACCGGCGACAACGGTGACCCCGACAACTTCCTTGCCGTCCTTCTGGGCTGCGATGGCGTCGGCGGTTCGAACCGTGCCCAGTGGTGTAACCCCGAGTTCGAAGACCTGATCCAGCGTGCCAAAGTCACGTCGGACGTCGCCGAACGCACCGCGCTCTATGAAGAAGCTCAGGTTGTCTTCAAGCGCGAAGCACCTTGGGTCACCATTGCCCACTCGGTCGTGTTCATGCCGCTGCGTAAGGAAGTTACCGGCTACGTCATGAACCCGCTTGGCGGTCACAGCTTCTACGGCGTCGATATCGCCGAATAAGCTTTGCTAAGGGCGGGGCCGGATTTCCGGCCCCGCCACTCTTTTGCCCGGGGGAATCATGGCAGATCGGTATGACGGTTTCCGGGCAGTTGCCCGCGAGATGAAGGTTGACGCGGTGGCGCTGGTGCCGGGCGCCAATTTCGAGAGGCTCTATCACCACGATTTTCATTCGCACGAACGCCCGCTTTTGGTCGTTGTGCCTGCCGAGGGGCCGGTCGCCGCGCTGGTGCCGAACCTCGAGCTGACGTCTTTTGCGGCCCTTGGTTTCGAAGGCGACGTTTTCGACTGGCGTGACCAGACAGGCTATGCCGACGCCTTTGCGGCCCTCGCCCGCCATCTGCCTATCCGGTCTCTGGCCGTCGAGGGGCAGGGGATGCGGGTTTTTGTTCACCATGCCTTGGCCAAGGCCTATCCGGGCCTGCGGATCGTTGATGCGGAAAAGCAGATTTCGGGTCTGCGCCTGCACAAGACCCCCGACGAGATCGCCGCGCTGGAACACGCCATCGCCATTTCCGAGGCCGCCCTTGAACGTGTGGTCGCGGGTGTCCGCGTCGGTCAGACCGAGGCAGAGGTCGAGCGCAGCCTGCGGCTTGCCCTTTATGAGGAAGGTGCCGAAACCGAAAGCTTTGGCGCCATCGTCGCCGCCGCCGAGAACTCGGCCCGTCCCCATGCCCATGCCCGCACCGATTATCATATCAAGGCGGGCGATGCGCTGCTCATCGATTTTGGTGGTCGCTGGGGCGGCATGAATGCCGACATCACGCGCACCTTCTTTGTGGGTCATGCCACCGATCTGGGGCAGGCGGTCTATGAAACGGTGCGCGCTGCCAATCAGGCGGGGTTTGACGCCACGCATCCGGGCGCCACAGCCCATGATATCGACGATGCCGTGACCCGCGTGCTGGAGGCTTCGGCCTTTGCCGACCGCATCCGCCACAAGACCGGCCACGGGCTGGGGCGGCAGGTCCATGAGGCGCCCTATATCATGCGCGGCAATGCCGAGGTGCTGGAACCAGGCATGATCTTTACCAATGAACCCGGTCTTTACGATGCCGCCCCCGGCGGCTTTGGCGTGCGGATCGAGGACGACCTACTGGTGACCGAGACGGGCGTCCGGTCGCTGACCAAGTTTCCCAAAACGTTGAGAGTGATTGGCTGATGCTGAAATTCATCCTGACCCGTCTCGCCACGTTCCTGCCGACCTTTTTCGGGGTGACGCTGATCGCCTTTGCCTTCATCCGGCTTTTGCCGGGGGACCCGATCATCGTCATGGCGGGCGAACGCGGTGTAAGCCCCGAGCGTTATCAGGAGCTTTTGCACAAGTTCAATTTCGACAAGCCGATCTGGGAGCAATACATCTACTACCTCAATTCGGTGCTGCACGGCGATCTGGGCGATAGTTTTGTCACCAAGAAACCGGTGGTCGAAGAGTTCTTTGCGCTCTTCCCTGCGACCTTGGAACTGTCGATCTGCGCCATGATCTTTGCCGTGGTGCTGGGCCTGCCTGCCGGCGTCATCGCGGCGGTGAACCGTGGCAAGATCTTTGACCGAACGCTGATGTCGGCGGCCCTTGTGGGTTATTCGATGCCCATTTTCTGGTGGGCGCTGCTCTTGATCATCGTGGTATCGGGCAAGCTGGGCCTGACGCCGGTATCTGGCCGGATCAGCCTGATGTATTATTTCAAGGATCCGACGGGCTTTATGCTGTGGGATTCCCTGGCCTCGGGGCAGAAAGGGGCCTTTGCCTCGGCGCTGCAGCACCTGATCCTGCCCACGATCGTTCTGGGCACGATCCCCTTGGCGGTCATTGCGCGCCAGACGCGCTCGGCGATGCTTGAGGTTCTGGGCGAGGACTATATCCGCACCGCCCGTGCCAAAGGCCTGAGCCCGCTGCGTATCAACGGTCTGCACGCGCTGCGAAACGCGCTGATCCCCGTGGTGACGGTTGTCGGTCTGATGGTCGGCACGCTTTTGACCGGCGCGATCCTGACCGAGACAATCTTTAGCTGGCCGGGGATCGGCAAGTGGATGCTCGATTCCATCTTCCGCCGTGATTATCCGGTCGTGCAAAGCGGGCTTTTGCTGATCGCGCTGATCGTGATGGCGGTGAACCTGACGGTGGACCTGCTTTATGGCCTCATCAACCCCAAGATCCGGAAGCGCTGATATGACCGAAACGACGACCAATGCACCCAGCCGTCCGGGCCGCCTGAGCGAGTTCTGGTTCTATTTTCGAGAAAACAAGGGCGCGGTGATCGGGCTCTATGTCTTTGCGGTCTTTGTCATTCTGGCGATCTTTGCACCGTTGGTCGCGCCGCATGACCCGATCATGCAATATCGCGACCACCTGCTGCAGCCCCCCGTATGGGAAGACGGCGGCGAATGGTCCTTTTTTCTGGGCACCGACGCTGTCGGGCGCGATATCCTGTCACGTCTGATCCACGGCGCGCGCTACAGTTTCTACGTTGGTATCATCGTGGTTGCCATTGCGGCCGCGGGCGGCATCGTTCTGGGGCTGATCTCGGGTTTCGCGCCGCGGTGGCTCGATACCATCATCATGCGGATCATGGATATCATTCTGGCCTTCCCCTCGCTGTTGCTGGCCTTGGTGCTGGTGGCGATCCTTGGGCCTTCGCTGACCAATGCGATGATTGCCATCGCCATCGTTTTGCAGCCCCATTACGTGCGTCTGACAAGGGCCTCGGTCATGTCCGAGCGCACCAAGGATTACGTGGTTTCCGCCCGCGTGGCGGGGGCGGGCATATGGCGGCTGATGTTCATCACCGTGCTGCCCAACTGTATGCCCCCGATCATCGTGCAGGCGGCGCTAAGCTTTTCCTCGGCCATTCTCGATGCGGCGGCGCTGGGCTTTCTGGGCATGGGCGCGCAGCCGCCCACGCCGGAATGGGGCACCATGCTGGCCGAGGCACGCGAGTTCATTTTGCGCGCGTGGTGGGTCGTGACCTTTCCCGGTGTTGCGATCTTGATCACCGTTCTGGCGATCAACCTGATGGGCGATGGCCTGCGCGATGCGCTTGACCCGAAACTGAAGCGGAGCTGAGACCATGGCCTTGTTGGAAATCCGCAATCTCTCGGTCGATTTCGCGACCTCGTCCGGCCAGTTTCGCGCGGTCGATGGCGTGGACGTTCAGGTGGACGCGGGCGAGATCCTCGCCATCGTAGGCGAATCCGGTTCGGGCAAATCCGTCTCGATGCTGGCGGCGATGGGGCTGTTGCCATGGACGGCGACGGTCACAGCCGATGTGTTGAAATTCGACGGGCAGGATCTGCGGGCACTGGACCCGCGGGCGCGTCGGGGCATCGTCGGCAAAGACATCTCGATGATCTTTCAAGAACCGATGTCCTCGCTGAACCCCTGCTTTACCGTGGGCTTTCAGATCAAAGAGGCCCTGAGGCTGCATCTGGGGCTGGACCGCGCCGCGCGCCAAAAACGGGCGATCGAGTTGTTCGAGATGGTGGGGATTCCCTCGCCCGAACAGCGGTTGAACGTGTTCCCGCACCAGATGTCGGGCGGCATGAACCAGCGGGTGATGATCGCCATGGCGATTGCCTGCAACCCCAAGCTTTTGATCGCCGACGAGCCGACAACGGCGCTGGACGTCACCATTCAGGCGCAGATCCTGGATCTTTTGACCAATCTGCAAAAAGACACCGGCATGGCCCTGATCTTGATCACCCATGACATGGGCGTGGTCGCAGAAACGGCCGAGCGTGTGTCGGTGCAATACGCGGGCCAGAAGGTCGAGGAACAACCCGTGATCGACCTTTTCGGCACGCCGCATCACCCCTATACGGCGGCGTTGCTGGCGGCCCTGCCCGAGCGGGCCACGACCAAGCACCTGCCCACGATCCCCGGCGTGGTGCCCGGCCAGTTCGACCGGCCTGCAGGGTGCCTTTTCAGCCCGCGCTGCGCCCACGCAGATGAGCGTTGCAGATCGACCCCGCCCGCACAGGCCAGCACAGCGCTGGGCCTTGCCCGTTGCCATTATCCCTTGCAAGCCAAGGCGGAGGCCCAAGCATGAACAAGCCCGTTCTCGTCGCGCGCGACCTGACCCGTTACTATGACGTCAAGGGCGGCCTCTTTGGTGGCAAACGCGTCGTCAAGGCGCTTGGAGGTGCCAGTTTCGAACTGGCGCAGGCCAAGACGCTGGCCGTCGTGGGCGAGTCCGGTTGTGGCAAATCCACGCTGGCGCGTCTGATCACCATGATCGAAGAACCGACCTCGGGCACCTTTGCCATCGGCGGCACCGAGGTCAGCGCTGCCACGCGTGCCGAACTGCGCGCCGAGGTCCAGATCGTGTTCCAGGACCCCTACGGATCGCTCAATCCGCGTCAGCGGGTCGGCACGATCATCGAAGAACCGCTCAAGATCAACCGCCCCAAGCTTTCGGCGGCCGAGCGCGAGGCCAAGGGCCGCGAGATGATGAAACTCGTGGGTCTGCGGCCT
>JAHEBS010000220.1 GCA_024642145.1 Marivivens sp.
GAGGGGCAGTTCACCACGGTCCAGTCGGGGGTGAAGCCGTCAAGCTCGGCGCGCTCGGGGCGGCGCAGCAGGTGGCGGATGAACAGACCATGCCACGCAAGCTCGGTCACCATGCGCACATCCAGCCGATGAGCGGGGTCGGCGCCGCCATAAAGGTCCTGCACGAAAACCGTGCCACCCTTCATATGGGCCAGAACGTCGGCATAGAGCTGGTCAAAGGCCGCGGATTCCATCGGCGGGTTGTTTTCCCACCAGATGGTGTCGAGGACCTCGGGGGTGCGGACCACGAACTTGTCTTTGGGCGAACGGCCCGTGTGCTTGCCCGTGGAAACCAACAACGTGCCACCCTGACCCAGATGGCCTTCGCCGCGGCGCAGCGCCTCTTCGACGAGGTCGCTTTCGATCAGGTTGTAATAAACATGGCCGAGCCCTGCGATACCTTGATCTTCCAAACGAAACTTGGCGTTGACCCGGCCGTGGTCCATTTTTTCCGTCTCCATCGGGATTGTGCGCGCAGGCGCTGGCACCGGCCAAATAGCATTTCGTTTTCGCCATAGGAAAGGGGCAGTCTTAAAGTTAGCGCAACCAATTCTGTGTTAGCGCAATCAGGCGCAATGTCATTGCGCGGCTCGGGCAATATGCATCCGAATGCGTGAAATATGTCCCGAATCAGGGCTTTGAGGTGGCGCGACTCAGTTTGGGATTGATTCGCGCGGCCAAAGAAGGGACAAATGGGGCAATTAAACGACACAGGCGAAATCAATTCGTCGATCAAAAAAGGGCAGTAACCGATGCATCGCATTGCACTTGTGGATGACGATCGGAACATTCTCACCTCCGTTTCGATGACGTTGGAGGCTGAGGGTTTCGAGGTCGAAACCTATAATGACGGACAGGCCGCGCTGGACGCGTTCAACCGTAAACTGCCAGACATGGCGGTTCTCGATATCAAGATGCCCCGTATGGATGGCATGGACCTGTTGCAGCGGCTGCGGCAAAAAACCGCGATGCCGGTGATCTTTCTCACGTCCAAAGACGACGAGATTGACGAGGTTCTTGGCCTTCGGATGGGCGCCGACGATTATGTGAAAAAGCCGTTTTCGCAGCGCCTGCTGGTCGAGCGTATCCGCGCGCTGCTGCGCCGTCAGGATGCCTTGTCGGGCGAGGTCATACCTGAGGGCGACGAGAACAAGGTTATGGTCCGTGGCCAGCTGACGATGGACCCGCTGCGCCACACGGTGACATGGAAGGGCAACGATGTCGCCCTGACGGTGACAGAGTTCCTGTTGTTGCAGGCCTTGGCCCAGCGCCCCGGTTTTGTGAAGTCGCGCGATCAGTTGATGGATGTGGCCTATGACGATCAGGTCTATGTCGACGACCGCACGATCGACAGCCATATCAAGCGCCTGCGCAAGAAAATGCGCACCGCCGACGACGATTTTTCGGCGATCGAGACGCTTTATGGCATCGGCTATCGCTACAACGAAGCCTAAGCAATGACAGCATCACCCCAGATCGATGTGCGCGATCTGAAGTCCGTCCGGCGTGCTGCCGGCACGGACCAGCGGGTTATGCTGGGCGATGATTACGTAGCGCCCACGGCCACAACCGAACGCGCGGTGCTTACCGCGCGGCGGCGGCGACGTGGTGTTATCAAATTGATCCGTTCGCCCTTGGCGGGGCGGATCATCACCTTCAACCTCGTTTCGTTGATCGTGTTGGTTGCGGGGGTGATGTTCTTTAGCCCCTCGCGTGACAATCTGGCCTACCAACGCGCCAATGCGCTGGTGACCGAGGCCGAACTTGCCGCCAAGATCTTTGCCGCTCAGGCGGGAACGGCGGCCCAGCCTTTGGGGCCAAGCGACGCAGGCAGTATCGTGGCCACGTTGTCGCATCTGGGATTTCGCGGTGGCGCGCATCTGGCGGTTTACGATCCGGCGGGCGTCCTTCTGGCCGAATTGCAGGCGCCTGACGGCCTGCGCGATCTGGGCGGGCTGAGTTTTTCCGAAGGCGGCACCTTTATCTCGGACATGCTGGCGCGGATCGGCTTGGGCATTTCACGCCTGACAGGCCGAAATAGCGCGGAAGTGGCCGCCAATTACGATGCCAAGACAATGGTGCCATTGGCCATTACCGCTGGCACGCGGGTCGATGACAGCACCGATGCCGAAGGGCGTTTGGTGTTCACAATCGTGTCGCCCATCCAGAGCGCGACGACGCCGCTTGGCGCGGTGGTCATCACCTCTGCAGCGGGCGAGTTGGATCGCTTGGTGTTGTCCGAGCGCGAGCAACTGTTGACCATGTTTGTGGTGGGCGCGCTGGTCTCGGTGGCCTTCAGCCTGCTTTTGGCATCGACCATCGCAAACCCGTTGTCCGATCTTGCCGATGCCGCCGAACTTGGCCGAGACCGCAATGCCCGCAAAATGTCACCGGGCCGTGTCCGCATCCCCGACCTTACCGCCCGCCCTGACGAGATCGGCCGCCTTTCCGGCGCTTTGCGGGGCATGGTGGCCGCGCTTTATGAACGGATCGAGGCTAACGAACAATTCGCGGCCGACGTGGCACATGAGATCAAGAACCCCTTGGCCAGTCTTCGCTCGGCTGTAGGCACGATGCGAATGGCCAAACGCGAGGATCAGCGCGAGCGTCTACTGGAAGTCATCGAGCATGACGTGCGCAGGCTGGACAGGCTGGTCAGCGATATTTCCAACGCATCGCGTCTGGACAGCGAATTGGTCAAGGAAGAAGAACAGTCCTTTGATCTGCTCAAAATGCTGGGCAATATCAACGACTACCTTGGCAAGCAGGCCAGCGAGAAGGGTATCGAATATATCGCCGATATTCCTGGCGGCCCGATTATCGTGCAGGGTCTGGAAGGGCGACTGGCGCAGGTTTTCGTCAACCTGATCACCAACGCCATTTCGTTTTGTGAAGATGGGGATGC
>JAHEBS010000094.1 GCA_024642145.1 Marivivens sp.
CTTGATCGCCGTCGCGGCCGGTCAACTGCCGTTCGTTCCCGCCATCGAGATCGCAGGTGCATATTTCGTAGCGCTCGCCCCGCCGCGCGCAATAGGCGTGGGTCGCGCCATCCGGCGACCAGCCGTGCCAGTACGAGGGCGACAGCGGCGTGACGCGGCGCGGCGCGCCGCCTGCGACCGGAAGGCTGTAAATGACCGAACCCTCTTGGCCGGTATGGCTTGAAATCACGATGCTCTGCCCGTCAGGCGAAATACCGTGATCGTTGTTCAGGCGCGTGGCGCTGCCCGTATCGACCTGAACCGCCGCCCCGCCGTTGCGCGGCACCCGCCAAAGCAGACCGTCGCCGTTGATCAGAAAGCCGGAATTATCGGGAAACCAGTTCGGGGCCTCGTAAAGGTCATCCGATTGCCAGACGGTTTCGACCCGCCCGTCCGCCAAGTGATAGATTTCAAGCGCGCTGCGCAAATCCGGCCTCCAACGCTTTGAGTTCCAACTTCATCGCGGCCACGATCGCGGCATCGGTCTCGCCACGCAAGGGTTCTGCAAATCCCATGTCGCAGGCCACAGCCGACTGCGGCAGACCATGGCTGCAAGAGCTATGCACCTCGCGCACGCCCAAGGTTGTCACGATCCGTCCCAGATTGCCCGTGTTGACCCCAGACCCCGGCATGACGGTAAAGCGCCCCCCTGCAAGCCCGATGGTCTGCGCCAGACGGTCAAGACCCGCCTCGGCCTTGGCCGCACCGCCCGAGGTCAGGACGCGCGGGATACCCAAACGCGCCACGACCGCGACAGCCTCTGCCAGATCGGGCGCCAGATCAAACGACCGGTGCAACGCGATATCCATGCCCGCAGCCACGCCGACCAGTCGCGCCAGCGCCGCGTCGTCGAGCCGCCCGTCGGGACGATTGGCGCCGATAACCACGCCTGACAGTCCCGCCGCACGCGCCGCGCCGATCTCGGCCTCGGCCAGCGCAAGATCGGCCGCGTCATAGACAAAATCGCCCGGTCTTGGGCGGATCATCGCCACCACAGGCACGCCGCAATGGGCCGCAGATCGCATGAAGCCGCCCGATGGCGTCAGCCCGCCAAGCGTCAGGCCCGCGCAGAGTTCGATCCTGTCGGCCCCACCCGCGACCGCCGCCGCAAGCCCACCGGCTGAGTCAACACAGACTTCTAATATGAGCATGGCCATTTCCTTGACACTCAACCGTCAAAGGAACATGTCAGCGCAAATCTTCAAAGGAAAACTGCCATGACCCTTGCCGATGACCGTCTGATCGTAGCCCTTGATGTGCCCAACATCCTCGACGGGCTGGAACTGACCCGCCAGATTGGCGATGCGGCAAGCTTTTACAAGATCGGGTTGGGCATGTTGACAGGTGGCGGTCTGGCGCTGGCCAACGAGCTTAAACAGGAGCATGGCAAGCGCATCTTTCTGGACATGAAACTGTTCGACATCGGCGCCACGGTTGAGGCGGCTGTGCGCGGGCTTGCGCAGTTCGACCTCGATTTCCTGACGGTCCATGGCGACCCCCATGTGGTCCGCGCCGCCAAGGAAGGCGCCAAGGGCAAGGACCTCAAGATTCTTGCGGTCACAGTCCTGACCTCGCTTGACCGCGCCGATCTGGATGCCTCGCTCTACAAAGCGGGCAGCGTGGCCGAGATCGGCCTAGAGCGCGCCGACAACGCCTTTAACGCAGGGGCCGATGGCATCATCTGTTCGCCGCAAGAGGCCGCAGCGATCCGCGCGCTGCCATCATCCAAGGGCAAGCTCATCGTAACGCCGGGCGTGCGCCCTGTGGGCGCGGCGTTGGGCGACCAGAAACGGGTGGCCACGCCCGCGCAGGCGATCGCCGATGGCGCGGATCATATCGTGGTGGGCCGTCCGATCTGGACGCATCAGGATCCGCGCGCCGCGACCCGCATGATCGTGGCCGAGATGAACTCGGCCCAAGCGATCCGCGCCAACGGCTGAACGGGGGCAAAGCGCCCCCTAATTGTCGTTGATATCGCGATCCCAGACCTTCACATGGCCGCTTTGACCGGGGAAAGCCCGCCTCAGCACCAGAAAGCCCACGAAAGACATCACCGCAAAGACCACCGCCAACCAAGGCGCGGTCAAGGAAACGCCCACCGCCAGCAACAGGCCGGTGACCACCGCGCCGATGGCAAACCCCAAAAAGATAAAGCCCGGCACCAGAACTTCGGCCACGGCCAGAACCAGACCGCCCGCAACCCAAACCCACCAGGTTGTCAGCATCGCCGCATCCATCAGCCACGTCCTTTCAACAACTTGAACGCTTCGCCAAAGGCATCAAGCGCCGAAGCCGGCAAGACCACGGTCTGTTTGCCTTCGCCCTTGCCAAGCGAGACCAGCGCCTCGACCTGCTTGAGCGCCACTTGGTATTGCGCGGCCTCTAGCCCGTTCTTGGCGATTGCTTCGGCCACAACACTGGTCGCATAGGCCTCGGCGTCGGCCTGAACGCGGCGTGCCTCGGACTGCTTTTGCGCGGCGTAAAGATCGGCCTCTGCCTGCAACTCGACCGCCCGTTTCTTGCCCTCTGCCTCGGTCACATGGGCGCGGCGGGCGCGTTCGGCGTTCAACTGTTGCAGCATGGCGGCACGGGTTGCCTGATCCAGGTTCACATCCAGAATCTCGGCGCGCGTCACCTCGATCCCCCAGTCGTCGACCTGATCTGCCAGATGCTGGCGCGTTGCGGTAATCAACTGCCCGCGGTTGGACTGAACCTGATCCAGCTCCATCTTGCCGATTTCCGAACGCACGATGCCCGCAACCGTCGTCTGGATCGCCGCATCAACATCGCGGATCCGGTAGACGGTCTTTTCAGGCTCGGTGATACGGTAGAAAACCGAGGTATCCACCTGCACCAGCGCATTGTCGCTGGTGATGGCGTCTTGGGTCATGGTGGGCAACTGACGCTCGAGGATCGAGATCTTATGCGCCACGCGGTCGATGAGGGGGATGATCACGTTGATCCCCGGCCCCAGCACCGCACGCAGACGGCCAAAGCGTTCGACCACGTATTTCTGCGACTGCGGCACGATGCGGACGGCCAGCAGCGTAAAGACGATGATCAGGAATGCCAGAAGGATCAGGACAATATTTGATTGCAAGGCGTTCACCATAGATTCAAGCGGGTTCATTTTTTTCTCCCCAAGCCTGTCATTGAAATGGGGATCTTGTCACGCGCTTCAAGCGCTGCCTGTTTGCGCCAACCGTCGAATTGCAACGGCAAGTGCGGGACAACATCGCTAAGCGCCATGAAAGCGGCAGGGGTAAAGAGCCGCCAATACTGGCCTTCCGCGCCAAACCGGATGCGCTGCGTTTCGGCTGCAGGAAAGCGCACAACCATGAACCAGACAGCACCCCGCCCAAGCGGACCGCGGTCGATGCGGTCGCGCCAGACAATCTGGCCCCGCGCCAGATCGAGCCCGAATTCCTCGGCCAGTTCACGGCCCAATGTCTGGTCGGGGCTTTCGCCTGCTTCACGCCCGCCACCGGGAAAATCCCAAAGGCCCGGCCAGATCAGACCCGCGCGGTCATCGCGGCGGTAGGCCAAAAGCCTCTCGCCCAGCAGCACCGCCGCCTTTGCCCCGTCAAAATCGCGCTCCATGGCAGCAGTCTCGGCATCGACGCCCCCTGCCGCAAGGCGTAACATCGCGCCATCATGCCGTCTCTTTGCCGCAACTGTCTGACAAGCTTCGAGGCGGGCACCCGCTGCCCCGCCTGCCGCAGTCCGCGTGTGACCAGCCACCCGGAACTTTTCGATCTGACCATCGCGCATATGGACTGTGACGCCTTTTATGCCAGCGTCGAAAAACGCGATCATCCGGAACTGGCCGACAAGCCGGTGATCATCGGTGGCGGCAAGAGGGGGGTCGTTTCGACCGCATGCTATATCGCACGGATCAAGGGCGTGCGGTCGGCCATGCCCATGTTTCAGGCGCTGAAACTCTGCCCCGAGGCCGTCGTGCTGCCGCCGCGCATGTCAGCCTATGTCGAGGCCAGCCGCGCGGTCCGCGCGCTGATGGACACGTTGACGCCGGTGATCGAACCTCTGTCGCTCGATGAGGCGTTCATGGATCTGTCCGGAACGGCGCGCCTGCACGGCCATCCCCCCGCTGTGATGCTGGCGCGGCTGACCAAACGGATGCAGGACGAATTGGGTCTGACGGGTTCGGTCGGTCTGTCGCATAACAAGTTTCTGGCCAAGGTCGCGTCCGACCTCGACAAACCACGCGGTTTTTCGGTGATCGGCCGTGCCGAAACGGTCGAGTTCCTGCGCCACAAACCGGTGCGGTTGATCTGGGGCATTGGCCCTGCCGCGCAAGAACAACTCGAGGCCGCAGGCATTCGCAGCTTTAACGACCTGCATCGCTGGGAACGCGATGATCTGGCAAAGCGATTTGGCCATATGGGCGAGCGGCTCTGGCATCTGGCGCGGGGCGAGGACCACCGCAGGGTTTCACCCAACGAACCCGTGCGCTCGATTTCCAATGAAACCACATTTTTCGAAGACACGTCGGACCCTGATGTTCTGGACGGCCATATCTGGCGGCTGGCAGAAAAAGTATCGTCCCGCGCCAAGGCGCGTGACAAAGCGGGGCGTGTGGTGACGCTCAAACTCAAACGCGCCAATCACAAGACCCTGACCCGCCGCGTCAGCTTGCACCAGCCGACGCAGATGGCCGACCGTATCTATCGCACGGCCCGCCGCCTGTTTGACGACGTCGGGCCGCAAGGCCCCTACCGGCTGATCGGCGTGGGTCTAAGCGACATCGTGCCCGCCACCGACGCCGACCGCGAGGGCGACCTTCTGGACCCCGACGCCGAAAAAAGGGCGCGGGCAGAGCGGGCCGCAGACAAGATCCGCGCGCGATTCGGCGACGAGGCAATCGTCAAGGGCCGCAGCCTGCGCTGATCATTCGGCGGCCAAAGGCAATTCGCCCCGCCGCCCGATCGCCGCCAGCCGCGCCACGACACCGCCCAGACGTTCGGCCAGTTCGCCGTAACCGCTGTGCAGCGTGATCTTGGCCTCGTCCATATAGAGCGAACGGTCGATCTCGACCTGCACGGCGTGGCGCCCGCGTTGCGGTCGACCATAGGCCTGCGCGCCATAGGCGCCGGCAAAGGGCGTATTGCGCGCCGTGCGGAACCCCGCCTCGGCAAAGGCCGACTCGATCGAATCGCTGATATGGGCCGCAGCCGACGTGCCATAGCGGTCACCGATCACCACCTGCGGGCGGCTGTGGCGGAAACTGGCGCCTTCGACCGCCTCATGCGGCATTGAATGGCAATCGATCAGCACCGCCAGCCCATTAGCACTTTGTGCGCGGTCCAGCAGGTCGGCCAATGCCTTATGATAGGGCCGCCAGACCGCGTCGATCCGCGCGGCGGCCTCGGCGCCCGATATCTTGCCGCGATAGATTGGCCGCCCATTGGCCACCACGCGGGGAATCACACCCAGCCCCGAAGAAACCCGCGTGTTATGCGCCTGCCGCGCCGCGCCCTCGATCAAGGCGGGGTCCAACTCGTCCGCGCCGCGGTTGAGATCGACAAACGCCCGACTGATCCGTGCCGCAATCAGCGGCGCGCCCTGCATTGGCGCCGAGGCGTAAAGCTGTTCGACAAAGGCATCCTCGCTGGACCTCAGTGCGAATTCATCCAGAATCAGGGCCGGATGGGACAGTTCGGGAAACAGCCTGCCACTATGGGGCGAGGCAAAAACCACCGCCGAATCGGGCTTTTGCGGTATCGACAGGCTGAATGGGGCGTCCAACATGCTGGCTCCTCGTTGGGATCAGAATAGACCACGAATCTCTTTTGCCGAAAGCCCTTGATCCCCCCGACGACTCCTTCTATAGACCCGACACCGCGCGATGCGCTGGCCTCCTTTCGGGGCGGCTGAGCTTGTGCGGGATGGGCGGTTAGCTCAGCGGTAGAGCACTACGTTGACATCGTAGTGGCCACTGGTTCGATCCCAGTACCGCCCACCATGAGATTCACCGGTCCGTTTTGGCGGGCCAAACGTAACCCAAAGGCGCTACAGCGCGCCGCGAAAGAGGAGGATGATCTTATGAAGGTCCGTAACTCGCTCCGCTCGCTCAAGCAGCGCCATCGGGATTGCCGCGTCGTGCGCCGCAAGGGCCGCGTCTATGTAATCAACAAGACGCAGCGTCGGTTCAAAGCCCGCCAGGGCTGATCTGACCGGAGCCATCAGGTTCGGAGAGCCGCGCACCCGCAAGGGGCGCGGCTTTTCTATTTGGCGTGACGATTTTCACCCCATGAGGCATTTCGCGCGCTAGTCTGGCACCCATGTCATTCCAACGCGGGACATTGCCATGAAAACCCCTTTGCTTGCCCTGACGCTCGCCACCGGACTGGTGGCCCTGCCTGCCATGGCCCAAGACCTCTGCAGCGGGCTTGGTGCCGCCGGTCAATGGATCGGCGGGACCGAGGCCGCATCCGACATTGCCACGACCGACGCCGCCGAACAGCAAAACGTGCTGGTGCTGGGCGGCGGGCAATATGTCTCGCTCTTTAGCCTGTCGTCCGGCGCGGATGTCAGGATCGAGGCCGCTGCGGCGGGCGTCGGCGATCCGACGGTTTATCTTTTCTCGGCCGAGGGCGCGGTGCTGGGCACTGACGACGATTCGGGCGGCAACGGTGCCGCACGTTTGGAAACCACGCTGCAGCCCGGGACCTATTGCGTCGCGGTGCAGAGCTTCTCGGGCGATCCGCTCTCGGGCTTTGTCCGCATTGGCCGGACCGATCAGGAACCGCTAACAACTGGCGTCGATACGGACACAACCACGACCACGACAAGCAGCGGCGACGCGCAAAGCTGTTCTCAGGCCACTATGGCCGGCTATTTCGGCGATGGCGGCCCTGTGGATTCGATTCTGGCGGCGGGCATATCCGGCAGCGCATCGGCGGCCGATCTGCCTTTCTGGCGGTTCACGCTGGCCGAACCGCAGGCTTTGACCATCACAGCGTCAAACACAGATGCCGATCCCTTTATCACCCTCTTTGACGCGCAAGACAGTTGGCTGGCCGAGAATGACGATTACGACGGGCTGAATTCGCAGATCGACATGACCGCCCCCCTGCCAGCCGGCGACTATTGCATCGGCGTCAAGGCGCTGAATGACGCGAGCCAACCGATTACCCTGACGCTCAAGGCCTATGATGCCGAGGCCGCACGGCTTGGCGTCTTTGACCGCGCCGAAGCCGCACCGCCGCTGGATGGCAGCTATCCTGTTACCGATCTGGGCACGGTGCCCCCAAGGTCGCGGCAGGACGTTACGCCCCAAGGCAAGGCCCAGTGGTTCAAGCTCGATATCGATCAGGCGGGTCTTTTGATGATCGAGGCCGTAGCCGTCAGCGACGGCGGCGACCCCTATCTGGTGATCTTTGACGATCTGGGGCGCAAGGTCGTCGAGAATGACGACTACGGCAGCTACAACTCTATGGCCGTCGCCCGCGTCTTGCCCGGTAGCTATCTGGTGGCGGTCAAACACCTCGACCCAAGCCAGACCGGCATGATCCGGCTGCTGATCGAACGCTACGTTCCAGCGAACTGAGCGGCTGACAGGTCAAGGCCCCCGCGGTTCACACCGCGGGGGCCTTTGCGTTAGTTCGAAATGATCACGCTGTCCGCCAACAGCCGCAACAGCGTCAACTGGTCGATATAGCCCGTTACCCCCAGACCGCGGGCGCTTTGATAGGCCGCAATCGCGATTCGGGTCTGTGCGTCGAACTCGCCATCCACCGCACCCGGATCAAGCCCGAGTGACACAAGCCGCGCCTCGACCATTTCGCGCGTGGCACGATCCAGCCCCAGACGCGCTTCGGCATCGGCGCCGGGATCGGGGGCCGGGGTGGGTTCGGGTTCGGGTTCGGGCGCGGGTGTCGGCGTGGGCGTGGGCGCCGAAAGGGCCTCGATCTGGGTATTGGCCTCTGCGCGATAGGCGCCCTGCGGGAAGGCGCGCAGGTATTGCCGGAACGCCGCGATGGTGCCGGTGCCAAAAGCCTGATTCCACGCTTCGGTATCCGCAGCCGATGCTGCTGCGGCCTCGAACGCCGCCACTTTGCGGCGCGCTTCAGTTGCATGCTCGCCGCGCGGGAAGGCGCTGAGGTAGGCCCGATAGCTGGCCAGACTGTCACCACGGCGCGCAGTGCGCCATGCGTCATCATCGGCGGCCTGCTGTGCGGCGCGATTGGCCTGATCGACAGCATCAAGCTGCGACCGCGCAAAATCGGCATAGGTGCCCTGAGGATAACGGTTGAGATAGGCGCGATAGCCCGCCACGTCTCCGCGTGCGCCGGTTTCGTTCCAGTAGGCCTGATCCAACCGCAGCGCGTCTTGCCGCTGGCGTTCCTGCTCGGCGGCGATTTCCTGCGCGCGCACCTGCGCCTGCGCATCAAGGCTGCTAATCTGTTCGCGCGTCAGATAGCCGTTTTGGGGGAAACCCGTTTGCTGTTGCCACGCGGTGATCGCCCGTCGCGAGCCTGCGCCAAGGATGCCATCCACGCCACGCGTGTCATAACCAAGCGTTGTCAGGTTCTGTTGAACCACGCGACGCTGATCGCGGCTTAACGCCAGAGCCTCCTCGGCAAGCCGCGCGTCGCGATCCGGTTCGGCAAGGATCGAGGCGATTGCCGCCGTCGCGGCCTCGGCATTTGCGCCAGTGGGATAGCGGTCCAGATAGGCGCGGTAGCCATCTGCGGTATCCAGCGCCTTGGCGGCATCCCATGCGGCAGGTTCGCCCAGTGCATTGGGGGTGGTCGGCGGCACGGCCGGAGCCTCGGCCACCAGAACCAGTGAACGCGGCTGATAGCCAAAGACACGCAACCCGTCACGCGCGGCGACTTGGGCCATCAGGTCCCCGCCCGGCTGGGTCATTTCGATCCGCACCAAAGCCGAGACGGCGGGAACAGCCCCTGTGACCACGGTCACGCCCTGCGGGGGCTGGACGGGCCCAAGCCCCATGCGCAACCACGGATCGACCGGCGCGTTTTCGGTGGGGTCGGTGCCCAACACCAGAACCGCGCGACCAGGCGCGGCGGCCATGACCTGCATCAGGCTCTCGATTGAAATCGCGCCGTTGCCCATCGCCAGCAAAGTAGGCTCGGGCGCATCGGCGGGCAGGAACCATGTCCGTGCGCCGTCGTTGACGAAATGTCCCGTCAGAACGACGACAAAGCCATCCGCATCGGCAAAGCCCGATAGAAACTGCGCCAAGGCTTCGGCCTCGGCATCGACGCGCGCGTTTTGCGCGGCGGCGACCTCGAACCCCAGACGCTGCAGTCCAGCGGTTGCCAAAACAGGCGTTGCGCCAAGCGGCACACGCGCCAAGGTATCATAGCGTTCATTGCCGAGAATGAGGGCCAAGTCCTTGGCCATAGCGGGCGTGGCAAGGCCCAGCGCCAGACAGATTGCTCCGGTCCGAAAAATCATGACGTCCTCCGAGGCTGTTCTACCTCAAAGGAAAGTCACCTTACCCTCGTTATGCAATAACGCTGTCCAAGTGGCAGCGGATCGCCGCCGGTCAGCCGATCACCCAGCCCGCGACCAAGCCGCTCAGCGCGCCATAGCCCGCCAGCACGATCAACGAGACGATCCAATGCACGCGCTTGTAGGCGTTCAACTCGCTTACGGTCCAGATTCCGAACAGCGCCACCACAAGACCGACCGCGTAAAGACGCAGCGAAGGGCCCGCGTAATTCGCGGCAATCATCACAGCGACAAAACCAAGCACGGCGATAAAGACGGTACGGAACATCAGGACCTCACAAGAAAATTGCTTTCGACTTGTCTAACGGCGAGGCGAACGCATTTCCAGCACTACGTCACCGCGCTGCCTGACCCTTGTCGACCTTCTCGACCCTGACGGCCGCAAATTTGAACTCGGGGATTTTGCCATAGGGATCAAGTGCAGGATTGGTCAGGATATTCGCTGCGGCTTCGACATAGGCGAAGGGCAGGAAAACCATGTCCTCGCTGACAGCACGGTCAGCGCGCGCCATCACCACGATCGTGCCACGCCTTGTGGTCAGCCGCAGCATCCCGCCCGCCTCGACACCCAGTTTGCGCAATGTCTTGGGGTGGACCGAGGCGCTGGCCTCGGGTTCTACCGCGTCCAGCACGGTCGAGCGGCGCGTCATCGACCCCGTGTGCCAATGTTCCAACTGCCGTCCGGTCGTCAACACCATCGGGAACTCGGCGTCCGGCACCTCGTCTGGCGCGATCACATTGGCGGGCGCAAACCGCGCACGGCCGCCTGCACGCGGAAATCCGTCGCCAAAGACGATGGGCTGACCGGGATCTTCAGGCGAGGTCGAGGGATAGGTCACGCAGTTTTCGCGTTCCAGCCTTTCCCATGTGATGTTGGACAGGGATTTCATCCCCAGCTTCATCTCGGCAAAGACCTCGGAGGGGTGATCGTAGCGCCAATCCAGCCCCAACTTGCGCGCCAAGGCGACGGTAATGGCCCAATCCTCGCGCGCCTCGCCGGGCGGCGCGACGGCGGGGCGGCCCATCTGCACCTGACGGTTGGTATTGGTGACGGTGCCGCTCTTTTCGGCAAAGGCCGAGGCAGGCAGGATCACATCAGCGAAATTGGCCGTTTCGGTCAGAAAAATATCCTGAACGACGAGGTGTTCAAGCTTGGCCAAAGCCTCACGCGCGTGATGCACGTCGGGGTCTGACATGGCCGGATTTTCGCCAAGGATATACATGCCCTTGATCTGGCCCGCGTGAACCGCGTCCAGAATCTCGGTCACGGTCAGGCCCTTCTGGCCATCGTTATAGACCGCATTGCCCCAGATTTCGTTAAATGCCGTGCGCACGCCATCATC
>JAHEBS010000095.1 GCA_024642145.1 Marivivens sp.
GTCGGGCTGGAAACCATGCTGCCCGCGGCGCTGCGGCTGTATCACGACGGGCAGATGACCCTGCCGCAACTGTTCCGCGCCATGTCACTGAACCCCGCACGGCGTCTGGGCCTGTCTGCGGGACGGCTGATGGAAGGTGCGCCTGCCGATCTGGTCCTGTTCGACCCCGACGCACCTTTCGTGCTGGATCGCGCTACGCTTAGGTCCAAGTCCAAGAATACCCCCTTTGACGGCGCACGCCTTCAGGGCAAGGTGCTGGGGACATGGGTCGCGGGGCGGTCCATCTTCGGGAGGGACTGATGGCGGAACTGGTATCGGGTTGGGGCGCGCTGATCCTCTGGGCGGCAATCGGCTATCTGGCGGGGTCCGTGCCCTTCGGCATGATCCTTGCGCGGGTGATGGGACTGGGCGACCTGCGCCAGATCGGCTCGGGCAATATCGGCGCCACCAATGTGCTGCGGACCGGCAACAAGACGGCCGCTGCGCTGACGCTGCTGCTGGATGCGGCCAAGGGCGCCATTCCGGTTTTGGTCGCGCGTGCCTGCGCGGCCGAGGACGCGGTGCAACTGACCGCGCTCGCCGCCTTTCTGGGCCACTGCTATCCGGTCTGGCTGGGGTTCAAGGGCGGCAAGGGGGTTGCGACCTTTCTTGGCGTGGCCTTGGCGCTGAACTGGGTCGTGGGCGTTGCGGCGCTTTTGACATGGCTTGCCGTGGCGGTCGTGTTCCGCTTTTCCTCGCTGGCCGCCTTGACGGCGGCGGGGCTTGCGCCTGTCTGGACAGCGATCTTGACCGATAACCCCGACTTCTTGCTGTTTTTGGTGCTGGCGATCCTGATCTACTGGCGTCACCGCGCCAATATCGGCCGCCTTCGCGCAGGCACAGAAACCAAGATCGGGCAGAAGTGAAACGGGTCGCCGCACTTTGGCTGATGCTGTCGGCTGGTTCAGCCTTTGCCGGAGATCTGACCATCGAACAGGCGATGGAGCGTTTCGAAATCAGCCCGCTTGTCGCCGATATCCTGCATGCCGCCGAGGCCGACTGTGCCGCGTTCGACGGCACGATGACGATCGACAGCCACCTTGGTATCGTGCCTGCCGATCTTGATGGCGATGGCGGTCAGAATAGCTGGGGTTGGCCGGATGATACGGTCATCAATTTCAATTTTATTGAATGTTCATCGGGACCTGTCTGGTTCAACACGGGCGGCGCGCCGATCCATTTCGTGCTTGACGGTCAGGTCGCCGCCGGCTGGATCGCCCATGACTGGCAGGTCGTTCGGTTCAGTGACTTCGTGCCGGCATTGATCCTCATCGGTCGCCACGGCAGCGTGTGCGACGGCTACGGCGCGCAGTCCTGCGTCCAAGCGGTCGTCGTTCAGGAAGGGGCCTTCCTGACCCCCGTCCATGCCGAACCTCTCGGGGCGCAATAGGCCCTAGTAGGAATATTCCGCATAGACGCGGCTGATGTCGCCCTGCCAATCGCCATTGTAATGGTCGATCAATTCATCGGCGGGGGTTTTGCCGGTCTCGACCGATTCCTTGAGCGCCGACAGGAAATGCGTCTCGTCCGGCACCATGCCGCCTGCGCCCGTGCGCGCCCGCGCCTTTAGTCCGGCCTCGGCCAGCGACACCGTTTCACGTGCGAGATCGTGCATGGAAATCTTGCCGACACGGGCCTGCAAGGCGTCCACAGACGCCCCCACACGCAACGCCTCGCGGGTTTCCGCATCCCAGCCCTTGACCAGATCCCATGCCGCGTCGAGCGCGCCCTGATCATACATCAGGCCAACCCAGTAAGCAGGCAACGCGCAAAGGCGACGCCACGGCCCGCCATCGGCGCCACGCATCTCGATGAATTTCTTGACCCGCGCTTCGGGGAAGACCGTCGTCAGGTGGTCAGCCCAATCGCTGAGCGTGGGTTTTTCACCCGGCAGCGCCGGCAACTGGCCCTTGAGGAAATCGCGGAACGACTGGCCCAGCGCGTTGATGTATTTGCCGTCGCGGTAGACGAAATACATCGGCACATCGAGAACCCAGTCGGCATAGCGTTCAAACCCCATGCCGTCTTCAAAGGCAAAGGGCAGCATTCCGGTGCGGCTGTCGTCCAGCCCCCGCCAGATGCGGCTGCGCCAGCTTTTGTGGCCATTGAGCTTGCCGTCAAAGAAGGGCGAGTTGGCGAAAAGCGCGGTGGCCACGGGCTGCAAGGCCAGTGCCACGCGGAGCTTTTTCACCATGTCCGCCTCGGACGCGAAATCGAGGTTCACCTGCACGGTGCAGGTCCGATACATCATCTGCGTGCCATGGGTGCCGACGCGGCCCATATAGCCCGTCATCAGCCCATAGCGCCCCTTGGGCATCACGGGCATTTGATCGTTGGACCAGAGCGGCGCGGCGCCCAGACCGATGAATCGCGCCCCGATCCGGTCAGCGACCTCATGCACTTCGCGCAGGTGCTGATTCACCTCGTCGCAAGTCTGGTGAATGGTCTCGAGCGGCGCGCCCGACAATTCCAGTTGTCCGCCGGGTTCAAGGCTGACATTGGCGCCGTTCTTGGTCAGGCCGATGATATTGTCGCCCTCCAGCACGGGCGCCCAGCCAAAACCGTCGCGCAGCCCTTCCAGCATGGCGCGGATCGACCGCGGGCCATCGTAGGGCAAGGGGTCCAGCGTGTCTGAAAGATAGCCGAACTTTTCGTGCTCAGTGCCGATACGCCAGTCTTCCTTGGGCTTGCACCCCGAGGCGAGGTATTCGGCCAACTGCTCGTGCCGCTCGATCGGGCCACCACCGGACTGAGGAATGGACATGTGATTTCTCCGTCTCGGGGGCCATGGCCCGGTTCAGCCGCCAAGAGGTGTAGGCTGATTGGGCGGATGTCAATGCGTCAGCTTGCGTGTCTTGCGCCACAGGATGGTGCGGACCGGCGGCGGGTTGCGGCGCACCGCAATCAGGCGCGCCACATCGAGCCCAGGCAAGAGCATGAACTGATCAAAAAGCGCGTCAGTGCCTTCGGCATCAAACGGGATCTCGATCCGCTGCCCATCGGGGCCGGTCACGATCCAATGCGGGGTCGCAAACGACTCGGGCTCGATCTCGATGCGCAGGATCTGGTCCAGATCCACGATCCCGCCGGTGACGGGGCCGAAATAGCTGATCCGCCGTTCGATGATATGCACGATCCCGGGCCCGCCGCCGGCCCCTTTGAACCGCGCGGCCCGCCATGCCGTGACCGCCCAGACAAGGGCCAGCATCAAGACGGCCCAACCCATCCAAGCAACGATTCCGATAAAGCGTTGCGACAGCCATAGGCCAACAAGGCCGACAAAAGCCGCCAAGATCACCTCGCGCCAGCGGGTCAGGGCGGCCTTGGCCTCGGGTCGTAGAAATTCAGCCACGCACAAGCTCCGGTTTTTCGAACAGCACCATGCCCCAAAGCCCGATCCGGCGAAAGCCGATCGAGGTGTAGGTCCGCGCGGCGGTTTCCGATGCCGCAAAAAGCGTCGCGCGTTTGACACCGGCGGCACGGGCCTCGGCCAGATGCAGCGCGACGGCGCGGCGCGCATGACCCTGCCCACGCAGGGCAGGCGGCGTGTAGACACCGCCCACCTGCACGATGGCGGGCAGGCGCGCATTGAACCCCGTCGTCGCCAGTGGTCGGCCCGCCGCGACCAGCACACGGTGGGAATCACGCGCCAGATAGCTGGTATAGGCCAGCCGCCCGTCCTCGGCGGCACGTGCCGCCGACAGGTGCAGGGCCTCGACCGCGTAGGCCACGCGCCAATCGGTCATGATCTGTGGATCAGCCGCGCCCAACGTATGCAACTGGCCCGCACCCTCGGGGATCAACAGATCGCCAAGGTCCAAAAGGAAATGCGGCTGGTCGTCATTGATGGTGGTCGCCGCCGCGCCAAGACCAATCGCAGCCACAAGCCCCCGCACGTCCGGCGTGGGCCCGATCACGCCCAAGATCAGGCGCCCGCGCAGCGCCGCCGCCGCCGCAGCAAAATCGCCCGATGCAAGGCGCGGCATTACCATGCCCGCCTTGGTTATGGTCAGCACATCGCAAATCGTGCCGCGCGCGTCGCGGGCGATCCACATGCGCGGCGATAGCGGCTCGTCCCCGTCCAGCCCATAGGCGCGCACATTGTTGAGCGGGAACATCGCATTTTCCGCCTGCGGCGACAGAAAAGCCTCGATTTCAGGCCAATCGGCCAACGTCGCGCGCCTCATGGGCGCCAACATGTCGGGGGCACGTCAGTCACCGATCCGCACCTTGCGCGACATCAAGAACAGCGTCCATTCGCCGACCTGTTCGAACCCGATGGCGCGATAGGCACGACTGGCTGCGGGCGAGGCGGAACTCAGCACCGCACGGGTCACGCCGTTACCCCGCGCCTCGGCCAGATGCAGGGCCAGCGCGCGACGCGCATGGCCCTGTCCCCGTAATGCGGGCGGGGTATAGACGCCGCCGATCTGCACGATTTCGGGCAGGACCGCGTTAAAACCCGTTGTGGCCAGCGGCTGGCCCGCCGCCATCAGGACACGATGTGAATCCGCCAGAACGTAGCTGTGATAGGCGCGTCGCCCGTCTTCGGCTGCGCGCGCGGGGTCCATGCCAAGGATCTCGGCGGTATAGTCCCCGCGCCAGCGGATCATCGTTTCGGGTTCGGCGGTCTGCAGCGAGCAGAGTTCGCCCGGACCCTCTGGGATAATCAGGCGATCAAGGTTCAACAAGAATTGCGGTTCGGTCCGGTCAAGGTCGATCAGGGCGTGACGAAGCCCAAGCGCGTCAACCAGACCGCGCACTTGCGGCGCGGGTCCAACGATATTGGCAACCTCGCGCCCCGCCAGCGCCGCACGGACCTTTTGCGGGTCCGTTTCGGGCAGAACCGGCAACACCGCGCCGCCACGGGTTATGGTCAGCACGCCACAGATACGGCCCTTTTGTTCATCGACCCACATCGAAGGGGCGAAATCATCCGCGCCATCCAGCCCGAACCGCGCGAGATTGGAGAGCGGAAACATCGCCAGTTGCGCCCGCGCCGACAAAAAGGCCGTCACGGCGGGCAAGTCCGCCAGCGTGACCCGCCTCAAGCCCAGTCCCCCAGCGCCGCCTGCCACAGGGCCAGCGCCGCCACCGCTGCGGTGTCTGCGCGCAGGATACGGGGACCAAGACTGACGGGCAGCGCATAGGGCAAACCCGCAAGCCGTTCACGCTCGCCACCCGAAAATCCACCCTCGGGGCCGATGAGGATCGCCCAAGGCTGGCGCGGCTCGGTGGCAAGCGAGGTTGCAGCACCCAGTCGGGTTTCGTCACAAAACATCAGCCGCCGCCCGTCGGGCCAGTGGTCAAGCACGCGGGCAAGCTTTTCGGGCTCGGTCACGTCGGGCAGATAAGAGATGCCGCATTGCTCTGCCGCCTCGCGGATATGGGCGGCCATGCGGTCGCCACGCACGCGTTCGGCATTGGTGTAATCGGTCAGAACCGGCATGATCCGCGCGGCCCCCATCTCGACCGCCTTTTCGACGATGAAATCGGTGCGCGCCTTTTTGACAGGCGCGAACATCAGCCACAGATCGGGGGGCGATCCTTGCGGCCGCGTCAGGGTGCGACACACCAGTGCGCCGCCCTTTTTATCGGCCAGCGCCACCTCGGCGTCCCACTCGCCGTCCTGCCCGTTGAACAGGGTCAAAACGGCCCCGGGCCCGAGCCGCATCACCGAAAAGAGATAATGCGCCTGATCACGGTCCAGTCGAACCGTTTGCCCTTCGCCCAAGGGTTGATCTACATAAAGCCGAACTTTCGATGCCATGGACCGAGTTTATGACCGAGCGACAACAAGCGCCAGAGGCGCAAGGGCAAGTCTCTGACGCGGTGCGCGGCAATTGGGTGGACCGTCTGGCCCCTGTCTGGGCAAGGCCCTATCTGCGCCTGTCCCGCGCGGATCGGCCCATCGGCACATGGCTTTTGCTGATTCCCTGCTGGTGGGGGTTGTTGCTGGCGATGCTGGCGGACGGGCAAGCGGGGCTTGGCGATCTGTGGATCGCTGCCGGTTGCGCGGCGGGCGCGTTCCTGATGCGCGGTGCGGGCTGCACGTGGAATGATTTTACCGACCGCGATTTTGACGCGCAGGTGGCCCGCACGCGGTCACGCCCGCTCCCCTCGGGTCAGGTCAGCCCGAAACAGGCTCTGGCATGGATGGGCGCGCAGGCCTTGGTGTCACTGGCGATCTTGCTGACCTTCAACAGCGCCGCGATCGGGCTGGGCGTGTTGTCGCTGGCGCCTGTGGCTATTTATCCCTTTGCCAAAAGGTTCACATGGTGGCCTCAGGTGTTTCTGGGCATCGCTTTCAACTGGGGTGCGCTTTTGGCATGGACCGCGCATAGCGGTTCGCTGGGATTGCCCGCGGTGATCCTTTATCTGGCAGGGATCGTCTGGACGCTGTTTTACGATACGATCTACGCCCACCAAGACACCGAAGATGACGCGCTGATCGGCGTGAAATCGACCGCGCGGCTGTTTGGCACGCATTCGCACCTCTGGCTGCGCGGGTTTCTGGTGCTGACGGTGCTGTTGATGGGCCTTGCCACGACCCTTGCCGTGATCGACCGCACGGTGCTGTCGCTGGCGGTGGCATTGGGCGGCGTCTGGGCCATGGGCTGGCATCTGGCTTGGCAATTGACGCGCTTTCGCGCCGAGGATCCCGCAACGCTCTTGCGGCTTTTCAGGTCGAACCGTGACGCGGGCCTGATCCCTGTGCTGTTTCTTGCCGGTGCACTTTTCCTGTGATTGCGCTGACCGAGCGGGTTGCCTAACAAGGGCGGATAACAAAGGGCCACTCACAGACCGATGAACCTCCCTCCAGTCCTCTATCGCATCGCCGCTTTTGTGGCGGCAGCCGGTCTTTCGGTGTTGGTGGCCCCTCTGACGGTGACGGCTGTCGAACAGCTTTCATTGCGCGCCGTGCGCTCTGAACTGGTGGCGCAGGGCGCGACGTGGACCTCGGTGGTCAGCGATGGTCTGCAGATCGTGCTGGAGGGCCAAGCCCCGAACGAGGCCGAACGGTTCCACGCCATTTCCATTGCCGGCACTGTCGTCGACGCAAGCCGCGTGATCGACAACATGCAGGTCCCCAATGCCGAAGGCGCCGAGGCCCCCGAGTTTGCCGTGGAAATCCTGCGCAATGACAGCGGCGTTTCGCTGATCGGTCTGATCCCCGCATCGACCGACCGCGCCAACCTGCTGGCGCGTTTGCGCAATGCGACTGGCGATGAGGCGGTTTCCGATCTGCTGGATCAGGCTGACTATCCGGCCTCGGATATGTGGCGCGCGGCCCTGAGTTTTGCGCTGGTCGCGCTCGAGGATCTGCCACGGGCCAAGGTCTCGGTGCGGGCCGATCGCGTCGAAGTCACCGCCATCGTCGAAAACAACGCCCGCAAGCAACTGATCGAAAGCCGTCTGGCGCGCGAAGCCCCCGAAGGGCTGCACCTGATGATGACGATCACCGCGCCGCGTCCGGTGGTCACGCCCTTTACGACCCGCTTTATCCTTGATGCCGATGGCGCGCGGTTTGATGCCTGTGCTGCCGATACCGAGGCGGCGATGGACCGGATCATCGCCGCGGCCACGCAGGCAGGCCTGACGTTCAAGGCCAACTGCGAACTGGCGCTTGGCGTGCCATCGACCCATTGGGGCGAGGCCGTGGCCATGGCCATTGCCGCTGTGGGCGAACTGGGCGGCGGGACAGTCACAATTGCGGACGCAGATATCACGCTGCAGGCCGCCGAAGGCACCGATCAGGAACTTTACGACGATGTGATCGGCCGCCTTTCGAACCATTTGCCCGATGTCTTCGCGCTCAAGGCCGAGTTGCCCGTCGCCAAAAGTGAGAGTGACGCGTTGACGACCGAGGTGGTCGCCACACTCAGCCCCGAGGGCGATGTGCAATTGCGTGGCCGTGTGAGTGATCAGTTGATGAACGACACGGTAGAAATCATGGCCGATGCGCGGTTTGGCAAAGATAACGTGACCATGCGCACGCTGGTCGAACCCGAGGGCCTGCCCGCGGGCTGGTCGCTGCGGGTTCTGGCGGGCATCGAGGCGCTGGATGCGCTTTCGGCAGGACAGGTTTCGATTACGCCCGACAACATACTGGTCAGCGGCCGTTCCCAAGATGAACAGGCCAGCGGCGAAATCTCGCGGTTGTTGATCGATCGGCTGGGGCAGAATGCCGATTTCAGCATCGACGTGACCTATCAGGCGCCGACCGTGGTCGCTCAGGAAACCGGCCCCGCCCCCGAGGACTGCCTTGCGCAGATCAACGCGCTGGTGGCCGAAACCAAGATCACCTTTGACCCAAGCTCGGCCACGCTCAGCAGCACCACCTTACCGGTTATCGACGCCTTGGCGGCTGTGCTGCGCGACTGCCCCGATCTGCCGCTGGAAATCGCGGGCTACACCGACAGTCAGGGTCGCGCCGAGATGAACCAGCGCCTGAGCCAACAGCGTGCCGATGCCGTGGTCAGCGCCCTGCGCGGCCGCCGTGTGCTGACGTCCAGCTTTCTTGCCTATGGCTATGGCGAGGAAAGCCCCATCGCCGACAACGAAACCGAAACGGGGCGCGAGGCCAACCGGCGCATCGAGTTCCGTCTGCTGACGCCCGAGGAAATAGCCGCGCGCAAGTCCGGTGAAACCCCGCCGCCCGAAACCACCGCCACGGACGCCGGCGAAGCGCCGGCAACGACCGACATTCCCGAAGAATTTTCCGACGGCCCCACCGACGAGGGCGCAGACCTGAGCGGCGATGCCGCCGCAAGCGAATAAGATCGCCAGAGAGGACCTGACATGAACAGAACCGAGTTCATCATCGCCACCGCCGTGATCCTTTTCGTGGCCTTCGCGCTTGGCTGGTTCGCAAGCTGGCTCGTGAACCGCTTTACCCGCGTCACGCAGGCTGACATTGGCGAATTGGAAAAGATGGCACAGGCGCTGCATGACGCCGAAGAGGCCCGCGAAGAACAGGCGGTCTACGTCGAGCGGCGCGAATCGGAGCTGGCAAGCCTTATGGCCCAGACCGAGGCGGAACTGCGGGCGGCCATGGATGGCCTACGCACCGCACGGCGCGAGAATGACGAATTGCGCAAGCAGTTGGAAAAGAACTGACGCTAGCCGCGCGGGGCCGCTGCGCGCCGCAGCCGGTCATTGATGGCGCGACCCAGACCCTTTTCGGGAATTGGTGAAACCGCGATCTTTGCCGCGCCCATCTGGTCGAACTGATGCAACGCGCCAAAGAGCCGCGCTGCCGCCTCGACCAGATCGCCTGCGGGCGAAAGGTTGATCGTTGCCCCTTGGACATGGCCAAAGCCCAGCAGCACCTCGCCTTGCAGCACGGTCTCGGCATTCAGACGCAACTGCCCCTTGGGCGCGTAATGCGATTCCAGCATGCCCGGTGCGACAACCGCCGCGGCCCCGCCCGCAGGGCGCGCCAGTGCCGTGCCAAGGCAGGCCTCGATCGCCTCGGCGGGGATGCCGCCTTCACGCAACAGGCGCGCCGGACCCGCGCTGTCACAGGCGACGATGGTTGATTCCAGTCCCACAGGGCAGGCGCCGCCATCGACCACGGCCTCGATCCTGCCGTTCAGTCCGGCCATGACGTGATCTGCCGTGGTCGGGCTGATCCGCCCCGAGGGATTGGCCGACGGGGCTGCAATCGGGCCGCCAAAACGCGCAATCAACCCCTGCGCCACTGGATGATCCGGCACACGGACAGCCAAGGTATCAAGGCCCGCCGTCACCAGACGCGATATCTTTGCGCCCTGTTCCAAAGGCAGAACCAGGGTCAATGGTCCCGGCCAGAAAGCGGCAGCCAACCGCAGGGCGTCATCGTTGAACCGCACATAGCGTTGCGCGATCGCCTGCGCAGGAAAATGCACGATCAGCGGGTTGAACGAGGGGCGCCCCTTGGCCGCATAGATTCGCGCCACCGCAAGATCGTCGCACGCATCGGCGGCTAGGCCATAGACCGTCTCGGTCGGCATCGCGACCAACCCGCCATTGGCAAGGATCTCGGCTGCCCGCGCAAGGCCCGCAGTGTCTGAGGCAAGTCTTTCAGTCATGACGTGAGGTCTCGGTTGCGGCGAGGGGTCGGTTCTGTAGGGTTTCGCTGTCAGGGCAGCCATAGCGACGCTCGGACACTCTGCCAAGGCCAAGCCCCGAGGTTTCCATGCCCTACCGCACCCCTGTTCAGGACTTTCGCTTTATCCTCGACCATGTTGTCGATTTTGCAAGCGTCGCCCAGACAGAACGTTTCGCCGAGGCCGCGCCCGAGGTGGTCGAGGCGGTTCTGGCCGAAATCGGGCGACTGGCGGATCAGGAAATCGCCCCCGTCAACCGCAACGGCGATCTGCACCCCGCTCGGCTGGAAAATGGCGTTGTGGTGACATCGCCCGGTTTTGGCGCAGGCTACAAGGCCTTGGCCGAAGGCGGCTGGATCGGGATTTCATCGGACCCCGAATATGGCGGCATGGGCCTGCCGTTGACGCTGGCCACCTGTATCAACGACACGCTTGCGGCCGCTTGTCTTGCTTTGCAACTGAACCCGCTGATGAGCCAAGGTCAGGTCGAGGCGCTGGAACATCACGCCAGCGATGCGCTCAAGGCGCTTTACATGCCCAAGCTGATTTCCGGCGAATGGGCCGGCACCATGAACCTGACCGAGCCCGAGGCCGGTTCGGACGTCGGTGCGCTGCGCAGCAAGGCCGAGCCCGCAGGCGACGGCACCTACCGCATTACCGGACAGAA
>JAHEBS010000221.1 GCA_024642145.1 Marivivens sp.
CATCGATGAAATCATCGATCACCTCAATGGCACCCATATGTGCTTCGTAACCGCCGGCATGGGCGGCGGCACCGGAACCGGGGCTGCGCCGGTCGTTGCACAGGCCGCCCGCAACAAGGGCATCCTGACGGTTGGCGTGGTCACCAAACCTTTCCATTTCGAAGGTCAGCGTCGCATGCGGCTTGCCGAAGAAGGCATTATCGAGCTGCAGAAGTCGGTCGATACCCTGATCGTCATTCCAAACCAGAACCTGTTCCGGATTGCCAATGACAAGACCACTTTCGCCGATGCTTTCGCCATGGCCGACCAGGTTCTTTATTCGGGCGTTGCCTGCATTACCGACCTGATGGTCAAGGAAGGCCTGATCAACCTTGATTTTGCCGATGTCCGCTCCGTGATGCGTGAAATGGGTCGTGCGATGATGGGCACGGGCGAAGCCTCCGGTGAGGGTCGCGCCATGGCCGCTGCCGAAGCAGCCATCGCCAATCCGCTTCTGGACGAAACCTCGATGAAGGGTGCGCAGGGCTTGCTGATCTCCATTACCGGCGGTCGTGACCTTACTCTCTTTGAAGTCGACGAAGCAGCGACTCGTATCCGCGAGGAAGTCGATCCCGATGCCAACATCATCCTCGGCGCTACCTTTGATGAAGCTCTCGAAGGCCTCATCCGCGTGTCCGTCGTTGCTACCGGGATCGATCGCAACCTGGCGGCCATGGGCGATCGCACGATTGAATTTCGCCCGATAGCCCGCCCGGTTGCTCGTCCCGCTGCCCCGCAGGCACAGGCTCCCGCACCCGCTCCGCAGGCTGCAATCGCCCAGCCGGCCCAGCAGAACAACGCGCCGGTGCAGCGTTCGGCCGATCCCGTAGCCGATACGATCCGCGCTGCCGAAGCCGATCTCGAGCGGGAGCTTGAAATCGCCATGGCAAAGCCGATCGAGCCGCAAGCCGAAGCCCAGGCCGATGGGTTCCGTCCGGCCAGCCGCCTGTTTGGCGGTGCTGCGCCTGCTGAAACACCTGTTGCACGTCAGGCCCCGGTCATGCGTGAACAGGCGCCTGCCGCACCCGTCACGCAGCCGGTGACACCAGCCATCCAGGCTGAAACCCACATGGTTCAGCCGCAGGTTCGTGTTGAACCCGCTGCTCCGCAGATCCGTCACGATGGCGACAGTGTCCGCATGCCCAAGGTTGAAGACTTCCCCCCGCTCGTAAAGGCCGAGATGGATGTGCGCAGCCAGCATACCTCCGCTCATCAGGACGAGCGCGGCCCGATGGGATTGCTCAAGCGACTGACTTCGTCGCTGAGCCGTCGCGAGGATGAGGAAACACCGGCCGACATGACCGGATCGGCGCCCCAGGCTGCTTCCCAGCAGCGCCGGGCCCTGTCTCCGGAAGCCAGCCTGTATGCGCCCCGTCGCGGCAACCTTGACGACCAGGGTCGTCAGGTGCCCCAGCCGCAGGCCAGCCAGGACCATGACGAGTTTGACATTCCGGCCTTCCTGCGCAGACAGTCAAACTGATATCGCCAACCAAGAAAAGAGGCCCGGACTTATTGTCCGGGCTTTTTAATTAGTATTATTTCTTCCGTTACAATTGGAAAGAATCATTGATTTGGAATGCACATGCTGTCCCTTTATTGTGCACTTTGCGAGACGTAGGGTTGCGGACTTGTATAAATGCAAACTTAAGCGACAGACCAACGGATGATGGCACAGCTGCCGGCAGCTGACCCTACATTGCCACACTGATCTGCCGGCGAGGAAGAATATGGCACTTGGACTTTTGGGCTTTCAGACAACCATCGCAAGCCCTTTTACTTTGCACGGGATCGGTGTTCATTCAGGTGCCTCGGTTACAGCCAATTTCAGCCCTGCTGAAGCGGGGACCGGGATTGTCTTCCAGCGTGTCCTGCCCAATGGCGAAGTCTCCGAATTCAAGGCCGTGTCCTCCTCGGTAGGCAGCACCGACCTTTGCACTGTGCTGGGTTTTGCGCCTCAGCGCTCCATCGCCACCGTCGAGCATGTCATGGCCGCGCTTTATGCGATGGGCATCGACAATGTCTATGTCGAAGTGGACGGTGCTGAAATACCGGTGATGGACGGAAGTTCAACCGTTTTTGTGGAGGCCATCGAGCAGGTCGGCATCCGGTCGCTCGGCGTCAAGCGTCGCTATATTCGCGTGCTCAAGGATGTTCGTGTCGACAATGGCCAGTCATGGGCTCTGTTTACGCCTTATGAAGGCACCCGGTTTGAGGTTGAAATCGAGTTTGCAAGTCCGCTGATCGGCCGTCAGGCCTGGCGCGGCGACGTCAATGCCACCAGTTTCCGCAACGAATTGTCGCGGGCCCGGACATTTGGCTTCATGCGCGACGTCGAACGCCTCTGGGCGGCAGGATTGGCCCTGGGTTCGTCGCTGGACAATTCCGTAGTCATTGCCGACGACGACAGCGTCATCAATATGGAAGGGCTGCGCTACAGGGATGAATTCGTGCGCCACAAGGCGCTGGATGCGGTTGGCGACCTTGCCCTCGCAGGTGCCCAGTTCATTGGTTGCTACCGTTCCTGGCGCGGTGGGCACAAGCTCAATGCCATGGCCTTGAACGCTCTGCTTGCCGACCGCAGCTCTTACGAGATTGTCGAGACTGGAAGCCCGCGTGCTCGTGCTGGCGTGAGGGAATTGATTGCCATCAATGCTCCTGAATATGCGCCCTGGTCTGCATGAAGCAGAGACGTATTGGCAAAATGTGATCTGAAGTTGCGGATTGACATGGGCGGAAAGGTCACAAATTTTGTGGCCTTGCCATAATTTTGCGTAAATGAAGGTTGATGGCGTTGCGGACTTGCCTGTTTTATGGCTAGAAACGCCGGTGCGGGGATTCATTTTCATCGCGGCTGTT
>JAHEBS010000222.1 GCA_024642145.1 Marivivens sp.
CATTCCGCGCAAGGGTCGAAGATCTCTGAGCCCTGCGCGGGGCAGAACCGACAACTGACAAAGGAGGTGCGCGATGGGCGCCCAGAACGGCAAGGATCTTTTGCTGAAGATCGACATGACCGGCGATGGCCAGTTCGAGACGGTAGCGGGGCTACGCGCCACGCGGCTTTCGTTCAATGCCGAGACCGTCGATGTGACCAACCTCGACAGCACTGGCGGCTGGCGCGAGCTTTTGGGCGGGGCGGGGGTCAAGACCGCCGCAATTGCCGGTTCGGGTGTTTTCAAGGACGAGGCCACCGATGAACGCGCACGCCAGATCTTTTTCGATGGCGAAACCCCCGATTTCCGCATCGTGATCCCCGGATTTGGCACCGTCGAAGGCCCCTTTCAGATCACCGCGATCGAATATGCCGGTACCTATAATGGCGAGGCCACCTACGAAATGAGCCTGGCCTCGGCAGGGCTGATCGACTTCTCGGCCTTCGTCTGATGGTCAATCCTCTGGCAGGCGAGGTCGAGCTGGTGCTCGACGGGCGGGCTTGGCGTTGCAAGCTGACGCTTGGCGCCTTGGCCGAGCTTGAGGCGGGGCTTGCGGATGAGGCGCTGGTCGATCTGGTGGGGCGTTTCGAAGAGGGGCGCTATTCCAGCCGCGATCTGTTGGCGCTGATCCTTGCAGGCCTCAGGGGCGGCGGTTGGGAGGGGCGCGCGCGCGATCTCCTGACCGCCGAGATCGAGGGCGGGCTGGTGACGGCGGCGCGTGCCGCCGCCGCGCTCTTGGCCCGCGCCTTTGCGCCGCAACCATGAGCCGCGCGCTGGACTGGGCGGGGCTGATGCGTGCGGGGCTTTGTGAATTGCGCCTCGGCCCCCGCGATTTCTGGGCGCTGACCCCGGCCGAGCTGTTGATCATGCTCGGCCTACAAACCGGCCAGCCGGCGATGGATCGCGCGCGGCTCTTGGACATGCTGCGGGATTTTCCCGACCGACCAAAGGAGGGTTCGGATGCAAGAGATCGACAGGCTCAGTGATCTGGAGACCGAGGTCGCGGCGCTGGATACGTCGCTAGGGCAGGCGGCCGCGATGGCTGCGGCCTTTGATGGCTCGCTCAAGGGGCTGAGCAATAGCCTCGATGGCACGGTGCGCGATCTGGGCGATCTGCAAAAGGGCTTTTCCAGTGGCCTGCGGCGCGCCTTTGACGGGGTGGTGTTTGACGGACTGCGGCTGGGGGATGCGCTGAACATGCTGGCGCGGTCCATGGCCGATACCGCCTATAACGCGGCGATGCGCCCCGTGACCGACCATTTCGGCACGATGCTGGCCGATGGCGTCAACGCGCTGGTGTCCAAGATGATGCCCTTTGCCAATGGCGGCACCTTTGCCCAAGGCCGCGTGATGCCCTTTGCCCATGGTGGCGTGCTCAGCGGCCCCGTCAGCTTTCCCATGCGGGGCGGCAGCGGGCTGATGGGCGAGGCCGGCCCCGAGGCGATCATGCCCTTGGCGCGCGGCCCCGATGGCCGGTTGGGCGTCAAGGCCAGTGGCGGCAGCGGGCGGCCTGTGCAGGTGACCATGAACATCACCACGCCCGACCTTGCATCTTTCCGCCGTAGCCAGAGCCAGATCGCCGCGGAAATGGCCCGCGCGCTGGGTCTGGCCAGCCGCAACCAATAGGAGACCCGCCATGGCCTTTCATGATCTGCGCTTTCCCACCTCGCTCAGCCTTGGCGCCATGGGAGGCCCCGAACGGCGCACCGAGATTGTCACCTTGGCCAGCGGTCACGAAGAGCGCAACAGCCTCTGGGCGCACGCGCGCCGCCGCTATGACGCAGGGCTTGGCCTGCGCTCGCTGGATGACGTGGCGCTGCTCTTGGCGTTTTTCGAGGCGCGCGCAGGGCGGCTCCATGCGTTCCGCTGGAAGGACTGGGCCGACTTCAAATCCTGCCTGCCATCCGCCACGCCGGCCGCCACGGACCAGTTTCTGGGTTGGGGGGACGAGGTGCGCGCGGTCTTTGCGCTGCAAAAGACCTATGCCTCGGGCGAGGCCAGCTATGCCCGCCCGATCACGCGGCCAGTGGCTGGCACGGTCACGGTTTCGCTTGGTGGCGACCCGCAGACCGAGGGGCTGCATTACACGCTGGACCTGTCAGGCGGCACCATCACCTTCGCTGATCCGCCCGACAACGGCGCCGAGGTGCGCGCGGGGTTCGCGTTTGATGTGCCGGTGCGCTTTGACACGGATCTGATCCAGACCTCGGTCGCCTCGTTCCATGCGGGCGAAATCCCGCATGTGCCGGTGCTGGAGGTGCGCGAATGAGTGCGGCGCTTTTGGATGCCCATCTCGCTACAGGGGCCACGACGACCTGCCTTTGTTGGGCGCTGACACGTCGCGACGGGGTGTTGATGGGTTTTACCGATCACGACCTGCCGCTGGCCTTCGACGGCGTGGAGTTCCGCCCCGAGTCCGGACTTTCGGCGAGTGCTGTGGCCATGGCCACGGGGCTCGCCGTCGATAACGCCGAGGCCATGGGCGCCTTGTCGTCGGATGCGATTACCGAGGCCGATATCGACGCAGGTCTTTATGACGGGGCGCAGGTGCGGCTCTGGCAGGTCAACTGGGCCGGACCCGCGGCGCGCGCGCTGCGCTTTGCGGGCCGTATCGGTGACATCCGCCGCGGGGCCGGTGCCTTTCACGCCGAATTGCGCGGCCTGTCCGAGCCGCTGAACCGCGTGACCGGACGTGCCTTTGTCAAAACCTGCGGCGCAAGCCTTGGCGATGCCGCCTGCCGTGTCGATCTGGACAAGGGCGGGTTGGTGGCCGACGTCATGGCCGAGGGCGTGACTGCGGCGCAGGTCTTTGCCCTGACCACTTTGGGCGATTTTCCGG
>JAHEBS010000003.1 GCA_024642145.1 Marivivens sp.
GCCTCGATGCCGTTGACATGGCCGATGTCCACATGGGTCAGACGTGCGGTGCCGTGGCTGACCGTAAAGACCGCCCATTGGGCGCCATCGCGGAACAGCGCGCTGGCCGGAACGATCAGCGCCTGTGGGTCTTCCCATGTGACAATCCGCGCTTCGATCCGGTAGCCATCGCCCAATCCGGGTCGGTCGATTGCGGGGCTGGTAAAGGCGATGGCGACATTGACCCGCTGTTCAGCCACGCCCAGCGCCGAGACGCTGGTGGTGCCGAAGGGGTCGATCCGCACGACCTCGCCGCCCAGATCGGCCCCGCCCCAGTTGTCCAGAATCACACGGTCACCCACGCCCACCTGAACCGCGTCCGAGGACACCAGATCCACCACGACCTCCAGATCGGCGTCGATATCGCCAATCACCATCACAGGCGCACCGGCGGGCATGGTGGTTTCGCTTTCCTGCACGATCCGCAAGATCACCCCGTCGATGGGGGCCTTGAGCGGGATGGATTGCCCGTCGGTCTCGCTGGCGGCGGTGCCGGTGGGATCGTCAAAGCTGATCAACAGCGCGCGGGCGTTCTCGACATCTGCCTGACGCACGGCGACGGCGGCCTCGGCGGTTTGAAGGCGGGCCTGTGCGGCGCGCGCCTCGGTCACGGCGCGGTCCAGCGCCGCCTGACTGACGGTGCCGGATGTCGATAATGCGCGGGTTCGCTCCAGCGCCGATTGGGCAAGCTCGGCGGCGGCGCTGGCAGATTCCACATCGGCCTCGGCCACTTTCAGCCCTGCTTCGGCAGCAGAAACGGCGGCGTTGGCCTGTTCGCGGGTGCGCACGTCCAGAAAGGCGGGGTTGATCGGGCGCATGCGCGCCACCACCGTTTCGCCGCCTTTGACGACGTCGCCTGCATGCATTGAAACGCGCAGCAACTGGCCGGCGACGGGGGTCGAAACGGTGTAGCTTTCACGCACCTCGGTGCGACCCTCCTCATCAATCGTGACCAGCATCGGGCCGCGCGTAACCTGTCCCATGTCGACCGCTACGGGCTTGGGGATGAATGCGGCGCCGATCCCGCCGCCGACCACGATGATCGCGGCAAGCGTGAGCCAGAGGCGCGAGCGTCTGCGTTTGGCCATGTCTATTCCCTTGTCTTGAGCGCGGATACGAGGTCCGCGCGATCGATGTCACGTTTGACGAAAAAGCCCGAGGCAATCGCGGCCCCGACGACAACCAGCGCCGCCTGACCATAGGCCCCCGGAATGAACTTGGCGGGGATTTGATAAAGCTCGGTCGAAAACCCTTCGGCGATTGAAACCGACAGGAAGTTGCCCAGAAAAACCCCCAAGGGCAGGGCCGCGACCACAACGGCCGCCAACTCGCCCAGCAGCACAAAGGCGGTTTCGCCGGTGGTAAAACCGATTACCCGTAGGCTGGCCAGATCGCGTGCGCGTTCGGCCTGCGCCACACGTGCGGCATTATAGACGATGCCAAAGGTGATGACGAAGGCGATAGCCCCCATCACATAGCGGATGGCACCCGCGCCTTGGTTCATCAGGCTCTGAAAGGCCTGCATCGCCTCGGCCTTGATCGAGATGCCAGCCACCAGCGGCATATCGCGCAATGCCGCCTTGACGGTTTCGGCGCTGGCGGGGTCGATGCGCAGATAAGCGCCTGATGCCAGATCCGCCTCGCCCAAGGCGTGATTGAGGTCACCCATATCCATATAGGCGGGCGCACCCATCAGGCTTTGGGCAATGGCCAGAACCGGCACTTCGATCACAGGTTGACGGCCTTCGCGCACCTCGATGGTCAGGATCTCGCCCGGCGTGATGTGCAAAAGGTCCGCCAGTTCACGCGCCAGAACGATCCCTCCGGGACGCATTTCGATGGTCACATAATCGGCGTCGATGGCGCGGTTCAGCACGGGGTTCTGGGTCAGCCCCGTGACACCGCCCTTATGGCTATAGAGACCATGGCGCAAAATCGCAGAGACATTTCGCACCGGCTCGACCGCCCAGACGCCCTCGATCCGGCCCAATTCGTCCAGCGCGTCCTGCCCCGATGGCCGCATAAAGCTGACAGTGGCGTCAGAGCGATCGACCACGGAAAAGGCGGTGGTCAGCGCCTCGTCAAAGCCGTTGTAGATTGTCATCATCGACGCGGTCAGCGCCATGCCCGCCGCGATGCCGATCACGGCGCCCAGCATCCGTCCGGGATAGCGGGTCAGGCGGCGCAGGACCATGCGCGAAGGCTGGTCCAATTGCTGCGCCAACCAGCCGCTGCCATTGCGACCACGGCTATAGTCGGGCGGCGCGGGCGGGCGCATGGCGGTGGCGGGCGCCAGTGCAAAAACCCGCCGCATCACCAGCGCGCCACCCAGAACCGCCGCCGCCGTTGCTGCGGCAAAGCCGATGCCAAAGGATGCGGGTTCCATGCGAAACACGAGGAAGGGGAACTTGTAATATTGGGTATAGACCTGAATGAGCGCCCCACCCGCCGCCACGCCAAACGCGCAGCCCAGCGCCGCCCCGCCCCATGCAATGACAAGGATCATGCGCAGGTAATGACCGCCGACCTCGAGGTTGCGATAGCCAAAGGCCTTCATCAGCCCGATCTGCTCGCGCTCGGACTGCACCATGCGGCCCATGACGATATAAAGCAGGAAGGCCGCGACCGAGAGGAAGACAGGCGGCACGCCGCTGGCCGATGCCTCGAGGCCCGAGACTTCCTCGGTGACGAAACGGTTGGAAAACTGGTCTTCCAACCCGTAGGCACCCAGCCCGCCGTAGGGGTCAAGGATTGCGTCGATCTTGTCGCGCACCTCGGCCTCGACGGCACCCCGCGCTACGGCGAAAAGCGCCTCATTGAAGGCCCCACCCATGTCATAGGCGGCGGACATGGCCGAATGGCTCATCCAGATCACGCCAAACCGCGCGTCGTCCGGCACCAGTTCGCCGGGCGCGGAGGTGTAGAGAAACTCTGGCGCTTTCGCGAGCCCCACGATCACCAGCACCCGCCGCGTGCCGTTCATCGTCGCGGCGATCGTATCGCCGGCGGCAAGGCCATTGGCATAGGCAAAGGCGTCAAGCAGCACGATTTCTTCGGGGCGCGTCGCGTCGGGGCGGCGGCCCTCGGTCATATAGAGATCGTTGAAACGTGGCGGCCCGCTATCAGGGATCGACAAGGCGCGCGCATGGACAGGCAGGCTGCGGCCCGGCACCGTTACCAGCGCGTCGCCTGTGATGCGCCCCTCGACCCCGGCCACGCCCGGCAGGGCCGCCAGCCGTGTCAGCAACCCTTCGGGCGCGCGGGCCACGGGCGCAAAGACCTGCGCCAGCCGGTAGCGTTCGTAATAGGCGTCTCGGGTCTGTGTCAGCGAGGATACAAGCCCTGTCATCATCACCAACATCATCACGCCAAGCGCGATCACCAATGCGATGGCAATGGCCTGCCCCTTCATGCGCCACAGATCGCGCCAGAGCTTATGCCAAAGTGGGCTCACCAGTTGATCTCCGCGGGATCGACCCGCTTCTTGTTGCGCACGGTTTCGCGGATCGCGCCATCGGCGAAATGCAGCACGCGGTCGGCCATGGCCGCGGTCGCTGCGGCATGGGTCACGATCAGCACCGTTGTGCCCAGCCGGTCATTCACATCGCGTAAAACCTTCAGCACCGCGCGGCCCGTGGTGCTGTCGAGCGCGCCAGTGGGTTCGTCACAAAACAGCACCGTCGGCTGTTTGGCCACGGCGCGCGCAATGGCCACCCGCTGTTGTTCGCCGCCGGAGAGTTGCGAGGGAAAATGACCGACGCGTTCGCTCAGCCCCACCAGATCCAGCGCGGCCTCTGGCTCCATCGGGTCGCGGGCGATCTCGGTCACCAACTCGACGTTTTCGCGCGCAGTGAGGCTGGGCATGAGGTTGTAGAACTGGAACACGAACCCGACGTGGTTGCGCCGGTATTCGGTCAATTGCCGTTCCGACATCGACGATAGCGCCTGATCCTGAAAATACGCGGTGCCCGAGGTGGCGGTGTCCAGCCCCCCCAGAATGTTCAGCAGCGTGGATTTTCCGCTGCCAGACGGGCCGAGCAGCACGACGATTTCGCCTTTGGGGATTTCAAGATCAACGCCGCGCAACGCATGAACGGCGCTGTGCCCTTCGCCATAGGTCTTGGTCAACTGCTGCGTGGCGAATGCGGTATCGGTCATGGCATGTATCCGGTCATATCCTGCCCAGCTTAACGGATTTGGCGGGACAGTCACCCTGATCGAGGTCAAACCCGCTTTCACCTCTTTGGGCGCGCCGCTAGGATTGCTTGGAATGCGATAAGGGGCCGGCAAATGAGCGCTGCGGATTGGGAATTCTGGATCGACCGCGGCGGCACCTTTACCGATATCGTCGCACGCAGGCCCGACGGGACCTTGGTGACGCATAAGCTTTTGTCCGAAAACCCCGAACGCTACACGGACGCCGCCGTGCAGGGTATCCGCGAGCTGATGGGTGACAGACCCGCCCGTATCGCCGCAGTCAAGATGGGCACCACTGTCGCCACCAATGCGCTTCTCGAACGCAAGGGCGTGCCGGTTCTGTTGTTGATCACCCAAGGCTTTGGCGATCTGTTGCGGATCGGCTATCAAAACCGTCCGCGTCTGTTTGATCTGGCAATCAAGCGACCTGACCTGCTTTATGCCGAGGCCGCCGAAGTGGCCGAACGGTTGGATGCCGAGGGCAGGGTCGTCGCCCCCTTGGACGAGGATGCGGCCCGCACGGCGCTGCGTGCGGCCTATGCCCGCGGCATCCGGTCGGTCGCCATTGCGTTCTTGCACGCCTATCTCAACCCGACGCACGAGGCCCGCGTGGCCACCATGGCGCGCGAGGAAGGCTTTACCCAAGTCTCAACCAGCCATGAGGTCAGTCGGCTGGCAAAGTTGGTGGGGCGTGGCGATACGACCGTGGTCGATGCCTACCTGTCGCCCATATTGCGCCGTTACGTCGATCAGGTCGCGGGCGCGCTGGACGTCGGCGGCGCCTGCGAGCGGCTCTTGTTCATGCAGTCCAATGGCGGGCTGACCGACGCGCGGTTCTTTCAGGGCAAGGATGCCATCCTGTCGGGCCCCGCGGGCGGAATTGTCGGCATGGTCAAGGTGGCCGAGGCCGCGGGCTTTGATCGCCTGATCGGCTTTGACATGGGTGGCACCTCTACCGATGTCAGCCATTATGCCGGCGACTATGAACGCAGTTTCGAAACCGAGGTCGCGGGCGTGCGGATGCGCGCGCCGATGATGGATATTCACACCGTCGCGGCGGGCGGTGGCTCGATCTGCCGTTTTGCCGATGGCCGTTTGCAGGTTGGCCCCGAAAGCGCCGGTGCCGATCCCGGTCCCGCCGCCTATCGTCGCGGCGGGCCGCTGACGGTGACGGATTGTAATGTGATGCTGGGCAAGCTCGATCCCCTGCATTTCCCGCATGTCTTTGGCCCGAATGGCGACCAGCCGCTTGATCTTGCCGCCGTGCGCGCCCGTTTCGCTGACCTCGCCGCCGAGATCGCCGCCGCCACCGGCGAGCCACCGCGCGCGGCCGAGGATCTGGCCGAGGGTTTCTTGCGGATCGCGGTCGACAACATGGCCAATGCGATCAAGAAAATCTCGGTCAGCCGTGGCCACGATGTCACCGCCTACACCTTGCAGTGTTTCGGCGGCGCGGGCGGCCAGCACGCCTGTCTGGTTGCCGATGCGCTGGGCATGAAACGCGTGTTCATCCATCCCTTTGCCGGTGTTCTGTCGGCCTTTGGCATGGGCTTGGCCGAGATCCGCGCCCTGCGCGAGGCGCAGGTGGACCGTCCGCTCGAGGATCTGGCCGCCGCCCGGGACGCATTGGGCCGGATCGCCGCCCAAGCGCAGGCCGAGGTCGCAGCCCAGGGGGTCAGTGACATCCGCACCGAGGCGCGGGCCCATCTGCGCTACGAGGGCTCGCATCAGGCACTTGAAGTGACCTTTGGCGAGGTCGCCGCAATGCGGGCGGAATTCGAGGCCGCGCATCAAAACCGGTTCGGCTTTGCCTCGCCCGAACGGCGCGTTCTGGTCGAGATGGTCGCGGCCGAGGCCATTGGACATGCCGCCGACCTGCCAGCGATGACCGCCCCCGAAGGCAAAGGGGCGCCGCGCGCGCAGGTCGCGGTTCATGTCGCAGGCGCGCGTCAGACGGTGCCGCTCTATGACCGAGCCGATTTACCCGTGGGCCAGATGGTTATGGGGCCAGCCGTCATCACCGAACCTACCGGCACCAATATGGTCGAGCCCGGCTGGTCCGCACGCGTGGATCGGGCGGGAAACCTGATCCTTGACCGTGTGGGCGCCGCCCACCGCCCGCCTGCCGCTGGCACCGCCGCCGATCCGGTGATGCTCGAGGTCATGTCGAACCTCTTTATGTCGGTCGCCGACCAGATGGGTGCGACGCTCAGCCTCACGGCGTGGTCGGTCAATATCAAGGAACGCTACGATTTTTCCTGCGCGATCTTTGACGTCAACGGCGATCTGGTGGCCAACGCCCCGCATGTGCCGGTGCATCTGGGGTCTATGTCGGACAGCATCAAAACGGTGATGCGGGCTTGGCCCGAGGCGCGCGACGGCGATGCCTTTATGCTGAACTCACCCTTCAACGGCGGCACGCATCTGCCCGATGTAACCGTGGTGACGCCTGTTTTCGCGGGCGGCCGCAAGCCTGCTTTCTGGCTGGGTTCGCGCGGGCATCACGCGGATATCGGCGGCCGGACGCCCGGTTCTGGGCCGCCCGACAGTCAGCACATCGACGACGAGGGCGTGCTGATCGACAATGTGCAACTGGTGCGCGGCGGGCGGCTGTTAGAGCCCGAGGCGCGCGTGATCCTTGCCTCGGGGCGTTACCCCGCGCGCAATCCAGACCAGAATATGGCTGACCTCAAGGCGCAGGTCGCGGCGAACGAGACAGGCAAACGTGAGTTGCTAAGGGTCTGCGCGGCCTACGGCGCCGATGTGGTGACCGCCTATATGGCCCATGTGCAGGACAACGCCGAAGAAAGCGTGCGCCGCGTGGTGGAACGCCTGCGGGACGGGCGGTTCAGCTATCCGATGGACGAAGGCCAAAGGATCGAGGTGCGCGTAACGGTCGATCGCGCGGATCGCAGCGCCACGGTCGATTTCACCGGCACTTCGGCCCAGCACAGGGGCAACTACAACGCGCCCTTGGCGATTTCGCGGGCCGTGGTGCTTTATGCCTTTCGCTGTCTTGTCGGGTCCGACATCCCCCTGAACGAGGGTTGCCTGAAACCCCTGAACATCATCGTGCCCGAAGGTTCGATGTTGAACCCGCGCTATCCGGCGGCCGTGATCGCCGGCAATACCGAGGTTTCTCAGGCCGCCTGCAACGCGCTTTTTGGGGCGCTGGGTGTGATCGCGGGATCGCAGGGCACGATGAACAACTTCATCTGGGGCAACGATCGGTTCCAGAATTATGAAACCATCGCTGGCGGCACGGGCGCGGGGCCGGAATTCAATGGTTGCGACGCGGTGCAGAGCCATATGACCAACACCCGCATGACCGACCCCGAGATTTTGGAAAAACGCTTTCCCGTGCGGCTCGAGGCCTTTGGCATACGGCAAGGTTCGGGCGGGCAGGGGCATTGGACCGGCGGCAATGGCGCGCTGCGGCGATTGCGGTTTTTGGAACCGGTCACCGTCACGACGCTCTGCTCGCACCGGATCGTGCCGCCTTTTGGCGTTGCGGGCGGTGCGGCGGGCGGTTGCGGCGTGAACCGTGCAGAATTGCCGGACGGGCGCATCGTGACGCTGAAAGGCAATGACGAAATCGACCTGCCCGCTGGCGCGGTTTTTCACATGGAAACACCGGGCGGTGGTGGCTGGGGCAAAGCCATTTAAAAAAAGGGCGACCCGAGGGCCGCCCTTAGCGTCAGACAGGGAAATGCTGACTTAGTGATCTGCAACCGAGGCTGCAGCCTTGGCGTCATCCGCACTGCCCGAAGTGCCATTGAAGAAGGCGTTCAGGGCAACCGCAACGATCGAGGCAAGCAAAATGCCCGAGTCGATCAGCGGGTGGATGTCGTGGGGCAGGTGCATTTTGAAGTTCGGCGCGATCAAGGGGATCATGCCAAAGCCCAGAGCGGTCGCCACGATGATCAGGTTCTGGCGGTTGGCGTTGAAGTCAACGCGGGACAGGATACGGATACCGGTCGCTGCAACCATGCCGAACATCACCAGACCCGCACCGCCAAGAACGGCGGTCGGAACGGCCTCGACCAAGGCGCCCATCTTGGGCATCAGGCCAAGCACGATCAGGATCAGACCGCCGGTCACGGTGACGAAGCGGCTCTTGATGCCGGTGACGCCAACAAGACCCACGTTCTGGCTGAACGAGGTGTAGGGGAAGGTGTTGAAGATACCGCCGATCAGCGTGCCCAGACCGTCAGTGCGCAGGCCTGCGGACAGGCGCGACTGGTCGATCTTGGTATCGGTCATGTCACCAAGCGCAAGGAACATGCCGGTCGACTCGATCATGATCACGATCATGACAAGCGACATGGTCAGGATCATCACGACGTCGAACTGCGGCGCACCAAAGTGGAAGGGCGTGATCAGGCCGAACCAAGCGGCGCTGGACACTTTGCCAAAGGTCATGGCTCCGGTCAGCGTCGCGACGATGCCGCCGACGACGATGCCGATCAGCACCGAGATGTTCGAGGCAAAGCCCTTGCCATATTTGGACACCAGCATGATCACGACCATGACCAGAGCCGACATCCACATGCCCGAAACGGGTGCGTAGTTGTCGTTGGGCATATTGGCGTTCAGGCCGAGACCCGCAGGTGCTGCCGGAACGGTCGAGCCATCGGCCGCAGCAAGGTCACCAATGGCGGAAAGCCATGCGGCGTGGTCGGGGTTCACCAGCATCGGCGCGGTCGGACCGACGGGGTTGCCGAAGATCCAGTTGATGCCGATCCGCATCAGCGTGACGCCGATGACAAGAATGATCGTGCCGGTCACCACAGGCGGGAAGAACCGGATCATGCGGCTGATGATCGGCGCGATCAGAATCCCGACGATACCCGCTGCAATGATCGTGCCGAAAATGAACTGGGCGCCTTCGGCACCCGGATGGCCGCCAGCGATGGCAAGCATCGGGCTGACAGAGGCAAAGGAAACACCCATCATGACGGGCAGGCGGATGCCGAACCACTGGGTCGCGCCAAGCGACTGGATCAGCGAAACGATCCCGCAGGCGAAAAGGTCGGCCGAGATCAGATAGGCCACGTCTGCGGGTTCAAGTTTAAGGGCGCGGCCGATAATCAACGGCACTGCGATAGCGCCGGCATACATCACCAGCACATGTTGAAGCCCAAGCGTAAACAGCTTGGGCGGCGGCAGCATTTCGTCCACCGGATGTGTTGCGTCGGTCATTGTCTCTTCCCACGGGGCTGTTTGTATTCGCGCCGTCTCTGTATCGCCCCTTGGATACAGTCCGGTTAGTTCCCCTTCTTCCAAGGGGTTAGGCCGTTACGTGGAAAACCTCCTCGTATCGGAATTCTTCAAGGTTCGCGGTCGCGCCGATCCGGTCGACCACTACGAACAATCCTGGTGCGGCCAGCGGCGTCAGCACGCCATGCCATGTGCCGCGATGCAGGTTGATGCCCTGCTTGCCGTTGGTCAAAAAGGCCTGCGGCGCGCCGGGGCGACCGCCCTCGTCGGGCGCGACAATGATCAGGAACGGATGTTGCGACATCGGCACAAAGGCCTGCGAGCCCTCGGGGTGCCGTTCGACAAGGTTGAAGGTATAGGGCAGCGCGCGCGGTTCCGCGTCGAAAATCGAGATGCCCGCCCGCCCCTCGGGCCCGAAATCCAGTGTCGCGCGGTCGTGGTGACGGTGACACAGCCCCTCGTTGATCAGGCGGAAATCGCCCGAGGCCTCCAGAACATCGCCAAATGCCGCGAAAGCCGCGGCGGTCAGGGGCGAAGTCTGGATGGTCTGCGTCATTTCAGCACCAGATCGGGATGTCGGTTGACGTCTTTGTAGAGCAGGTAACGGAACGGACCCGTGCCAGTGGCGATACAGGCCTGCGGGCACCATGCGCGAAGCCACATGAAATCACCGGCCTGAACACTGACCCAATCTTGGTTCAGCAGATATTCCGCCGTTCCCTCAAGAACATAGAGCCCATGCTCCATGATATGTGTCTCGGCAAAAGGGATACGGCCGCCGGGTTGGAAGGTGACGATGTTCACATGCATGTCATGGCGCAGATCGGCGGGGTCGGCGAAGCGCTGGGTCGCCCATTTGTCGGTCCCGGGCATGTAGTTGAACACGCTTTCGGCGTCCGAGGTCATGATGACTTCAGGAGCGCCGAGGCCCGCCGCAGGCTGCCAGCGTTTGCGGACCCAGTGGAATTTCAAAAGCCCGCTGCCCGCATTGACCAGCGACCAGCCGATCCCCGGCGGGATATAGGTGTAGCTGCCTTTGCCGCGGCGGTGGGTCACGCCGTTCAGCGTCAGGTCCATCTCGCCCTCGGCGATAAAGATGCCAGCTTCGGCGCCAGCATCGGGCTCGGGGGTGGCGGAACCGCCGCCGGGCTGCACCTCGACCGCATATTGGGCAAAGGTTTCGGCAAAGCCTGTCAGCGGGCGCGCGATGATCCATGCGCGCGTGCCGGTCCAGCCCGGCAAAAGGCTGGCAACGATGTCGCGCATCGTCGTGCCGGGGACAAAGGCATAGGCCGTCGTAAACCGCGCGCCAGCGACGGCGGGATCATCGGACAGGTCGGGCATACCGCCCGGTGGGAAGGCATAGTCGGTCATGGCAGCAACGCTTTCAGGCGCAGTTCGGCAATACGTTCAACCTGCAGGCAGGCGGTGGTGAATTCGGTCGCGCTGTCGTTGCCGATGCGCGTCTCAAAGGCGTGGACGATCCCGGCCTTGTCATGATCGCGCACGGCAATGATGAAGGGAAAACCGTGCTTGGCCACATAGGCGTCGTTCAATGCGGTAAACCGCGCGCGTTCGGCGTCGGTCAGTGAATCGAGCCCTGCCGAAGATTGTTCTTGGGTCGATTCAGCGGTCAGCCGCTTGGCCATGGCCAATTTGCCCGCCAGATCGGGGTGGGCGACCAGAACGCCCATGCGTTCTTCGGGCGTGGCCGAACGGAACATGCGTGCCAGCGCGTTATGCAGGCCGCCAGCCGTGTCATGCGCGGGGCCCAGTTCCAGATCAAAGGCGCGTTCCGCGATCCACGGCGAATGTTCAAAGATCGAGCCGTATTTGGCGACAAAAGTCGCGCGGTCCATTTGGCTGGGCCGCAGATACCGCTGGTTGGGGTGGGTTGCGGCCCAATGGCGCGCGATGTCCAGACGGCGTGCGAACCAGACGCCCTCGTGGCCTTTGGCGTAGTCGATGAACCGCCGCAGACCCGCGATCTTACCGGGGCGGCCGATCAGGCGGCAATGCAGCCCCACGGACATCATCTTGGCCTGACCTGCGGCGCCCTCGCGGTAAAGCTCGTCAAAGGCATCCTTGAGGTAGGTGAAGAACTGCTCGCCTTCGATATAGCCCGGTGCGGTGGCAAAGCGCATGTCGTTGGCTTCAAGCGTGTAGGGGATCACCAACTGGTCGCGATCACCGGCCTCGATCCAGTAGGGCAGGTCATCGTCATAGGTGTCGGATACCCAGTCGAAACCCGCCTCGGCGGTCAGGCGCACGGTGTTGACGCTGCAGCGGCCGGTATACCAACCGGTCGGGCGCGAACCCACGACTTCGGTATGCAGCCGGATGGCTTCGGCAATCTGGCGGCGCTCTTCGTCCTCGGGCATGTCCTTATGCTCGACCCATTTCAGGCCGTGGCTGGCAATTTCCCAATTGGCGGCTTTCATGGCCGCGACCTGCTCGGGCGAGCGGGCGAGGGCTGTGGCGACGCCGTAGATTGTGACCGGCACATGGGTTTCGGTGAACAGACGATGCAGCCGCCAGAAACCGGCGCGGGCGCCGTATTCGTAGATCGATTCCATGTTCCAATGGCGCGCGCCCGCCCAAGGCTGGGCACCGGCGATATCGGACAGAAAGGCCTCGGACCCGCCATCACCATGAAGGATGTTGTTTTCGCCACCCTCTTCGTAATTCAGCACAAGGCTGATGGCGACGCGGGCGCCGTTCGGCCATTTGGCGTCGGGGATGCGCGGCCCATAGCCGATCATATTGCGGGGGTAACGTTGCATAATTTCCTCGGGGCCCATTGCCATCATGCTAAACCTGAAAATGGCAAAGGATTTTCAATAATTCCCATAAGCACCTATTCCCTTTGTGGGCGGTCGCTTTTCACCGCCATTCGCCGCAAGATTGCCGCGTAAACCGATTGGGAGACGACCATGGCCGAGGGCTTTTTGACCACGCACGTTCTGGATACGGCTAAGGGCTGCCCAGCGGCGGGCCTCAGGATCGAGCTTTTCGCGCTGGATGGCGGGCGGCGCTTGATCTGCGAGATGGTCACCAACCACGATGGCAGGACCGACAAGCACATCCTGCCCAAAGAAAACTTTACCACGGGCAAGTATGAGCTTGTTTTCCACGCCGGCGCTTATCTGCGCGCCTCGGGGCAGGCCACCGAAGAGCCCTTGTTCCTAGACGAGGTGCCGATCCGCTTTGGCATGGCCGACAAGGACGCGCATTACCACGTGCCTTTGTTGCTTTCGCCCTACGGGATGAGCACCTATCGCGGCAGCTAAGCGGCTAGTATTTCAGGTTTTCGACCGCGGTGGCCATGTCGGCGCGCACGCGGGTGATGATGAAATCAGTGAAAAGCCTGATCTTGGGGTCGCGCAAACGGCGGTGCTGCGTCAGGCAGGACAACTGCGTGGCGGTGGGCGGCGTCTTGGTGGCCACGGGGACCAGAGCGCCGCTGCGCAAATAGTCGGCCACCTCGAAGATAGGCTTCATCACCACCCCACGCCCATCCAGCGCCCATGCGGTCAGCACATCGCCATCGTCGCTTTCAAAGGGCCCCGAGATTTCATAGCGCTGCGGTCCGCTGGGCGTCACCAGATGCCAGCGGAACTCGGTCGCGCCGGGAAAGCGCAGGTTCAGACAGTCATGTTTGTCCCGCAGCAGCGCGTCGCCGTCCTCGGGCATGCCACGTGCCAAGACATAGGCGGGCGAGGCACAAAGAACGCGCGGGCATTCCGCGACCTGCCGCACCTTGAGCGTCGAATCCTCAAGCTGCCCAAGGTGGAACGCCAGATCCAAGCCTTCACTCACCAGATCGATTTTGCGGTCCGACAGGCGCAGGCGCACGTCGATCAGGGGGTAGGCGTCCTTGAAGGCGGGCACATGCGGGGCAATCAGCCGCCGCCCGATGCCCAAGGGGGCCGCGACGAAAACCGTGCCACGGGGGTTGTGGGCCACCTGCGCGACCTCGGCTTCGGCCTCTTCGATCGCGTCCAGCACGCGCTGCGCGCCTTCGTAAAAGATGCGCCCGTTTTCAGTTGGTTGCAGGCTGCGCGTTGTGCGGTTGAACAGGCGCACCGCCAGATGTTTTTCCAACTCGGCAATCCGCGCCGAGGCAACCGCGGGCGACGTCCGCTGATCGCGGGCGGCCGCACTCATGCTGCCCAGCTCGAAGACGCGGATGAACATACGCAGGTTGTTCACATAGGACATTATGCGGCTCGGTTTGAAAGTGTTCCCCGATTACTTCGATTATCAAACAAATGCTCAGCCGTATAGGGTATGCATCGGGACAGTTAACCGGGAGAACCGCTATGTTCGACTATACGCTCTTGATGGAGTGGCTCGAGTTTTCCGTGCGCTGGTTGCACGTGATCACCGCCATTGCCTGGATCGGGTCGTCTTTCTACTTTGTCGCGCTTGATCTTGGTCTGCATCGTGACCGCGATCTGGCCTCGGGCGCTGACGGCGAAGAGTGGCAGGTTCACGGTGGCGGTTTCTACCATATCGAGAAATACCTCGTTGCGCCGGAAAAGATGCCCTCGGACCTCGTGTGGTTCAAATGGGAAAGCTACATGACCTGGCTTTCCGGTTTTGCCCTCTTGTTCCTTGTCTATTACATGGGGGGCTCGCTGTTCTTGGTCGATCCCAACGTGCTGGATGTGCCGGTCTGGCAGGCCGTTGGCATTTCCATGGCGTCGCTGGCCTTTGGCTGGGTGGTCTACAACAGCCTTTGCAAGCTGTTCATCAACCAGAATGCAACGGTGCTGATGGTCGCTCTTTTCGGTGTGATCGTGCTGATGGCGCTGTTTTACACCAATGTCTTCACTGGCCGCGCGGCTTTGCTGCACTTGGGGGCTTTCACCGCGACGATCATGACCGGCAACGTGTTTTTCGTGATCATGCCTAACCAGCGCGTGGTGGTGGCTGACCTTATCGCAGGCCGCAAGCCCGACCCGAAATACGGCAAGATCGCCAAGCAGCGGTCAACCCACAACAACTACCTGACCCTGCCGGTGATCTTTCTGATGCTGTCGAACCACTACCCGCTGGCCTTCGCCAGCCAGTGGAACTGGCTCATCGCGTGCCTTGTGTTCCTGATGGGCGTCACGATCCGTCACTACTTCAACACGGTCCACGCCCGCAAAGGCAACCCGACCTGGACCTGGGCTGTTACGGTCATCATCATGCTGATCATCGCTTGGCTCTCGGTCGCGCCCGCCTTCCATTACGAAGAGGACGCGGCCATGACCGCCGATGCGCAGAAATTCGCCACGGCAGACGATTTCCAGCATGTCAGCGAGATCATTCTTGGCCGTTGTTCGATGTGCCATTCGTCCGAGCCGGTTTGGGAGGGTCTCTACTGGCCGCCCAAAGGTGTCATGCTGGAAACGGATCAGCAGATCGCGGCCCATGCGCGCCAGATCTATCTGCAGGCCGGTCTGACCCACGCCATGCCGCCAGCGAATGTGAGCTACATGAGCGACGAGGAACGTCAGGTGATCGTGGCTTGGTATCGCGAGGTCGCGGGCTGACAGACCGCCGGTTCTGACAGCAAAAAGCCCCGGCGGTTTGCCGGGGCTTTTTGTTTGTGCGTGCAGGGGTCAAGCCGCGCGGCGCTTGCCGTAATAAAGGCCCACGACATGCTCGGCTTCGGCAAAGAACAACCAGCGTGACGCAAAGACGCCGATCAGGTGGCTCAAGATCGCCACAGCCGCCCAGATATGGCCGAAGGGCAGGGTCAGCAGGACGATCGGTGCGCCAAAGCCCGCCAAGAGCGCGATGGCCCGCAGGCGGCTGGCGTGGCGGCGACCGACGACATGCACCATTTCCTTCATCAGGTAATTGGTGCCGGTATGGGGCGGTTCAAAGGCGCGCACCTTACCGATGCGGCCAAGGCCCGTGGCAGTGGCAATGGTATGACCGGACCTGTTCAAACGGCCATCACCGTCGATCCAGACATAGACCTGCACAAGGCCCGCCATCGCCAGCAAAGGCAATGCGAAACGCGGCTGGCCAGCCAAAAGCGCGCCACCCGCAACCGAGAAGGTCAGAAACATCAGCGGCGTGGACCAGTGGTTCCAGCGCGGCACGGTTTTCAGTTGGCAGTAGATCATCGAGGTCGCATAGACCGTGGCCAGCGACAGCGCCGCGCCGATATAGCCCAACCAGTTCCAGCGGGTCGCAAGAAACACCAGCCCCGCGCCATAGACCGCCATCAAGATCAGCGTGATGACCGAGAGCCAGCCCTCGCGGCTAAGCCAGCTGGTGCGCCATTGGGTGAAGGCCTTCAGCGCGCGTTCGGGGTGCCCGAGGTGAAAGGTCGAGGCGATCAGGCCGCCCACCGCCAAAAGGTAGGCCAGCGTGAAAAAGATAAAGGCGGTCAAGCCGGTGACACCCGGATAGCCGAGCCCCATCCAGAAGATCAGGCCAAAGCCCAGCCCGCTCAGCGTGGTGAAAATGATGACGGAAGGTGCGGGATGCATCAGTCGTTTCCTCCGGGCATGGCCGATAGCGCACGGTCGAGCCAGCCCAAGAAGCCGCGCGGCTCGTCAGTGACCGGCCGCAGAACGGGCGCTGCCGGATCGGCGCTGCGCAGCGCGTCCTTATTGCGCGGTGGCAGGTATTTGTTGGTGGGCTTGGTGCCCTGTTCGGGCATCAGATCCATGCCGCCACGTTCACGCGTCAGGACGCTCACGTTGCTTTCCGGATCGGCAAAATCGCCAAAGTGGCGCGCACCGGACGGGCAGGTGCGCACGCAGGCGGGGGTGCGGTCGATCTCGGGCAGGTTTTCATTATAGATGCGGTCGATGCAGAGCGTGCATTTCTTCATCACCTTGGCGGCGCCATCCATCTCGCGCGCGCCGTAGGGGCAGGCCCAAGCACAAAGCCCGCAGCCGATACAGGCGCTTTCGTTCACCAGAACGATACCGTCCTCGGACCGCTTATAGCTGGCCCCCGTTGGGCAGACGGTGACGCAAGGCGCGTCTTCGCAATGCAGGCAGGATTTGGGGAAGTGGATCGTCTGGGCGGGGCCCTCGACTGGCGTCACCTCGTAGCTGTGGACACGGTTGAGAAAGGTGCCCACCGGATCGGCGCCGTAGGCGTCGATGTCGGCCAGAGGCGCACCATAGTTTTCAGTATTCCATCCCTTGCAACTGACGACGCAGGCATGACAGCCGACGCAGGTATCAAGGTCGATGACCAGACCGAGCTTGCGGTCGGTGGTTTTCGGCAGAGCGGTCATTTGCCCACCTTCCATGTCAGGTTCTTGGGTCCACGACCTACCGGCGATTTGATGGGCGCAAAGGCGGGCTGCGCCTCGTCCGGCGGGGGTGATTTCTCGATCTTGACCCGCAGGTCGAACCACGCCGCCTGACCGGTCACAGGGTCGGAGTTGGCCCACCGCATCCCGTCGCCCTTGGGCGGCAGCAATTCGTGGATCAGGTGGTTGAGCAAGAACCCCTTGGTCGCCTCGGGCGCATCATCGGCCAAGGCCCATGTGCCCTTGCGTTTGCCAATCGCGTTCCATGTCCAGACGGTGTTTTCGTTCAGCGCGGCCATATGCGCCACCGGCACAACGATCGCCCCATGGGCCGAGGTCACACGCGCCCAGTCGCCATCGGCAAAACCATTGGCCTCCCAGATCTTGGTCGGGACATACAGCGGATTGCGCCCGTGGATCTGGCGCAGCCAGGCGTTTTGCGTGCCCCAACTGTGATACATGGCCATGGGCCGCTGGGTCAGGGCGTGGACGGTGAATTCGCTGGTGTCTACGCGGCTGTCCTCGAAAGGCGCATACCAGATCGGCAGCGGGTCCATCGTGTCCAGAATACGCTGGCGCAGATGTTCGGGCGGCTGGCGGTTGCCTTCACCCTCGGCGGCCAACTGGAAACGGCGCAGCGGTTCGGCGTAAAGCTGGAAGATGTAGGGCTGGGGGCTGTCATAGAAACCCATCTTGACCGCCCAAGCCTGATATTCGTTCGACCATGGTTTGAAATAGGCCGCTTCGTGGGGGATATGTTCGATCCAGAACCCGCCGTTCTTGATATAGGTATCCAGCTGCGCGGCATTGGCCCCGCCGCGGCCATGCTGGACGCCATTCTCGCCCATGCGCCACCCCGCCAGCGGGCCAATACCCGGACGGCGGATGTGGTTGGTGATGTAATCGGCGTAGTCCGCGTATTTCTGGCTGCCGTCGTCGTTCACGAAGCCGGGCAACGCCAGACGCGCACCGAGGTCGCACAGAACCGACTGGAACCCCCGCACGTCGCGGTCGGGCTCGATTACGGGCCAACGGATCGCATCGGCAACGCCATCAGCCTCGCAGATCGGGCGATCGAGCAGGCTGATACAGTCATGGCGTTCAAGATAGGTGGTGTCTGGCAGCACGAGGTCCGCGTAGGCCACCATTTCCGATGAATAGGCATCGGAATAGATGATGCGCGGGATCACGTAGTCGCCGTTTTCGTCCTTGTCGGTCAGCATCTGCATGGTGCCAGCCGTATTCATGGACGAATTCCACGCCATATTCGCCATGTAGAGAAACAGCGTGTCGATCTTGTAGGGATCGCCTGCATGGGCGTTCGAGATGACCATATGCATCAGCCCGTGCGCCGACATCGGGTTTTCCCATGAAAACGCCTTGTCGATGCGGGCAGGATTGCCGTCGGCGGTCAGGCAAAGATCATCCGGCCCCTGCACATAGCCCAGATGCGGGCCGTCCAGCGGCTTGCCGGGGGTGACCTTGCAATGCGGTTTGGGGTGAGCCGTTGCGGGCTTGGGGTAGGGCGGCTTGAACCGCATGCCGCCGGGCGTCTCGACCGCGCCGATCAGGATTTGCAGCATGTGCAAGGCGCGCGCGGTCTGGAACCCGTTGGAATGGGCCGAGATGCCGCGCATGGCGTGCATGCTGACGGGGCGACCCAGCATGGTGCGGTGCTTTTTCCCGCGGAAATCCGTCCATTCGCGGTCCAGTTCCACCGGCTCGTCAAAGGCAACGCGCGCGATCTCGGCGGCCAGCGTGCGGATGCGGTCGGCGCTGATGCCAGTGCGTTCGGCCACGGCCTCGGGGGCATAATCATCGCCCAGATAACGCGCGGCCATGTGATGGAACACAGGCCGATGTGTGACGCCCTTTTCGCGCAGGGTAGCGGAAAGGTCGGGTTCCACGCCCTGACCGTTCCACGGCGCGGGCTTGCCCGTGCGGCGGTCGATCACCAGCGGCTGACCGTTTTCGTCGCGCAGCAGCAAACCGTTCTGCGGTGATTTGGGGTCTTCGTTGACAAGGCACGAGGCATTGGTGAACCGCGCCAGATAGTCGAGATCGACCTTGCCTGCCTTCATCAGCACATGCACCAGCGACAGGATCAGCAAACCATCCGTGCCGGGCGTGATGCCATACCAGTCGTCGGCCACGGCGTTATAGCCCGACCGGATCGGGTTGATGCCCACGATACGCGCGCCGCGCGCCTTGATCTGGCCGATGCCGATCTTGATGGGGTTGCTGTCATGGTCCTCGGCCACGCCAAAAATCAGGAACAGCTTGGTGTGATCCCAGTCGGGCTGGCCGAATTCCCAGAACGCGCCGCCCATCGTGTAGATGCCGCCCGCCGCCATGTTGACCGAGCAAAAGCCGCCGTGCGCCGCGTAATTGGGCGTGCCGTAGGCCTGCGCCCAGAGCGAGGTGAACGACTGCGACTGGTCGCGGCCAGTAAAGAAGGCGAGCTTTTCAGGGGACTCGTCGCGGATCGGTTTCAACCAGTCGGTTGCGATCTGCAGCGCCTCGTCCCAACTGATTTCCTCGAAAGCGCCAGAACCACGGGGGCCGACCCGCTTGAGCGGTTTGCGCAGGCGCGAGGGCGCATTGATCTGCATGATTCCGGCAGAACCCTTGGCGCAAAGCACCCCACGGTTCACGGGATGATCGCGGTTGCCCTCGATATAGGCGACCTTGCCCTCTTTCATATGCACGTTGATGCCGCAACGGCAGGCGCACATGTAGCAGGTGGTCTTACGGATCTCGTCCGAAACTCGGGGCGACAGGTTCACGACCGGCTGGTTCATTGGCGGCGCCTTTCATTCCACTTTGGGAATATGTAAACGATGGCATACCAGCATTGCCACAGCTTTTTCGCGCTAATTCAGCCGATCACCGCCTTGGCCAGCGATAGAACCGACAGGCCCGCCAAGAGCCAGATGGCAAAACGGCGGAAACTTTCGGGGCTGGCGCGCAAGAAATGGCGCGAACCGGCCCAAATGCCAGCGATCATCAGGGGCAGACCCAGAGCGGCAAGGATCAGTGTCTCGCGCCCGACAAGGCCCGCCACCATCATATTGGGCAGGGTCCACAAATCCATCAGCGTGAAATAGGCGATGATCGAGGCGCGAAACGTCGCTGCGGGCACGCCCGATGCTGCAAAGAAGGCCGCCGCGGGCAGGCCGCCGATTGATGCGCCATTGGCCAGACCCGCCACCATGCCAACGCCGGCATGGGCCGTCTTGCCCGGCATGCGGTGCAGCCGCCAACCCGCCAGCAAGAAGCCGCACATCACCAGAATGAAGACCGCGATCACGCTGCGCGCCGTGTCGATGCCGATGCGCGACAGGATTTGCACGCCGACAGGAATCGTCAGGTAGCTGCCCACCAGCATGGGCAGGATGCGTTTCCAGTCGATATGGGCGCGGATGTCACGGGCCTGCAGCAGCGTCAGCACGATGTCGGCCACGATAATCACCGGCACAAAGACCATCGGATCAGCCACAAGGCTTGCGCCCGCAATCAAGAGCGCCGCGTTGCCAAAGCCCGAATAGCCTCGGACAAAGGCCGCGCCAAAGGTAATCACCGCCAGCCAGATCCAGGCGACTAGGGAAAGGTCGGTCAACAAGGTCTGCTCCAGATGGCGGGTGCGGGCTCAGGCGCCGATGGCCTCGGCGATAATCTCGATGCCCTCGCGTATACGGTTCGCCGCAATCGAGGAATAGGCCAGCCGGTAATAGTTTTGCGGCGCATCGGGCGCGGCGAAAAATGACCGCCCGGGCTCAATCAGCACGCTTTTGTCGCGCAGCCGCAGTGCAAGGTCTTCGGTATCGACCCCCTCGGGGGCCTTCATCCAGATCGACGAGCCGCCATAGGCGCCTTCGCCCGCGACCGACAGGCCGAATTCGGCGATGGCGTCATCGGTCACGCGGCGGCGTTCATGCAAAACGCGCGACACGCGCCGGATCAGCGAGTCGTAATGGCCGAGCGAGAGGAAATAGGCCGCCGTGCGCTGCATCTGTCCGGGCGGGTGGCGCAGCACCGTGGCGCGCAGCGCGCGGGCCTCGCGGATGAACGCCTCGGGACCGACAAGATAGCCCAGCCGGAGACCGGGAAAGAGCGATTTCGAGAAGCTGCCGATGTAGATGACCCGCCCGTTGCGATCGAGCGATTTGAGCGCGGGCGAGGGCGGCTTGAGAAAGGACATCTCGAATTCGTAGTCGTCCTCGACGATCAGAAGATCCTCACGCTCGGCCCGTTGCAACAATTGTTCGCGCCGCGCCAAGGGCATGGTGGCGGTCGTCGGGCATTGGTGGCTAGGTGTGGTAAAGACCGCGTCCGTGCCCAGCGGAATGTCGTCGGGGTTAAGACCGTCCTCGTCGATCGGCACGGCGTCTAACTGACAACGCGCCTGTGTCAGGATCCAGCGCTGCGTGGAATAACAGGGGTCCTCGACCACCGCGCGGCGGCGCTGGTTCAGCAGCACATGCGCCGACAGCCACAGCGCGTTTTGCGCGCCCATGGTGACAAGGATTTCCTCTGGACGGGCCAGAATGCCACGGCGCGGCAGGCTGTGACGGGCGATGAATTCGACCAGCTTGGGGTCGTCGGCGTCATATTGATCCGAGGTCAACGAGTAGAAATCGCGCTTGCCCAGTGCCTGCAGGGCGCAAAGCCGCCAGTTGGCGCTGTCAAACAGGGTCGGATCGGCCTGACCGTAAATGAAGGGAAAGCGAAAGCTGGCCCAGTCGGCAGGTCGCGTCACCGCAGGGGCCATGGTATAGCGCTGGCCGCCCAAGATGCGCGCCCAATCAACACTGCCAGTTCCTTCGGCATTGGCCGGAAAACTTGGCGGTTCGGGCGCGTTTTCCGAAACGTAATAGCCCGACCGTCCGCGCGACACGAGATAATCGTCGGCCACCAGTTCGGTATAGGCCAAGGTCACGGTAATGCGGCTGACGCCCAGATGTTCGGCCAGTTTGCGTGACGAGGGCAGCTTTTCGCCCGGCATGAAGCGCCCTGCAAGAATGCCCTGCGCGACCATCTGCTGAATGCGCGCTTGCAATGTGCCTTCGGTGGCGGGGTCCAGAAAGAATGAATCGGTCGAAATGGGCATGGGTTTGGCCTTATTAGGCCTATTAGACTGGCCTTAAAATGCTGCTTTGGCAAGGGCTGGCGTTCCGGCGTGGGCCATGTCACGCTTGCGGGGAATGATCCGTTATGGGAGGGACCTATGGTCAAGACTGTCAAAAGCCTGCTGGAAGACGCCAATGCGGCCGTGCCGCGTGTGACCCTTGCCGAGGCCAAACGCCTGATGGCGGAACAGGGCGCTGTCATCATCGACGTGCGCGACGCGCCCGAACTGGAAAAGATGGGGCGCATTCCCGGATCGCATCATATTCCGCGCGGCATGCTTGAATTCCGCGCCGATCCGGCCTCGCCCTATTACAACCCTGAACTCAAGCCCGACCAGCCGGTGTTGTTGCACTGCGCATCAGGCGGGCGTTCGGCTCTGGCGGGCCAGCGTTTGCAGGAAATGGGCTACACCCAAGTCTTCAATATCGGCGGCTTCAAGGACTGGGTCGAGGCCGGTGGCGAGATCGAAGAACCTGTCGATCAAGGCATGTAAAGCCAGCCTGTCAGACCTCTAGGGTCAAGGCCCGTCCGCGCAGCGCGGGCGGGCCTTTTTGCTGACTAGTTGTCGGCCAGCGCCGCTGTGACCGCATCGGCAAAGGCGCGGCTGTCGACCGCCAGATTGCCTTGGGCAAAGGCACCGTGCTTGTCCTCGGGGTCGAAATACTGGCTATCGACCGCGATCACCTGCCATGTGCCATCGACCTGCAGCAGGAAGGGCGAACCACTGTCACCATAGGCCGTGTCGCACTGATGCATGACCGAGTTATCGTCATAGGCCATCGTCAGGCGGCACCCTTCGTTGCCCGAGAGGTTATCGCCGGTGTCCCAGCTATAGCCCGCCTGATCGACCAAAAGCCCACTGCGCTTGATCTGCGACAGCTCGGCTTCGGTCAGCACATGGATCTCAAGCATCCCGACATAGTTCCCCAGATCGCGATCAAGCGTCACCAGCGCCCAGTCATGGCCGTTGCCGGTGCCCGGATCGACCGTGTCGGGGCTGTAGGCGGGATCGAAATAGACGGCGATCCCGCGTGCAGTGCCAAAGTCGCCGCCATGCATGGCCCCCGCCGAGAACGTATCGGGGATCATCGTCTTTATCGCGTCTTCGGTCACGCAATGCGCGGCGGTCAGCACCAGATGCGGGCCGACCAGCGTGCCGGTGCAGACATGTTCGTCGAAATTCAGAATGCCGATCGCGCGCCAAGGCATCGCCTCGGTCTGGGGCAGGAACCGGTCATCGCGACCAAAGAAGTGATCGCGCAGCCCCGCGGGGCGGTTGCGACCGATACAGTCGGCCGTATCGGAATAGACCGCGCAAGTGCCGTCGCCCGTTCCGGGTTCGTTGCAGACCCCGTCAAAGGCGCTGTCGCAGGTGTCGTCGCGGTTGCGCAGATAGGCGACAGTGGAACAGTCGCTGACATCCGTGCCCGAGGTGCAGGCCCCCGTGCCGATGCCCGGTTCATCGCATTCATTGTCATTGGCGTATTGGCAACTATCCTCGCCGCCTGCCGCCAAGGCACGGCAATCCGCCGCGTCGGTGCCTGCGTCACAGACGCCGGTGCCGCCAAAGTTGATGTCGTCGCATTCCCCGTCATTGGCGTATTGGCAGCTATCATTGCCAAGCTGGCTGCGCACATCCGACGGCAAGAGCGCCAAGAGGGCATCATATTGGGCCTGCGCATCCGCAGTTATGGCGGCGCAGTCATTGGTGTCGGTGCCATCCGTGCAGGCACCGGTTCCGTCGAAACGCGGCTCGTCGCATTCGTTGTCATTGGCATAGGCGCAAGAGTTGTCGCCACCCGCAGCCACCGCGCGACAGTCCGCCGCGTCTGTCCCCGCGCCGCAATAGCCCTGACCGCCAAAGGCGCTGTCGTCGCATTCGTTGTCATAGGCATATCGGCACGTGTTATCGCCCAGTTGCCGTTGCAGATCGGGGGGCAGTATCGCCAGCAAAGCGGCAAAATCCGCTTCGCGCTGGGCAACATAACCGCTGCAATCGCTGGCGTCGGTGCCGTCGGTGCAAAGGGTCGAGCCTGTGTTGTAACGGGGTTCGTCGCACTGACCATCGCGCGCGCTGCTGCAGCTATCGTCGGTCTGACCCACGGCCATCATCCGGCAGTCGTTCGTATCGGTGCCATCGTCGCAGACGCCGGTGCCGTTATAACGACCTTCGTCGCATTCGTTATCGTTGGCGTATTCGCAGGAATTGGCGGCGTCGGTGCTGGGTGCGGGGGACAGGACCGCGCTGGGGGTGGCGCCACCGTTACAATCGGTTGCATCGGTCCAATCCGCGCAAGACCCTGTGCCGCCGGCCCGTACCTCGTCGCATTCGCCATCCTTGGCGAATTCACAACTATCTTCGCCACCCATGGCCTGTGCGCGGCAGTCGGCCGCGTCGGTGCGCGGGTTGCAATAGCCCGTGCCGCCCAAGGCAAGGTCGTCGCATTCGCCATCGAAGGCATAGATGCAGGAATTGTCGCCCAGCGCGCCTTGGATGTCGGCAGGCACAAGAGCCATCAGGCTGTTGAAACTATCCAGCCGCGCGGCGTCAAAGGCCGCGCAGTCGGTGGTGTCCGAACCGTCAACGCAGGCATTCGACTGGTTGCGATAGCGCGGTTCTTCGCAGGCGCCATTACGGGCGCTGGTGCAACTGTCATTGAGGATGCCCGTCGCCAAGAGCGCGCAATCGGTGGCATCGGTTCCGGCCTCGCAGGCGCCACCACCACCAAACCGCGACTCGTCACATTCATTGTCGCGGGCGAACTGACAACTGTCAGCGGCCAAGGCGGGGGCGGCGGTCAGGGTTATTGCCACGAACATCAGGGCAGAAAGCAGACGCATGTCATCCTCGCAGGGCCATTTGGGCCTATGCTAGGCGTGTCGGCCCCTTCCGGCCAAGGGATATTATCAGAAGGTCAGCGGGGATTTCTGGCGACCGCGGGCGTCGAAGTTATCGGGATCAAGCCACCGCTGGAATCCCGCCTTCAAGCGGGGCCAGTCCTTGTCGATAATGGCAAACCACGCGGTATCGCGATTACGGCCCTTGTAATGGATCGCCTGCCTGAACGTGCCCTCGTAGACAAAACCCAGTCGCGCCGCGGCCCGTCGCGAGGGCGCGTTCAGGGCGTCACATTTCCACTCATAGCGGCGGTAGCCCAATTCATCGAAGGCGCGCGACATCATCAGATACATGGCCTCGGTCGCAGCGGCCGTGCGCTGCATCCGCGGCGAAAAGGCAAGGTTACCCACCTCGATCACGCCGTTTGCCGGATCGATCCTGAGGTATGAGCCCCAACCCACAGGCTCGCCCAATTGATCCAGAACCGTATAGAATAGCGGGTCGTCGCCCGTGCAGCGTTGTTCCAGAAACAGCCGCAGATCGCTTTCACGGGCGAAGGGGCCGTAGGGCATATAGGTCCAATTGCGCCCTTCCGCATCCAGCGCAAAGGCCAGTTCCAGCCCCGTTGCATGGGCAACAGGGTCCATTGGCACAAGGGTGACGCGCTGGCCGTGCATCGCCGTCCGGTCGGGGCGGGGGCGGGGCAGATCGACGTCCAGCGGGTCGCCGACTGGTTGGCCGAACTCGTTCTGGCGCGTCATGTGATCCCCCGAAATGAAAAGGCCCGGCACTTGGCCGGGCCCTTTGCGTGTCCGGCCTAGCCGAAAACTTTGGTCAGCGCGGCATCAACCGCGCCGGTGATCTCGTCAATATCGCTGGATGTGGCGATCAGCGCGGGCGCGAACAGGAGCGTGTTGTTCAGCCCCGGCATCGAGCGGTTCGATGCGCCGATCATCACGCCCTGCCGCAGGCAGTCCGCAACCACCGCACCGACCTGCGCTTCGGAGGCGGGCTCTTTGGTGACGCGGTCGGCAACAAGTTCGGCCCCCGCAAAAAGACCCTTGCCGCGCACATCGCCAATGGCGCGGTGCTTGTCCATCAGCGCCATCAGGTTGGCATTCAGCCGCTCGCCCATCTTGGTCGAGTTGGCGCAAAGCCCTTCGTCCTCGATGATACGCATGTTCTCCAGTGCCGCCACGGGACCAGAGGTGCAGCCACCAAAGGTTGAAATGTCACGGAAATGGCCGAGCTTGTCGGTGTCGTCCTTGAACATGTCGAACACACGTTCGGTGGTCACGCAGCACGAAATAGCCGCATAGCCCGAGGCGACGCCCTTGGCCATGGTCACGATATCGGGCTGGACGCCGTATTGCTGATAGCCAAACCACGTGCCGGTGCGGCCAAGGCCGCAAACGACCTCGTCGATATGCAGCAAGATATCGTATTTGCGGCAGATCTCCTGCACCTTTTCCCAATAGCCCTTGGGCGGGGTCAGTGCGCCGCCGCCTGCGGTGATGGGCTCGAGGCAGAGCGCGCCGACCGTGTCGGGGCCCTCGCGCAGGATCACCTTTTCGATCTCGAGCGCGGCCAATTCGCCATAATTCTCGCCCGCAAGACCGGCCTGCGCGCGGTATTCCGAACAATGCGGAACCATCACAAAGTCGGGCACGAAGGGCCCGTACATCGCATTGCGTTCCTGCTGGCCACCCGCCGAAATCGTGGCGATGGTGCCGCCATGATAGTCGCGGTCGCGGTAGAGGATCTTGCTCTTCTTGCCGCCATGGTGCTTGTGCGAAATCTGCCGCACCATCTTGAAGGCCTTCTCGTTGGCTTCGGAGCCCGAGTTGGCATAGTAGACACGGGACAGACCGGGCATCTTTTCGATCAGACGCTGGGCAAATTGCGCGCCGGGGATGGTGCCCTTGGCGCCCGCGAAATAGCACATCTTGACCAGCGCATCACGCACCGCATCGGCGATTTCCGTGCGGCCATAGCCCACGTTCACGGTCCAGACGCCGCCGGAAACCGCATCGAGGAATTCCTTGCCGGTGATGTCCCAGACCCGCAGGCCCTTGCCCTCAACGATGATCTGGGGGTCGACGGTTTCGAACGGCTTATGCTGGACCAGATGGTGCCAGACGTGGGCGCGATCGGCCTCGATGACCTGACGGGGGTCGTTGCTGAACTGACGGCTATCCATGAGTGCTCCCTTAGGCACGTGAACTGGGCCAAGCGGCGAATCCGCCTAGCCACGATTTCTGGCAACAGTTTGCGCGATAAACACTGTCGCACAATATGACCAAGGGCCACGCGCTGTAGGTCCAAATCACGCCGTCAGCGCCATTTTTGGCCTGCGACCGCCTGTCGCGCGGGTGGGGCTTGACCTTCCAGTGACTGGAACCCCCATATAGGACGCAGCAACGGAGGCTTCCATGGGCAAGCATCAGACCATCGCGCTTGAAATCGACGGCATGACCTGTGCCGGTTGCGTCGCGCGGGCGGAGAAAGCCATTTCGGCGGTCGCGGGTGTCGACAAGGCCGAGGTCAATCTGGCGACGCGCGGGGGCAAGGTTATTCTGGCCGAAAACGCAGGCGCCGACACGCTGCGTGCGGTGTCCGGCGCGCTGCGCGCCGCTGGGTATCCGGCTGTGCCACACCGCCAGCGGCTGCAGATCAAGGGGATGAGTTGCGCCACTTGCGTGGCCAAGGTGGAAACCGCGCTGCTGTCGGTGCCGGGGGTTCAAGCGGCTACGGTCAATCTGGCCGACGCAACGGCGGCGGTGACGACGCTGGCCGACAACACCAATGACTTGATCGCGGCGGTCAAGGCGGCAGGCTACGGCGCCGAACCTCTGGCCAGCGGCGAACGCCCCGTCGACCACGCCGCCGAGGAATCCGCCGCTTTGCGCCGGCGGTTGATCTGGGCGGCGGCGCTGACCTTGCCGGTGTTCGTCCTCGAGATGGGGGGGCATCTTTTCCCCGCGTTCCACCATTGGCTGGCGATGACGCTTGGCACCCAGCAAAGCTGGTTGATCCAGTTTGCCCTCGCCACGGTGGTTATGGCTTTCCCGGGCCGTGCCTTCTTTGTCAAAGGCGTGCCTGCACTGTTACGCGCTGCGCCGGATATGAACTCACTGGTGGCACTGGGCACATCGGCGGCTTGGGGGTTTTCGACGGTGGCGACCTTTGCGCCCTCTGTCCTGCCCGCGGGCACCGCCGCGGTCTATTTCGAGGCGGCGGCCGTCATCATCACCCTGATCCTGCTGGGTCGCCTCTTGGAGGCGCGCGCCAAAGGCCGCACTGGCGCGGCCATCAAGCGCCTTGTCGGTCTGCGCCCCGCGACGGCCTTGGTCGAGCGTGATGGCGCGGCTGTCGAAACGCCGGTCGAGGAAATCCGCCGTGGCGACATGATCCAGATCCGCGCGGGCGAACGCATTGCGGTGGACGGTGTGCTGCGTGAAGGCACCAGTTGGGTCGATGAAAGCATGATAACCGGCGAACCTGTTCCGGTTGAAAAAACCAAGGGCGCCTTGCTGGTCGGCGGCACGGTCAACGGCAACGGCGCCCTGCGCATGCGCGCCACGGCCGTCGGCAGCGACACGATGCTCGCCCGTATCATCGACATGGTGCAAGAGGCGCAAAGCGCGCGCCTGCCTGTGCAGGATCTGGTCAACAAGATCACCGTCTGGTTTGTGCCTGCCATCATGGGCATTGCTGTGGTGACTGTCGGGCTCTGGCTGGCCTTTGGCCCCGCACCTGCGCTGCCCTATGCGCTGGTGGCCGGTGTTGCGGTGCTGATCATCGCCTGCCCCTGCGCCATGGGTCTTGCGACGCCGACATCGATCATGGTGGGCACGGGCCGCGCGGCGGAAATAGGGGTTCTGTTCCGTCAAGGCGACGCGCTACAGGGATTGCAAGCGGTGCAAACGGTGGCCTTTGACAAGACCGGCACCCTGACCGAGGGCCGTCCGGACCTGACCGATATCCGTGTTCTGGGCGCCATGACTGCGGATGAACTGCTGGCCACGACCGCCGCGCTCGAGGCGCTGTCGGAACATCCTATCGGTGGCGCCATCCTGCGCGCCGCCAAGGCCAAGTCCCTGCCCCTGCCGCCGGTCAACGGGCTGGAAACCATCCCCGGCCATGGCCTGCGGGGTCACATCGGCGGGGCCGAAGTTCTGGTCGGCGCGGCACGCCTGATGGACCGCCAAGGCATTGACGCCGCCGAGGCGCGCCAGATTGCCGATGAATTCGCGGCGCGGGGCCGGACCCCTGTCGTTGTCGCCGTGGCTGGCCGGATCGCAGGCGTCCTTGGTGTGGCGGACCGGATCAAACCCGAGGCGCGCGCCGCAATTGCCGCGCTTCATGCACGTGGCCTGCGCACCGCCATGATCACGGGCGATACCCAAGCCACGGCCAAGGCCGTTGCCGCCGATCTTGGTATCGATCAGGTGCTGGCCGAGGTCCTGCCCGAGGGTAAGGTCGCCGCGATCCGCCAGTTGCAACAAAATGGCCGCGTGGCCTTTGTGGGCGATGGCATCAATGACGCACCCGCGCTTGCCGCCGCCGATGTGGGGATCGCCATAGGCACCGGCACCGATGTGGCGGTCGAAAGCGCGCAGGTCGTGCTGATGTCGGGCGACCCCTCGGGCGTGGTCAATGCCATCGAGATCAGCCGCCGCACATTGGCCAATATCCGTGAAAACCTTGTCTGGGCCTTTGGCTATAACGTCATCCTCGTGCCGGTAGCCGCCGGTGCGCTCTATCCAGTCTGGGGCACGATGCTGTCGCCAGCCCTCGCGGCGGGTGCCATGGCGGTCTCGTCGGTGCTGGTCGTCTCCAACGCGCTGCGGCTGCGGTTTGTCGCGCCCGTGCTGCGAAAAGAGGCCCGCGCATGAACATTTCCGACGCCGCCGCCCGCACCGGTATCCCGCCCAAGACGATCCGCTACTATGAGGATATCGGCCTCATCGCCCCTGATCGCGCGGATAACGGCTACCGCGATTTCAGCGAAACGGCGGTGGGCAAGCTCGATTTTCTGGGCCGCGCGCGGGCCTTGGGCTTTTCGATCAACGAATGCCGCGATCTTTTGGCGCTGTGGGAGGACAAGGCCCGCGCCAGCGCCGATGTCCGCCGTATCGCGGCCAGTCACCTTGCGGCGATAGAGGCCAAGATCAATGACCTTACGGCCATGCGGGGCACGCTGGCCCATCTGATCGAAACCTGCGCAGGCGATCACCGCCCCGATTGTCCGATCCTTGCAGATCTGGCGGGCGGTGATTGCTGCTGACGTCTTCTGACCCCCAATACCCCGGGGGTGAGGGCAAAGCCCGAGGGGGCAGCGCCCCCTTGCACCCGATCAGCCGGCCAGACGGTCGGCGATCATCTTCAGCAGTTTCTGGTGGTCCACGTCGAAAAGACGGATGCCTTCGGCCAACTTTTCGGTGGCCATCGCATCGCCGTTCAGTGCCCAGCGAAAGGCCTTTTCATCCAGCGAAACCCGCGCCACGCCCGATGCTTTGGCAGGGTCCAGCGCACGCGGCAGGGCCGCCACTTCTGCTTCAAGCTCGTTCAACAGCGCGGGCGAAATCGTCAGGCGATCACAACCCGACAGCGCCTTGATCTGACCCACGTTGCGGAAAGATGCGCCCATGACGACGGTCTTGATGCCGTTCGATTTGTAATAATCGTAGATCCCGCGCACAGACAAAACGCCGGGGTCTTCTTCGGGGGCGAACTTGGCGCCGCCCGCCTTGGCCGAATACCAGTCGGTGATCCGGCCCACGAAGGGCGAAATCAGGAACACGCCCGCCTCGGCACAGGCCATGGCCTGCGCTTGGCAGAAAAGCAGGGTCAGGTTGCAGTCGATCCCCTCGGCCTGCAGCACCTCGGCGGCACGAATGCCTTCCCAAGTCGAGGCGAGCTTGATCAAGATGCGGTCACGGCCCACGCCATTGGCCTCGTAGGCCTTGATGATCGCGCGCGCCTTGGTGACCGACGCCGCGGTGTCAAAGGACAGGTTGGCATCGACCTCGGTCGAAACCCGACCCGGCACCAGCGCGGCCAGTTCGGTGCCCACGCCCACAGCCAGCGCGTCGGCAATGGCAAGCGCGGACTTTCCGGCCTTGCGGCCTGCTGCGATCTCGCGTGCGACCAGCGCCTCGAAGGCCGGGCTTTGCAGCGCCTTCAGCACGATCGAGGGGTTGGTGGTGCAATCGACGGGCTTGAGCGCGCGGATCGCATCCACATCGCCCGTATCGGCAACGACAGTGGTCATTTCACGCAGCTGGGACAGGGCGCTGGACATGGGCTTCTCCTGAAAGATCCTGCGGCGCGGGGCCATGCGCCGGTCGTGCCTCACCTAGGATCAAACGCGCCGACGGTCAACCGGCTCGCGGTTGCAGCTAGCCCTCGGGGCGCAGTTCCGCGCGCAAGAGCGCGATCAACATGTCCGTGTCCGCCTCGGTCAGTTTGGGCAGGTCTTCGCACACATGATACCAAGGTAATTGCGTGTCGGCGTAGATATGACGGCTGACGCGGGCCTCGGCGGGGCGGTCAAGGCTGCCGACCGTGACATTGGTCAACCAGTCATCCTCGGGCTCGACCGCCTGCCAGACGATACGAGACCCGCAATTGGCGCAAAAGCCGCGTTTGCCGCCGGATGAGGACCGATAGTATTTGGGTTCCTCGCCCTCGTATTTCAGGGTGCCGGCCTTGACGATCACCGTGATCTCGGCGGGCTGGCCGGTGCTGCGCTGGCAGACCGTGCAGTGACAGATATAGCCGTTGTCCAGAAAGACCTCGGCCTGATAGCGGACCTGCCCACACAGGCAGCCGCCGGTAACGCGTGTCGGGTGGTGTTCCATGTCAACCTCCGCTCTGACGCAAGCCTGCGGGGACTGACCAATGCGGTCAAGCTTCTAGACATGACCGAACGCGGCGGGGGCGGTCCTGGGTGGCGATGCTGATTGGATTACTGGCTGGGGAGACAGGATTCGAACCTGTAACCTGCGGTACCAAAAACCGTTGCGCTACCGTTGCGCCACTCCCCAGCAGTGGGCGGGTAATTACTGAGTCGGGGCGCGGACTGCAAGTGCTTTCCTGCCCGAAATAGCGCCTTTTTCCGAGGCCCCGTCAGACCCTGATCGGGTCCGCCTTGGCCAGTCGGTCAAAGCCCATCAGGCTCTCGATCAGGGCTTGCATCTGATCTAGCGGGATCATGTTGGGGCCATCAGAGGGGGCGCGGTCGGGGTCTTCATGGGTTTCGATGAACACGCCGGCGATACCAAGGCTGACAGCAGCGCGCGCCATGACGGGCGCAAATTCGCGTTGCCCGCCTGACGAGCCACCCATGCCGCCCGGTTGCTGCACCGAGTGCGTGGCATCCATCACCACCGGATAGCCGGTGCGCGCCATGGTCGGCAGGCCGCGCATGTCGGCCACCAGCGTGTTATAGCCAAACGACGTGCCGCGCTCGGTCAGGATGATGCGATCATTGCCGGTCGAGGCGACTTTGGCGGCCACATTGTCCATGTCCCAAGGGGCCAGAAACTGGCCCTTCTTGATGTTGATCACGGCACCCGTCTGCCCCGCGGCCAATAGCAGATCGGTCTGGCGGCACAAAAAGGCAGGGATCTGCAGCACATCGACCACGGCGGCCGCCTGCACGCATTGTGCCTCGGAGTGGACATCCGTCAGCACGGGGCAGCCGAAGGCCATTTTGACGCTTTGCAGCACCTCGAGCCCCGCCTCGATGCCAATGCCCCGCTTGCCCGACAGCGACGTGCGGTTGGCCTTGTCATAGGACGCCTTGAAGATGAATTGCGCGCCCGCCTTGGCGCAGACCTCGGCCATGCGGCCCGCGATCATCTGGGCATGGTCGCGGCTTTCGATCTGGCAGGGGCCCGCGATCACGGTCAAAGGGCGGTCATTCGATAGCGTCAATGCGCCAACCTTGACGTCTTTCATCTTGGGTCCCCTTAGGCCGAAATCTGTTCGCGCAGGATCGAGACCGTGAGCGAAATCATCAGGTAGATGCCCGAAAACACCAAAAGCGCCAAGAGCGTGTTTTCTGTCGAGCGCGGGAAGGCGGCCTCGTCCGGCGCCACGGGCTCGACCCCCAGCGACAGATAACGCACCTGCCGGTTTGCCTCGATGCGCGAGGTTTCCATCATCTGCAGCGCCTGCTGCACCATGATGGTCTGGAACTGATAGTTTTCCTCGGCCAGCCGCAGTTCGGTGTTCTTGGCGGCCAGTGACCCGCCGTCGCTTGACTGGGTCATCTGGGACCGCAGGGTGGCGATCAGCGAGTCGAACCCGTCGATTTCGCCCTGCACGGCGTTGACACGGCCCGCATTGGGCTGGGCGGCGCTCTGGAGCGTGGTCAGTTCAAGGATCTTGCGCTGGCGCTGGACCTCTAGCTGGCTGATCTGTTGCAAGGCCGCAGCACTTTCGCCCACGGGGTCGATGGCTTCGACATCCGATTGAATGCGCAACAGTTCGTTCAGCGCGTCCGTGCGCCGCTGTTCGGCCTGCTGATAGCTCTGCAAGGCGCCTTCCATCTGATCGGCGCGCAGGCGCTGTGTCAGTTGGTCAACCTGTTCCTCGGCGTAGCTGATCAGGGCTTGGCTGAAATCAAGCGAGACATGCGGATCGGGCGCGGACACCTCGAGCCTGACGATGCCTTCGGTCGGGTCGTAGCTGATTTTCACATGGCGCGAATAGGTCGCAAAGGCCTGTTCGTTGCTGGCGTCGGGCGCAAGCCGCTGGATGGCATCGACCGAAGGGTCTGAAAAGACCGCCTTGAACGCGTGGTCCCCGTCCAGCCGCACCATGGCCGCGCGCGATGACAGGTAGGACTGGACCGTCATGCTGTCTTGCTGGTTGGCCATCGAGGTGCCGGAAAAAAGCCCCCCAAGCCCCGCAGCCGATGGGGCCGCGGACTCGGCCTTCTGGATCACGAACTCGGATTTCGTCAGATACATCGGCGTGGCGATGGCGAAGAAATAATAGCCACAGACCGCGGTCGGCAGACCCACAAAGGCCGCAAGCCGCGCCAAAAGCAGCACCGAGCGGCGGCGGCGCCGTTTGACCAGATCGCGCTGGATGCTGTGGATTTCGCTGGCGCGTTCCTCGGCGATCCGCTGGCGGTCCAACGCGGGCTGCGTCTGCTGGGCGGGCATGGTCTGGGGCAGTTGAACCCTGCCACCGGCGATACCGGGCAGGTTTTGCTTGGTCGTAGCTGGCAACTGGGTCGGCGCTTCGCCAGTGCCCTCACCGCCAGTGCCGACAAAATCGAGGATATTGCCGCGCTGGAAAGGGTCGATACCCGCAGCACGCAATTGCCGCACCGCATCAAGGTCCGACGTCACGGCAAGGCCCTGACGCTGCGCCATGCGTCGCGCCAACCGCAATTGTCGGCCCGTCAGCCCCTCGGCGCGGATCGCGTTCAGCTCATCCTCGGCGCGCACAGTCGCGGGGCTATCCACCTGCCCGCTGCGGGCAACAGCCCGCGCCGCCGCCTGCGGGCGGGCGGCCCTTGCGGCCTGCGGGCGTTCGCTATCGCCTTCCGTGGTCGCGCCAGCGCCCATGCCGCCGCCGCTGGGGGCGGGGCCGCTACGGCGAATGCGGAACTTACTGGCCTTCGGGTTTGTAGTCATAAAGCTCTTTGGCCTCTTCAAGCGTATCGAACATATACAGCCTGCCGTCCTTCAGCACAGCCGCAGATCGCGCAAATCTTTCCAACGTCTGCGCCTGATGCGAGACGATGATCACCGTGGTCTTTTCCAGCCGCTCGCGCAGAATATCGCCTGCCTTGCGGTTGAACTCGGCGTCCGCCGTCGCGGGCATGCCCTCGTCGATCAGGTACATGTCAAAATCCAGCGCCAGCAACAGCGCGAAGGACAGCCGCGCGCGCATGCCAGAGCTATAGGTCCCGACAGGCTGGTCGAAATATTCCCCGATCCCGCAGAGCCAACGGCAAAACGCCTCGACATAGTCGGGGTCCAGCCCATAGAGCCGTGCGATATAGCGCGTGTTTTCGCGCGCCGTATGGCGGTTCACCAGCCCGCCCATGAACCCCAGCGGGAACGACACACGGCACCGGCGCGAAATGCGCCCTTCGTCGGGTTTTTCCAACCCCGCCATCATGTTGATCAGCGTGGTCTTGCCAGTTCCGTTGGGTGCCAGAATGCCCAGCGAATTGCCAAGCTCCACACGAAAGCTGGCGCGGTCGAGGATGACCTTGCGGCTGGACCCGGTCCAGAAGGACTTACTGACGTTCTCGAACTCGAGCATATGTGCTGCAACCCGATAGGGCGTGACCTTCCCGATGGGGCTTCTGGATAGGACGGCCCCTTTGGTCGCATTATGTCGGATGAAGGGGTTAAAAAAAACCCCAATACGGGGCGGCTCTGGTCAACGTCGCGCCCATGTGAAGAGGGGCGCCGCTGGGCGCCCCTTTCATCGGTCGGACTATTGCATCACATGCAGCAGCGTATGCACCCAGATACTGGCGGCATAGCCAAGCGCGATGGCCCACGTCCATTTCAGGTGCCCCATGAAGGTGTAGATATTGACGAAACGGCCAGTTTCGTCACGCATCTTGGCAGCGCCCATCAAGGCCACGCCCGCCGCCGAGCCGACAGACAGCATCGAGCCGCCGACACCGGCGGTCAGCGTGACCAGCATCCATTGGCCATGCACCATCTGGGGTCCATCTTCAGCACCGCCGACATCACGGGGATGTTGTCCACCAAGGCCGATAGCAGACCCACGGCGATGTTGGTCACGGTCGCGCCGAACTCGCCATACATCGTGCGGCTGACCTCGACCAGAAAACCGACCTGCGCCAGACCGGCAACGGCCATCAAGATGCCGTAGAAGAACAGCAGCGTGTCCCACTCGAGGTTCTTGATAGAGACCATCGGGTCAAAGGGTTTGCGGCGCGGTTTGAAATGCTCTTCCAGATAGGCCATGTGCGAGTCGTGCAGATCGGCCGGCAGCACCGCCTCCTCGAACATCTCGTGTTCGTGGTGCGACAGGAAATAGCCATAGAGCATCAACAGCCCAAGGCCCGTGGTCATGCCGATGACCGGCGGCAGTTGAAAGAACATGTGGCCCGAGACGGCCATGAACATGGTCAGGGCAAAGATGCCGATCATCACGCCCGCGCCGCGTTTAAGCTGGACAGGGGCGTTCACCACTTCGGCGTCACTTGACTTGATGGCGAAGGACATGATGAGCGCCGGCACCAGCCAGTTCACGAGCGAGGGCAGGAAGATCGAGAAGAACTCGAGGAATTCGACCTTTTCGGCCTGCCAGACCATCAGCGTTGTGATGTCGCCAAAGGGGCTGAAGGCGCCGCCGGCATTGGCCGCGACCACGAGGTTGATTGCGGCAAGGACCACAAAGTTCCGGTCACGCGTGGCCGTGCCGACCGCCAGCACCACCGAGACCAGCGCCAAGGCGGTGGTCAGGTTGTCCAGAACCGGTGACAACATAAAGGCCGCCGCACCGGTCGCCCAGAAAATCGCCCGCTGCGACAGGCCCGCATGCAGCATCCTAAACCGGATCAGTTCGAACACGTTGCGTTCTTGCAGCGTGATGACAAAGGTCATTGCGGTGATGAGAAAGAAGGTCAGTTCGCCAATCTCGACGATCGAATGGTCGAAGCCCGCATCCATCAGGGCGATCATGCTTTCGTCGCCGTGGATCATATAGGTCGTGGCGACCAAGCCCCAGATCACACCGGCACCGATCAGCACGGGGATCGACTTTTTCAGCTCATGCTGTTCGCCCCAGACAACGGTGGCGTAAGAAATGACCAGCACGATCAGAACGCCCCACGCGATGGGGTAGCTGGTAAAGTCTGGCGGGGTTTGCGCCGCCGCGGCAGAGCCGGATGCGAGAGCAGGTATCGCTGAAGCGAAGAAAGCGAGGAGGGCAGCGAGAACGCGCATGACGATCCTTCCTGAAGTTCCAGTTATGACGTTCGGATCTGGCCAAAGCCGCGCCCCGCGCGCCGGTTTTGCGGGATACTTAAGCCATTGCCACGCGGGTTTCGAGTGGAAATGGGCGCAGGCCACGGCCGCTTTCTCTTGCTCCCCGCGCGGGGGGGACATAGGTCGGGGGCGCAACAACAGGGTGCCGCGCCATGCTGACCGATCTAGACCTTGCCCATCAGGCCATGGACGCCCGTCCCGAGGACGACGCGGCACGGCTACGGTTTTACGAGCGTTTGGCCGACAGCGAGTTGTTTCTGGTCTTGGCCAGTGACCCACAGGGCAGCCAGATCGAGCCCGATCTTTTCGAAATCGCTGACCAGAAATTCGTGCTGGTTTTTGACCGTCAGGAACGGCTGGCCGAATTCACGGGCCGGATCGTGCCGGTGGTGGGCCTGTCTGGGCGCAGTCTGGTGGCCATGCTGGCGGGGCAGGGCATCGGCATTGGCCTGAACCTCGAGGTCGCGCCCTCATCGGCGCTCTTGCCGCCCGAGGCCATCGACTGGCTGGCCGAGACGCTGGCGGGCGGGCCCGAAGAACTGGAGGCCCTGCCAGAATCCTTTGCCGCGCCCATGGGCCTGCCAGAAGATCTGGTGACGGGTCTGGACCGCAAGCTTGCCACCGCAGGTGGTTTTGCGGTGGCAGCCTATCTTTGCACCGTGCGCTATAGCGACGGTGCGCAGGGGCATCTTCTGGCATTCGAAGATGCGCAGGATGGTGCGGAACGTGCTTTGGCCACCGCCGTGCGCGAGGCGCTGGTTTTTTCCGGTCTCGAGGCCGGTTCGGTGGATGTAGCGTTTCTAAGCAGCGGTGAGCCGGTGCTGCAGGCCATCGCCGATGTGGCGCTGCGCTTTGACCTACCCGTCGCCGAAGCCCCAAAGGCCGAGGTTATTACGCCCCCCGGCATGGACCCCGACACGCCGCCCCGCCTGCGTTAATAGCCGCGCACGCGGTCCACGAGGTTCAAAAGCGGCGCACCCGCCTCGGACCTGCGGATGTTCTCCGCGATATGGCGGGCCGAGCTGATGGTGCGGGTCTCGGATGCCATATGCGGGGTCACCGTGACATTGGGGTGAGCCCAATAGGGGTGGTCCTGCGGCAAGGGTTCAATGCGAAACACATCCAGCGTGGCATGACCTATCTGCCCACTGTCGAGCGCCGATAACAGGGCATCATCGTCGATCAATGTGCCACGCCCGGGATTGATGATGACCGCGCCGCGCGCCATGCGGGCAAGGGTCGCTGCATTGATGACGCTTTCGGTTTCCGGCGTGGCGGGCAACAAAAGCACCACGATTTCCGCGCCATCCAGCGCCACGGGCAGGTTGTCGAACCCCGCCAGACAATAGACACCTGCAATGTCTTTGGGGCGCGCGCTCCAGCCCGTCACGTCAAAACCCAGCGCGACAAGCGCCTCGGCGGCGGCCGCACCCAAAGCGCCAAGGCCCATGACCGTCACCTTGCGTTCAGGCGCCAGCGGCGGGACATGCGGTTCCCAAATGCGGTCGGTCCTGCGGATGTCGACATCAAGGCCAAGGTGATGGCGCATGGCGTGGCCCACCACATATTCGGTCATCCCACGCCGCAGCCCTTCATCGGCCATGCGCGTCAAGGGCTGGGTCAGGGTCTGGTTGCCGACGATGGTTTCGACACCTGCCCAGAGGCTCAGCACTGCCTTGCAGCGCTTGTAGGGCGTAAAGTCCGAAACCGGCCCATTCGGGGCAAAGACCATATAGTCGGTCTGTTCGGGCGTAAAATCACGTCCCAGCCGCGCCGCGACACCTTTTTCCGCCAGCGCCTTTGGTAGCGCATCGGCGTAATCGGCCCAGCGCGCTTGGGATCCGGCGTAAAGGACGTTGACGGTCATGGGTTCTCCTAGCGGGGGCGGTGGACATGAGCGGATTGAACCAGACCAAATGCGCCCAGCAGCACCATCATGGCCGATCCGCCATAACTGACCAGCGGCAGCGGCACGCCGACGACGGGTGCCAGTCCCATGACCATCGCCATGTTGACCGCGAAAAACAAGAAGAAGGTCACCGCGATCCCCAGCGTCATCATCGAGGCGAAACGGTCCTTGTTCTGCAGGGCCGAGACCACGCAAAAGACGATGATCAGCGCATAGAGGGTCAGCAATGTCACGGCGCCGACAAAGCCGAATTCCTCGGCCAGAGTCGTAAAGATGAAATCGGTGTGCTTTTCAGGCAGAAAGTTCAGGCGCGTCTGCGTGCCCTGCATAAAGCCCTTGCCACCCCAGCCGCCTGACCCCAGCGCAATCTTGGCCTGCGTGATGTGGTAGCCCGCGCCCAAGGGATCGTTCGAGGGGTCAAGAAACGTGTCGATACGGCGGAACTGATAGTCGTGCAGCAATTGCCACGACGTGCCGCGACTCTGGAACACGGCGACAACCACCCCCACCACCGAGGAAACCGCGGCCACGAAATAGCCCAGATGGACGCCCGCCAAAAACATCATCGCGCCGCCGCCGAGCAAGAGCATCAGGGCGGTGCCAAGGTCAGGCTGGGTCAGCACGAGAAAAGTCGGCGCGCCGATAAACAAGAGCGGCAAGATCACCCAAAGCGGATGCGACACTTTCTTGAGCGGCAACCAGTCGTAGTAAACCGCAAGCAGCATCACGAGCGCGATCTTCATCAACTCGGATGGCTGCAACCGGATGAAACCCAGATCGATCCAGCGCTGGGCGCCCATGCGGATACTGCCAAAGAACTCGACCCCGACCAAAAGGACCAACGTCCCCAGATAGGCGGGCACAGCCATGCTGCGCCAGAACCAGACCGGCACCATGGCAACCACGACCATCAGACCCATCGAGGCTACAAAACGCTTTAGCTGCGGCGCCATCCACGGCTCGGCGGAACCGCCGGCGACGGAATAAAGCATCAGGAACCCCGCCGAAGCCACGGCGGTCAACAACAAGACCAGCGGCCAATTGAGATAGAGCAGCTTGCGGATGCCGGTCGGCACGGACTTGTTGTTATAATCGAGGTAGCTCATGTCTCAGACCCTCGACTGACCGGCCTGCGCGGCCTGATTGCGTTCTTCGATGCGCTTTTGCTGCTCTTCGATCGTGCCACGCACTGCCGACGGATAGGCGGTTAACGGTGGCGGTCCGTCGTAGAAGGCCTGCAGCAGAATGTCGCGCGCGATAGGCGCCGCCGCCGCCGAACCGCCACCGCCATGTTCGACAACCACCGCGATCGCATATTTGGGTTTGTCGATCGGCGCGAAGGCGACGAACAGCGCATGGTCGCGCCGTTCCCACGGCAGATCTTCGTTTTTGGTCACACCGGCGTCGCGCTCGGCTTGGGTGATGCGGCGGACTTGGCTGGTGCCGGTCTTGCCGCCGAATTGATGTTCAGGCTCGACCGTGCGGGACCCAAAGGCCGTGCCACGGTTCGAGTTCACGACATCGATCAGGCCCTGCCGCACACGGCGCAGATCGTTTTCGTTGATGCCCAGATCGGGTGCTGGCGCATAGGGCTGTTCGACGCCCGCGATCTTGTGGACAAGACGCGGCTCGATGGCGCGGCCCGTTGCCAGTCGCCCCACCATGATCGCCAACTGCGTCGGCGTGGCCAGCAAATATCCCTGTCCGATCGAGGCGTTGATCGTATCGCCCACCAGCCAGTTCTGGCCATGCACACGGGATTTCCAGTCGCGGTCGGGCACCAGCCCTGTGGCCACAGCCGAAAGCGGCAGATCAAAGCGTTCGCCCAGACCCATGCGATGCGCCATGGCCGAGATATTGTCGATGCCTACGCGCTGGGCGACCTCGTAATAATAGCAATCGCAGCTTTGTTGCAGGCTTTCGTTCAGGGTCACGTTGCCATGGCCACCCGATTTCCAGCAGTGAAAGCGGATACCGGAAATATCGGTGTAGCCGCGACAGTAGATATGTTCCTGCGGGTCGATCACCCCCGCCTCAAGGGCCGCGAGCGCCGTCACGATCTTGAAGGTCGATCCTGGTGGATAGGCGCCCTGCACGGTTTTGGTGGCAAGCGGGCGATAGGGGTTTTCGTTCAGCGCGTTCCAATCCGGCACGGAAATGCCGCGCACGAACAGGTTGGGGTCAAAACCCGGCGCCGATGCGGCCACCCGCAGATCGCCGGTTTCCACATCAATGACCACGGCCGCAGCGCTCTGACCCTCGAGCCTTGCCTCTGCATAGCTTTGCAGCGGCGCGTCGATGGTCAGTTGCACGTCCGATCCTGGCGCGCCTTCTTGTCGGGTCAGTTCGCGCATCTCGCGGCCCAAGGCGTTGACCTCGACCTGCTTGAACCCCGCACTGCCGCGCAAGACGGCCTCGAGTTTGGTTTCGACTCCGGTTTTGCCGATCTGGAACTTGGGAATCTGCAAAAGCGGGTCAGGGTCCTCGATTTTGCCAAGGTCAAAGTCGCTGACGGGCCCGACGTAGCCCACCACATGCGCAAAATCACCGCCGTTGGGGTAATGCCGCGACAGGCCGACATCCGGCAAGATGCCAGGCAGCGAAGGCGTATTCAGGGCGACGCGGCTGACTTCTTCAAAGCTGAGGCGGTCGACGATGGTGACCGGCACAAATGACGACCGCTTCATCACCTCGTCCGCCGCACGGGCGCGATCATCGGCTGAAAGCGGGATGATCTGGCTCAGCCGGTAAAGCGCCTCGTC
>JAHEBS010000096.1 GCA_024642145.1 Marivivens sp.
CCGACGCCCGCACCCGAATCTGCGCCCGAACCTGCGCCCGAAACCGCAGCGGTCGCGCCCGCAGCGACGCCCGAACCCATCGCACCCGATGCCAGCCAGCCGGGTCTTTTGGCGCTGCAGGGCACGACGGCCCTGCCCAGCAGTGCCGCCGGCATCAAGATCAACCGTCCAGCGGGGGAATCAGCCCCCGAGACGGACGCGGTGGTTTTGGACAATAGCGCAGTGGCCCCCGTGCCCACGGCAGATGCGCTGGCCCAGTTTGCCGCCGAGGGCGGCAACAGCGGCACGCGGCCGCTCATGTCGGTCATCTTGATCGACGATGGCCGCATGGCGGGCGGGCCAGCGGCGCTTGCGGCCTCGCCGGTGCCGGTGACGGTGGCGCTGGATGTGACCCTGCCCGATGCTTCGGCCAAGCTGGCCGGCTATCGCGCGGCGGGGTTCGAGGTTCTGGCCATGATCCCGCTGCCTGCAGGCGCAAATTCACAAGACGCCGCCACAGCGCTTGAGGCGGGGTTTGGCGTCTTGCCTGAAACCATCGGACTTCTGGATCTGGGCGGGGGCGAGCTTGCGTCGAACCGCTTTGTCGCGGGTCAGATCATGACGGATCTCAATGCCGCCGGACGTGGCTTTGTGTCCGCGGCAGGCGGGCTGGACATGGCCGCCCATGCCGCCGAAGGCGCGCATGTGCCGGTAGCCGTGGTCTATCGCGATGTGGATGGCGCGGGTCAGGATGCGCGCGCGGTGCGTCGCTTCCTTGATCAGGCGGCCTTCCGTGCGCGGCAGGAAAGCGGCGTCGTGGTTCTGGGTCGGGTGCGGCCCGAAACCATCTCGGCGCTGATTCTGTGGGGCACGGCCAACCAGACGATGCAACTGGATGTGGTGCCTGTCTCTGCGGTGCTGTTGCGCTAGGGCGGCGTTTTCGGCCCTAGCGGTTGCTGTCACCACGGAACATGGTCGCGTCTTCTGCCGCGCGCCGGATGGCGTTCGATTTATGGACGGTTTCCATATACTCCGCCTCGGGGTCGCTGTCATAGACGACGCCGCCGCCAGCCTGGATATAAAGCTTGCGATCCTTCAGAACGGCGGTGCGCAGGGCGATGCACATGTCCATGTCGCCGCCTGCGCTGAAATACCCGAGACCGCCGCCATAGACGCCACGTTTTTCGGGCTCCAACTCGTCGATGATTTCCATCGCGCGGACCTTGGGCGCGCCTGAAACCGTGCCCGCAGGCAGGCCCGCCAACAGGGCCGACAGCGCGTCGTGGTCGGGCGAAAGCTCGCCGATCACGTTCGAGACGATATGCATGACGTGGCTATAACGTTCGATGATGAATTTTTCGGTCGGGCGCACGCTGCCCACCTTGGCCACGCGACCCACATCGTTGCGACCCAGATCCAAGAGCATCAGATGCTCGGCCAGTTCCTTCTGGTCGGCCAAGAGATCGGCTTCGTTGGCGTTATCTTCGGCGGGCGTCGCGCCGCGCGGGCGGGTGCCGGCGATCGGGCGGATGGTCACCTCGTCGCCAAAGACCCGCACAAGGATCTCGGGGCTGGCGCCGATGACCTGAAACCCGCCGAAGTTGAAAAAGAACATGAAAGGCGAGGGGTTGGTGCGCCGCAGCGAGCGGTAGAGCGCAAAGGGCGGTTCGTTGAATTCCTGCGTCCAGCGCTGGGCGGGAACCACCTGAAAGATATCGCCCGCGCGGATATAGTCCTTGGCCTTTTCAACCGCGGCCTTATAGCCCTCGCGGGTAAAGTTCGACGTGGCGGGGGCCACTTCTTGCGGGGCGCGGTATTCGCGGCTGTCGACGGGGGCAGGGCGGTCCAGCGCGCGCTGCGCGTCCATCACCCGCTCGGCCGCTTGGGCAAAGGCCGCCTTGGCCGACAGGCCGCTATCGACATAGGCGGGGGCCACAAGGATCACGTCGCCCTTGACCCCGTCCAGAACCGCCACGACCGAAGGGCGCAGCATCATCGCGTCGGGCAGGCCGATGGGATCGGGGTTGATGTTGGGCAAATGCTCGACCAAGCGGATCATGTCATAGCCCAGATAGCCAAATAGCCCTGCCGAGGCGGCGGGTAGCCCCTCGGGGATATCGATCCGGCTTTCGGCCAAGAGCGCCCGCAGGCTGGTCAGCGGATCGGCGGACTGGTCCTCGAACGCGTCATCGTCATAGCGCGCGGCGCGATTGATGCGCGCCTTGGTGCCACGGCATTCCCAGATCAGATCGGGGTTCATGCCGACGATCGAGTAGCGGCCCCGCACCTCGCCTCCGGTCACGCTTTCCAGCATGAAGGCATTCTTGCCCGCACCCGCAAGTTTCAGCATCAGCGAAACAGGCGTGTCGAGGTCGGCGGCAAGCCGTGTCCAGACCAGCTGGCTGCGGCCTGCTTCGTAACCTTCGCGGAATGTCTCGAAACCGGGATTCATGGGCGACCGTCAGCGATACTGGGCGTTGACCGCATCGATCGTCGATTGATCGATGTTGATCTTGGTCTGCGACTGCATCTGGGCGTCAAAAACGTTGAGCATATCGCGCGAGATATCCTGCGCCACCTGTGCCGCCAGTTGCTGGCGCACTGTGACAAGCGCCGGATCGGCCTCGTCAACGGGTGTGACGGCGTCCAGTCGCACCACCAAGGCCCCCTGCGTGCCATTGGCCATGGCCGTCGCCTGACCGGGCGCCAGCGTGAAAACCGTGGCGACGAATTGCTGCGGTGTTTCCTCGATAAAGGCGCTGCGAACGATGCCTGTCTCGACCGAAGGCGTCAGACCCAGCGCCGCCAGATCGCTCTGGGCATCAAGGCCCGCGGCGATGTCCTGCGCGCGCGCCAGAACCGCCGCGTCGATCGCCGCCGCGCGGGTCGCGGTCGCGGCCTGAACCATCACTTCGCTCAGCGGGCGCACATGGGCGGGCGTGAGGTTGTCAAGGCGCAGCACGACCACGCCGCCATCCTCGAGATAGACAAGCGAGGGGAAATCGCCGTTGCCCAGTGCCTGCGCTGCGGTGCGGAAGGCATCATAAGCGGCAATCCCATCGCTGCTGCCCTCGGTCCAGTCGATCTGGCCCAGTTGCATTCCGGTTTCGTTGGACAGATCCTCAAGCGAGGCACCACCTGCCAGAAGGTCCGTCATATGGCTTGACTGGTCAGAGATCGAGCGCCGCGCCGCCGCCATGGCGGTTTCCGAGCGCAGTTCGTCCTTGGCCTCGTCAAAGGTGGTTTCCTGCGCCGCCAGTATGGCGTTCATGCGGTAGATCGCGGGTCCGATCGAACTGTCAAAGGGCCCGACCACATCGCCGGCAGTGGCCGCGAACACAGCCGCGCCCGCCGCGCCGATTTCGGATTGCCCGACATCGCCCATATCCACATCCGACAGGCGCAGACCACGTTCGGTAACCAGATCGTCAAAGGTTTTGGTGCCTGCGGCTATTTCGGCCATGGCGGCCTCGGCGGTTGCCGCATCGGCAAATCCCAGACGTTCCACCAGTCGGCGTTCGGGGATCACGTAGTCGTTGATGCGCGACTGATAAAGCTCGCGCAGTTGCTGTTCGTCCACAGGCGCATCGGCCGCGATCATATCGGGCGAGAGCCATGCGTAGGAAATGGTCTTGGTTTCGGGCACGGTAAAGACCGTGGCATTGGCATCGTAATAGGCTTGGACCTCGTCGGCGGTCGGGGCCGCGGGGCTTTCGATCAGGTCGGCGGCGGTGACCTTGGCCCAGACGAAATCGCGCGTCTCGCCTGCAAAGGCGGCAAAGGTGCGGCCATAGGCATCAGGCAAGGCCACGCCGCCCGCGATCGCCCCTTGCAGGACCGAACGCGTCAGGTCGCTGCGGACGCCGCGCTCGAACTCGGCCTCGCTGAGGCCAAGGCGGTCGAGCGTGTATTTATAGGTCGAACGGTCAAACTTGCCGTCGGGGCCCTGAAAGGCGGGGATGCTGACGATAGCCGCCTGCACGCGCGCGTCGCCGACCGAAATGCCCAGACGGGCGGCTTCTTCGTCGACAGCGGCATCCGAGATCAGACCCGCCAGCGCCAGACGATCAAGCCCGAAACCCTGCGCCTGCTCAAACGTCAGCGTCGCGCCGATCTGTTGCTGTGCGGCGCGGATCTGGTCTTGCAGCGCGCGGCCATAGGCCTTGACGCTGATGCTCTGGTTGCCGACCGTGCCCACATTCAGGACCGAACCGGAAAATCCGACGCGGTTCCAGAACACCATGCCCAGCATGATGAATGCCAGAAGGATGTAGACGAGGGTCTTGCCGGTCTTCTTGATCGCCATGTCGGGCCCGTTTCTGCCTTGGGTGGGGCGGGTGCCGCAAAGGTCCCGCGCTTTCGTCGCATCTGAATAGGCATATGCCCAAAGGGGTGCAAGGCTAGAGCGTTACGCCAACGAGCCTGTCAAAGAGTTGCCCGATGCCCGCGCGATCCACATTGGCAAAAGCCACGCGGAACTGGCGCGCGCCCTCGGGGTGGGTTTCGGGCATGAACATGGTGCCAGGCAACAACAGGACACCCGCCGCGCGCACTAGCCTTTTGGCGGCCTCGGACGATGCCAATGCGAAGGGGTGTTCCACATAGGCGAAATAGGCGCCCACGCCCAAAAGCCGCCAACCCTCGGCTTCAAGCCGCGGAAAGCCGTCTTCGATGGCGGCGCGGCGGTCGAGGATTTCGGCCCGCTCGCCCGCAAGCCACTGGCCAAGGTTCTGCATCCCCCACAGCGCGGCATGCTGGCCGATCTGTGCGGGGCAGATGGTCACGGTATCGAGATATTTCTCGACCTCGGCCAGAAACGGCACCGCCGCCACCATGGCGCCCACGCGGTGTCCGGTCAGGCGATAGGCCTTTGAGAAGGAATAAAGCTGGATCAGCGTGTCCGACCAGTCAGGGTCCGTGAACAGGTCATGCGGCGCGCCCGAGCGGCTGTCAAAGTCGCGATAGGTTTCATCAACGACCAGCTTCAGCCCGCGTCGCCGCGCAAGGTCGAAAAACGCCCGCAGCGTCTGCGCGGGATATTCCACGCCACCGGGGTTGTTGGGGCTGACCAGCACGATGGCGCGGGTGCGGCTTGTGATCAGCCGTTCGGCAGCCTCGGCCTCGGGGATCAGGCCCGCGCCCGTGGCAAGCGGCACGCAGGTCACGCCCGCCATATCCAGCCACATGCGGTGGTTGAAATAATAGGGAATGGGCAGGATCACCTCGTCGCCCGAGGTGCAGATCGCGGTGATCGTGGCGCAAAAGGCCTCGTTGCAGCCCGACGTGATGGCCACCTGCGCGGGCGACACCGCGCCGCCATAGGCAAGGCTCCAGTCCTCGGCGACCTGCGCGCGCAGAGCCGGCAGACCCAGAACGGGGCCGTAAAGATGGGTCGTGGGGTCGTTCATCAGCGCGTCCGCCATGAAGCGGCGCATCTGTTCTGGCGGCGGGTCCACGGGTGCGGCCTGACTGACATTGATCAGCGGTCGGTCAGGGCCAAAGGTCACGCCGTCCAGCCAACGCCGCGCCTCCATCACAGGCGGGGCAAAGGTGGTTTCTGTGCGTGAGATCGGAGCCATGGACTTGTCCTTGGAATTGGGGTTCAGCCTTCGCCCTTGGCCGCGGTCTGACGACGTTCCATCCACACCAGTGCAATCACCACAAGGTCGATCGCGGTCAAAGGCAGCAACAACGGATCAAGCCGCATCACGAACTCGGCCAACTGGAAAACGACAAAGCCCCAAAGCACGGTCATGGCGAAGTGGTAGGCCCAAGAGACGCGGAAAAAGAGGGTGCCCACCACAAACAGGTTCAGCACGCCATGGCCCAGCAGGTAAATGGCATAGACACCATCAGCACCCGGTCCGAGATTGGCGGCCCAATCGAAAAGCGTGCGCGAGAACGGCGCATCGGGGTCTTGCGCCAGACGGTTGCGCACCATCCAGTCGACAAGGGACTGGATTGCGCCTTGCGGTGCAAAGGTCAGGCCAAGACCACCCAAGAGCTGGCTAAGCCCCAAGGTCCCCTGCACAAAGAGAAATATCCGGTAGGCCCATTCGATGAACGGGCTGGCCTTGGGGAGGGGCGTCATTTCAATCCTTGCCGCGGTAGGGTTCCACGTATTGCAGCGCCATGTCCCATGGAAAGAAGATCCAGGTGTCTTGGCTCACGCCCGTGATGAAAGTATCGACCATGGGCTCGCCCTTGGGCTTGGCATAGACGGTTGCGAAATGCGCCTTGGGATAGTTCTTGCGCACCAGTTCCAGCGTCTTGCCGGTGTCAACAAGGTCGTCCACGACCAAGATACCCTCGCCATCGTCGCCCATCATCGCCGCGTCGGGTGCCTTGAGCACTTTGGCCTCGACCTGTTCTTGGTGGTCGTAGCTCTTGACCGAGATCGTATCGACGACCCTGATGCCCAGTTCGCGCGCGACGATCATCGCGGGGGCCATGCCGCCGCGGGTGATGGCGACGACGCCGCGCCATGCGCCATCGTCGGGGCCGCGCCCGTCCAGACGCCACGCCAGCGCGCGGCTGTCGCGGTGCATCTGGTCCCAGCTGACGTGAAAACCTTTTTCGTGGGGCAGGCGGTCGGACATCGGATAATCCTCAGTGCAAAGCGATTTCGATACCGAGAACCGCAAGAACCGTGCCAAAGACACGATCCATGACGGTTTTCAGGCCAAGGTAGGCCGCGCGCGGGCGCGGCAGTGAAAAGACCCGGGCCACCAAGAGATACCAGCCCGTTTCGTTGACCGCCACCATGGCAAGGATCAACAGCCGCCACGTCACTGAAAGATCATGCGGCAAAAGCCCGACAAAGACCGCGCCGAAGAAAACAGCGGGTTTGGGGTTGGCGGCAAAGGTGGTGAACCCATAGCGCACCGCGTCCTTGAAGGCGCGCGGCGCGGCACCGGCGGCGGGCAGGTCCAGCGGCTCTGCGGCGTGGCGCCACATCTGGATGGCGATGTAGACCAGCACCAAACCGCCCACGACCTTGAGGCCGGTATAAAGGGCCGGCACCAGCGAGAACAGAACCGTAGCGCCCGCCAGCGCGGCTGCGGCCCACAGGACCACGGCAATACCAAAGCCCAGCGCCACGCCTGCGGCAATCCGGAAACCCTCGGCCGCCGCCACGCGGGCGCAGACGATGAAAGAGGGACCGGGGCTGATCACGGCGGCCATATGCGCCAGCCAGATCGTTAGAAATACGGTGAGAGCCATGTAATGTTACTCTTTATTCATGTCCGGCGCGTCGACGGCCTTCATGCCGACGACATGATAGCCCGCATCGACATGATGGGTTTCACCTGTCACACCTGTTGACAGATCCGACAAAAGGTAAAGCGCCGATCCGCCGACCTCGTCAATCGAGACGTTCTTGCGCAGAGGCGAATTATACTCGTTCCATTTCAGGATATAGCGGAAATCGCCGATGCCCGAGGCCGCCAAGGTCTTGATCGGACCGGCCGAGATCGCGTTTACACGGATGCCGTCCTTGCCCAGATCCTCGGCCAGATAGCGCACCGAGGCCTCGAGCGCCGCCTTGGCCACGCCCATCACATTGTAATGTGGCATGACGCGTTCCGCGCCGTAATAGGTCAGCGTCAGGCAAGACCCGCCTTCGGTCATCAATTTAGAGGCGCGCGCGACAACCGCCGTAAAGGAATAGACCGAGATATCCATCGTGGTCAGAAAGTTCTGGTGGCTGGTGTCGACATAACGGCCACGCAGCTCGTTCTTGTCAGAAAATCCGATGGCGTGAACGATAAAGTCCAACTTGCCCCAGCGTGCGCCAAGGGCTGCGAAAAGCGTATCGACCGAGGCCATGTCGGACACATCACAAGGCAGCACGATGTTTGAATCAAGCTGGGCTGCCAAAGGATCGACCCGCTTTTTCAGTGCGTCACCTTGGTAGGAAAATGCCAGTTCGGCACCCGCGCCATGTAGCGCCTTGGCAATGCCCCAAGCGATCGAGTGGTCGTTGGCCACCCCCATGATCAACCCGCGCTTGCCTTCCATGAGTTTCGTCATGATGTACGTTCCCTCGCCTGCGGCTATCTAAGCATCCGTCTAGGATAATGACGTAGGGGCATCAAGTCCGACATCAAGCTTGTCACTATCTCGGCACCTTTCTAGGGTGCCGCCGAAAGCGGAGGTCAGCATGAGCGACAGAACCGGAATTTTCGCAGGCGACGACCCCTTTGCGATTGCCCGCGCCTGGTTGGCCGAGGCCGAAGCGGTCGAGCCCAATGACCCCAACGCCATCGCGCTCTCGACGGTCGATGCGGACGGTCTGCCCAACGCGCGGATGGTCCTGTTGAAGGAAATCGAGGCCGATGCCTTTGTTTTCTATACCAACTACGAAAGCCGCAAGGCCCAAGAGGTCGAGGGCGCCGGCAAGGCCGCCTTTGTGATGCACTGGAAATCGCTGCGTCGCCAGATTCGCGTGCGGGGCAGCGTGTCGCGCGTCGATGGCGCGATGTCGGACGCCTATTTCGCCTCGCGGTCACTGCAAAGCCGTCTGGGTGCATGGGCGTCCAAGCAATCAAGACCCCTTGCGTCGCGGGCCACGCTTTTGGCCGAGGTGGCGCGGATCACGGCGCTCAAAGGCGTCAATCCGGACCGACCACCCTTTTGGGGGGGATACCGGATTGATCCGGTCGAAATCGAGTTCTGGGCTGACGGCGCCTTTCGCCTGCATGACCGTTTTCGCTGGTCGCGGGTCGATGCCGGTCATGATTGGAAGGTTGAACGCCTTTCACCTTGACGAAAGCGGCTGTAAGATGTCGCTCACCGAAGTTGCTTTGTTTGTATTGCGTTCTATTTTCAGCATTAGGTCAGGTTTTCCTGTCCTTTTGTGAACGTTGTTTTTCGCGAGTGCCTGTCCTTTTTTGACGTCACACTCACGCCGCCCAAAAGGTGGCCCGAAAGGCAAATATGACGACAGAAGACAACGGCCCCGGCCTGTTTATGCGCGGGCGCGTTAAATGGTTTGATCCGGGTAAAGGGTACGGATTCGTTATCGCGGAGGATGGCGGCGCAGATGTGTTGCTGCATGCCAATGTGTTACGCAATTTCGGTCAGAACTCGGTATTGGATGGCTCGCTGATCGAGATCGAGGTTCTTGAAACCGGTCGTGGGCGTCAGGCTGTCGCAGTGCTGTCGATCGAACCGCCGGACATGCCCACCAGCCCACCCCTTGGCGACTTTGTCGGGCTTGACCCCGAAGAACTGGCGCGGCTGCCTCTTGTGCCAGCGCGGATCAAGTGGTTTGACAAGGCCAAGGGCTTTGGTTTCGCCAATGTATTCGGCAATCCCGAAGATGTGTTCGTTCACATCGAGGTGCTGCGCCGTTCGGGTCTGTCGGACCTGCAGCCCGGCGAGGCTGTGGCCATACGCGTGATCGACGGAAAACGCGGCAAGATGGCCTGCGAGGTGACAGCATGGGATACGGCACAGGACTGACGATTTGGGCCGCGGCAATGTCCGTGGCCGGTTTTGCCGGTGCCGCCCAACTCTGTGACCCCGGCAAAGTCACCGTCAGCGGTGACTGGGGCGAGGCGACGTTTACGGTCGATATTGCCGATACGCAGGAAACACGGGCCAAGGGCCTGATGTTCGTGGCGGAAATGCCTTTGATGCAGGGGATGCTGTTTGTCTTTGAAACGCCGCAGCATGCGACGTTCTGGATGCGCAATACGCTGATCCCGCTGGACATGCTGTTTGCCGATGCCGCGGGCCGGATCGTGACCGTCCATGCCAATGCCGTTCCGCTGGATGAAACGGTGATCGACGGCGGCCGCGGCATTACGGCGGTGCTGGAAATAAACGGCGGTTTGGCCGCGCGATTGGGGATCGAGCCGGGCGATCTGATGCGCCATCCCAGCTTTGGGCCCGAGGCGGCAGCGCCTTGCGACTGATTTAGCTTTTCAAAGTCGGCGTCTTTGCGTAACCAGCACCCGTCGGGGCGTAGCGCAGCCTGGTAGCGCGACGGTTTTGGGTACCGTAGGTCGTAGGTTCGAATCCTATCGCCCCGACCACTTCCAGATCAGCTTTGGGCTCTAACGCTTTGCCATACCAGAGCAATGCGTGAAAACGTGTCTGTTTTCCCGCCGATCTGCGCGGCAAGTTGTCGGATTGACCAGAAGGGCGCGCGGGGCCAAGATCGGCGCATCGAAAGCAATGGGAGGGCTAAAATGAACTTTATAAAGACGGGCATTCTCGCCGCGACGCTGGCCATGGGTCAGCCCCTGACCGCCAGCGCAGGCGGCTACGAGCCGGGCGCTTTTATCGGTCTGGTGTGGAACTTTGGCGGTGGTGCGGGCGTCACGGCCAAGGCCTATAGCTCGAACCAGCCTGGTGCCGCCAATGTCGCCGCCGGTGTGACCTATTACTTCAACGGTAGCTGGGGTGCCGATATCGGCATCGTTTACTACGATCTCTGCTCGGGCGGCCTTGGCTTTAGCCTCGGGTATGATTTCCTCCAGTCCGGCGTTCAGGTCGGTGTGGGCACTTTGTCGAACGGGTTCACCTTCTGCCCGCCGCCGCCCCACTGATTGGCGCGCCTTGCAAAAACAAGAGCCGGCCCCCTTGGGCCGGCTTTTTCATTCGTAGCCTTTGGCCTG
>JAHEBS010000223.1 GCA_024642145.1 Marivivens sp.
GTTCGGCGCATGGATCGGCATGCAGCTGTTGATGCGCCGGCCCGAAATCACCGGTTTCATCTCGGTCGCGCCGCCCGCCAACATGTATGACTTCTCGTTCCTTGCGCCCTGCCCCTCGTCCGGTCTGGTGATCAACGGGTCTGCCGACCGCGTGGCCCCGCCTGCAGACACCACCACGCTTGTGGGCAAGCTGCATGAACAGAAGGGCATCACCATTACCCACACGGTCATCGAAGGCGCGGGCCACTTCTTTGAAGAACCGCATATGGATACGATGATCGGTGACGTGAAAACCTACGTGACCCGCCGTCTGACCGAAAACACGCGTTGATCCCATGGGTATTCTCGACGAAATCGCTGACAAACTGGCACGCGAGACAATCGCCGTGGCGGAAAAGACCGGCGACGAGAACCTGATTGCCGAAGTGTCCAAGGTTATCGGCACCTCGTCGACGACCACGCAAGAGGCGTTCATGACCGCGATCCGCGTCCGGCTTTCGGAAAAGCGCGCGCGCAAGTTCTTGCAGGAAAAACTGGCCAAGGGCCCGATCAATCCCGACGGGCCGAAAAAGGAACTGGGCTCGGGCCCGATCCTTGACCCGATGGACGATTCCGCAGGCGGCGGCCATTGATGGCCTTGCCCAGCCGGATCGACGCCCAGCTTGCCTTTCTGAACGAGGCGGACCGGCTGAAATCGATGCTGCGGGCCACGACGATCAACGGTGGAGCGCGGCGCGAAAACTCGGCTGAACATAGCTGGCATATCATGCTCTATGCGCTGACGCTGGCCGAACATGCGAACCGGCCGGTGAAGATCGGCCGCGTTCTGCGTATGCTGCTGCTGCACGATCTGGTCGAAATCGACGCAGGCGACGCGCCGATCCACGGCGATCATGACCCCGCCGAACAGGCGCGCGCCGAGATGGCCGCCGCCGACCGCATCTTTGGTCTTTTGCCGGCGGACCAACGCGATGCCTATCGCGCGCTCTGGGACGAATTCGAGGCCGCCGAGACCGACGATGCCGTTTTCGCCAAGTCGATTGACCGCGTGCAACCCGTTGTTTCGAACCTCGAATCCGGCGGCGGCAGTTGGGTCGAATACAAGGTGACGCCCGATCAGTTGGAAAGCCGCGTCGGCGTCAAGGTTCGCCGTGGGGCGCCTGCGGTCTGGGCTGCGCTCAAGACGCGGATCGATGCATGGTTCGAGGATCGTTAAGAATTGGTATACAAGTGTATACAGCCCTTTTCTCGGTCACGGATTTAGGCTAAGAGGCGCGGGAAACCGCCATATTACCCACCCCAAAGAGGAGTGAAGGATGTCCAAGATCAAAGTTGCAAACCCGGTTGTCGAACTCGACGGCGACGAGATGACCCGTATCATCTGGGACTTCATCAAGAAGAAACTGATCCTGCCCTATCTGGACCTCGATCTGAAATATTACGACCTTGGCATCGAGGAACGTGACCGCACCAACGACCAGATCACCATCGATGCCGCCAATGCGATCAAGCACTACGGCGTGGGCGTCAAATGCGCCACCATCACCCCTGACGAGGCCCGCGTCGAAGAATTCGGGCTCAAGCAGATGTGGCGTTCGCCCAACGGCACCATCCGCAACATCCTTGGCGGCGTGATTTTCCGCGAGCCGATCATCTGCAAGAACGTGCCGCGTCTGGTCCCCGGCTGGACCCAACCGATTGTCGTGGGCCGCCACGCCTTTGGCGACCAATACCGCGCCACCGATTTCAAATTCCCCGGCAAGGGCAAGCTGTCGATCAAGTTTGTCGGCGAGGACGGTCAGGTGATCGAGCGCGAGGTGTTCGACGCCCCCGGTGCCGGTGTGACCATGGCCATGTACAACCTCGACGAGTCGATCATCGACTTTGCCCGTTCGTCGATGAACTACGGCCTGCTCAAGGGCTGGCCCGTCTATCTCTCGACCAAGAACACGATCCTCAAGGCCTATGACGGTCGTTTCAAGGATCTGTTCCAGAAGGTCTACGAGGAAGAATTCGAGGACAAATTCAAGGCCGCTGGCATCCATTATGAACATCGCCTGATCGACGACATGGTCGCCTCGGCGCTCAAGTGGTCCGGTGGCTATGTCTGGGCCTGCAAGAACTACGATGGCGACGTGCAGTCCGACACCGTGGCGCAGGGTTTCGGGTCGCTGGGTCTGATGACCTCGGTGCTGATGACCCCCGATGGTCAGACGGTCGAGGCCGAAGCCGCCCACGGCACCGTGACGCGCCACTACCGCCAGCATCAGGCCGGCAAGGAAACCTCGACCAACTCGATCGCATCGATTTTCGCATGGACCGGCGGCCTCAAGCATCGCGCCAAACTCGACGGCAACGACCAGCTCGCGAATTTCGCGGCAACGCTGGAACGCGTCACCGTGCAGGCGGTCGAGGATGGCCATATGACCAAGGACCTCGCCCTGCTGGTCGGTCCCGACCAGAAGTGGCTGACCACCATGGGCTACCTTGAAAAGGTGGACGAATATCTGGGCAAGGCGCTGGCCTGAACACGCTCCTGACAAGGCCGGGCCAACGCCCGGCCTTATTCGTCGCGCATCCGTTTCACCGCATCAGACGGGCAACCCCCATGACCGACCCCAAAACCCACTCGGCCTTTGAAGACGCCCAAGGTATTGCCTATGGCGCGGGTATGGCCGCCTTTGCGGTGACCTTGCTCACCCATATGGGGCTGGTTACGGGGCAGACAGCCGGTCTGGCGGTGTTGATCTCTTACGCCAGCGGCTGGTCCTTTGGCGCGGTGTTCTTCATCATCAACCTGCCCTTCTATTGGCTGGGTTACCGCCGGATGGGACTGGCCTTCGTGCTGAAAACACT
>JAHEBS010000097.1 GCA_024642145.1 Marivivens sp.
ACAAGCACAAGATCGGCTTCAAAGGCACGATCTTGGTCGAGCCCAAGCCGCAGGAGCCGTCAAAACATCAATATGATTTCGATGTCGCGACCTGTGTCGGGTTCTTGCGCAAATACGGGCTCGAAGGCGAGGTCAAACTCAACATCGAACAGGGGCACGCGATTCTGGCGGGCCATTCGTTCGAACATGAAATTGCCTTGGCCATGGCCGAAGGCATGTTCGGCTCGATCGACATGAACCGCAATGACTATCAGTCCGGTTGGGATACCGACCAGTTTCCCAACAATGTGCCCGAGGTGGCGCTGGCCTATTACCATGTGTTGAAGGGCGGCGGGTTTACCACGGGCGGCACCAATTTCGACGCCAAGCTGCGCCGCCAGTCGCTGGATGCCACCGATCTGATTGCGGGGCATGTGGGTGCCATGGATATCTGCGCCCGTGGCCTCAAGGCCGCAGCGGCCATGATCGAGGACGGCGGATTGGACGCAGCCCTTGCCGCGCGCTATGCGGGTTGGCAAGAACCGCAGGCGCAGGCAATGCTGGGGCAGGATCTGGCGACGATTGCCGCGCGGGTGCTGGCCGAGGGGATCAACCCCGCGCCGCGTTCGGGACGGCAGGAAGTCTTGGAAAACTACGTCAACCGCTTTGTCTGAGGCGGCAAAGGGGGCGAGGATGCAGGTCTGGGGCAAGACGCAGGCGGGCGATACGGTCCACGCCATCGACATCGGCGCGGGCGATCTGCGGGCGCGTATCCTGACACTGGGGGCCGCGATCAACGCGGTCCGGCTGGCGGGTGTGGACCATGATCTGACCGTGGGTGCGGCCACTGTGGCCGAATACGAGGGCGCGAAATACCACTACGGCACCATCATGGCCCCCGTGGTGAACCGCATCTCTGGCGCCAAGGCGGTGATCAACGGGCTGGAACACCGTTTCGAACAGAACTTTAACCAGCGTCATACCCTGCACTCGGGCAGCGCTGGCACACATTTCAAGGTCTGGACGGTTGAGGCGCAGGCTGATGATTCCGTCACTCTGTCCTGCACCATGCCCGACAGCGAAGGCGGATTCCCCGGCAACCAACGCCTGACCGCGCGGTTCAGTGTGACCGCACCTGCGACGCTCAGGCTCGATATGGTGATGACGACAGACGCCCCGTGCCTCGCTAATCCGGCAAACCATTCCTACTGGTGTCTCGACGGGCAGGGCGGTTTTGGCGGTCAGCGGCTGCGGATTGACGCGTGGGACTATTTGCCGACGGATGAGGCGTTCATTCCCACGGGTGAAATAGCCGAGGCCGAAGGCAGCGCGCTTGATTTCACGCATGGCCGCGAAATCGCGCCGGGCAAACCGCCGCTGGACAATTGTTTCTGCCTTTCGGACGAAGACGAACCGTTGCGGGACGTCCTGTGGCTGACGGGCCGCAGCGGCCTGCAAATGACCATGGCGACCACGGCACCGGGGTTACAGGTCTATGACGCGCGCCACGCCGATCAGACGGGATTGCCCGCCTATGTGGCGCTTGCATTTGAAGCGCAGCTTTGGCCCGACGCGCCTGCAAACCGCCATTTTCCCTCGATCCTGCTCAAGCCCGGGCAAGAGCGTCGCCAGACAACCACTTGGCGTTTTGACCGCGCCTGAACCGCCGCAATTCGTGACGCAGCGAAACTAATGATTTGAAACGCGGTTTCCTGTAGCGCGCGGCCAAGACCCGAAAACCTGACATTATGACCTGCCGTCCCGCGACGGCACCATTTGATTTGGAGCAGCACATGGCCGCACCCGCCGGATACAGCATCGCAACCCTCGCCGATTTTGTCGGTCACGAATTCGCCAGCGCCGAGGCGATCCTTGTCGATCAGCCGCGCATCAATCTTTTTGCTGACGCCACAGGCGATCATCAGTGGATTCACGTCGATGTCGAACGCGCCAAGACCCAAAGCCCTTTCGGCGCACCGATTGCGCACGGGTTTCTGACGCTGTCGCTGTTGGCGGCGGATGTGATGGGCGTGGGCGTCATTCCGGCCGATGCCAAGGCTGCGCTGAATTATGGTCTGGGCAAGGTCCGCTTCGTTGCCCCCGTGACCGCAGGGTCGACCGTGCGCGCCAGCTATAAGCTCGCCAAGGTCGAGGATACGGGCAAGGGTCGCCTGCTTTTGACCGTTGATGCCACGCTGACTGCCGAAGGCAGTGACAAACCCGCCGTGATCGCCGAGCTTTTGGCCATGGTCATCGTCTGAGGAGAGCCTGATATGCCGCGCAAGACCATGGAAACCTCGGCCGACCTGATGAAGGCCATGGCCGATTTCTACACCGCTTCGTTCCGCGCCCCTGACAAGCTGATGGCCGCCTATACCAGCCTGATGCAAGACAGCATCCGTGCGGTCACCGGCCAGTCGGAAATCGTGCCCGCCAAGGGCGACAAGCGGTTCAACGACCCGATCTGGACGTCGAACCCGCTCTATAAGGCGATGCTGAGTTCCTATCTCACCGTCTGCCAGCACTTGGACGACTGGGTCGAGGGGCTCGAGATCGACAACCGCGACAAGCTGCGGGCCAAGTTCCTGACCTCGCTGGTCACCGATACGCTGGCGCCCACCAATACCATTCTGGGCAACCCTGCCGCGATGAAAACCACCTTGGAAAAGGGCGGCTCGAACCTGATTGATGGCGCCAAGAACCTGATCGAGGACATGCTGCACAACAACGGTCTGCCCTCGATGGTGGACAAATCCAAATTCGAGGTCGGCAAGAACCTTGGCATCACCGAAGGGTCCGTGGTCTATCGCGAGGACATCCTCGAGGTCATCCAGTACAAGCCCCAGACCGCCGAAGTCCAATCGCGGCCCGTCTTTATCGTGCCGCCGCAGATCAACAAATTCTACATCTGGGACCTCGCCCCCGGTCGCTCGGTCGTCGAATATCTGCTGGGCAAGGGCCATCAGGTCTTTATCGTCAGCTGGCGCAACCCGAGCGAGACACAAGGTAAATGGGGCATGGATGACTATGTGCTGGCGCTTGACCGCGCGGCTGCTGTCACCTGCGACATCGCCAAGGTCAAGGACGTCAACATGGTTGGCGCCTGTTCGGGCGGCATCACCGCATCCCTGTTGCTGGCCTATTGGGCGGCCAAGGGCACCAACCGTGCGCATAGCCATACCCAACTGGTGGCGATCCTCGATGTGGCGGGTGCCAGCAACACGGCCATGGGGCTTTTCGCCAACTTCGAGACGCTCGAACTTGCCCGCATGTTCTCGCGCACGCGCGGCGTCCTGCCGGGCAAGGATCTGCAAAAGGCCTTTGCATGGCTGCGCCCGAATGACCTGATCTGGGCCTATTGGGTCAACAACTACCTTCTGGGCAACGAACCGCCCGCCTTTGACATCCTTTACTGGAACGCCGACACCACCAACCTTGCTGGTCGCCTGCACGGCGACATGATCAAGCTGTTGGAACAGGGCGGCATGAAAAAGGGAAACACGTGGCGCATTGCCGATGTCGAAATCGACCTTGGCAAGGTGGAGTGTGACAAGTTCATCGTCGGCGGCACCACCGATCACATCACCCCGTGGGAAGGCTGCTACAGCTCGATGAAGGCCTTTGGCGGCAAGAACGAGTTCGTGCTGTCCCAGTCGGGTCACGTTCAGGCGATCATCAACCCGCCGGGCAACCCCAAGGCCCGCTACATGACCAACACCGGTGCCCACGATACGCCCGAGGCTTTTGCCGCAGAGGCCGAAACGAACGTAGGGTCATGGTGGGAATACTGGGGTAAATGGCTTGACGCCCGCGGCGGCGAGACCAAAGCTGCGCCCAAGAGCCTCGGCAATAAGGCCAACCCCGCGCTGAGCGCGGCGCCTGGCACCTATGTGTTTGAAAACCCCTAAGAAGAAGCACAAATGAACATCGAACAGCAAACCGTTTCGGTAATGGGTCAGGACTGGAACGTTGCGGTTCTGGGACCAAAGAATGCCGATCGCACGCTGCTGTTGTGCAATGGTATCGGGGCCAGCCTCGATACCATCGGCCCCTTTGCGCAGCACTTTAAACGCACGCGCCTTGTGGCCTTCGATGTGCCGGGCGTGGGGGGGTCACCGACGCCCGCGCTGCCCTACCGCTTTGCCAACCTCTCGCGCATGCTGGCCAAGGTGCTGGACCAACTGGGCATAGGCGAGGTCGATGTCTTTGGCGTCTCATGGGGTGGGGCGCTGGCGCAGCAGTTTGTCTATGACAACCAGCCGCGCTGCCGGTCGATGATCTTGGCGGCGACCTCGGCGGGCTTGGTGATGGTGCCAGGCAATCTGAGCGTTCTGACCAAGATGGTGACACCGCGCCGCTATACCGACCCTGACTATCTCTTTTCCATCGCCGCCGAGATCTATGGCGGCGAGATTCGCACCAATCAGGCGCTGATGCGCGCCCATGCCAAGGCGATGAAGGCGGGCGACAAGCGCGGCTATCTGTATCAGCTTTTGGCGGGCTGGGGTTGGACGAGCTATCTCTGGCTCAGCCAGATCAAGGTGCCGACACTGGTGTTGATGGGCGATGACGATCCCTTGGTGCCGCCGGTCAATGGCCAGCTTTTGGTCAACCGCCTGCCCAATGCCCAACTCGAGACGGTCAATTGCGGGCATATGTTCGTGTTGACGCAGGCCGAACGTGTGGCGGGCCGGATCGAGGCCTTCCTGCATGACGAGGCAAGGGCGGTCGCGTGAACAGCAAGGGCGGCGCGGGGTCCGAGGTGCGCGCGGTTCGCCGCGTGGCCAGCGGCATTCTCGCGGCGCTCTTTGCGATCTTCCTTGCGACATTTCTGACCAAAGAGCCGCCCCTTTGGTTGCTCTTGCTGCGGGCCATGGCCGAAGCCGGCATGGTGGGCGGGCTGGCGGACTGGTTCGCGGTCGAGGCGCTGTTTCGACGTCCGTTGGGTTTGCCGATCCCGCATACGGCGCTTCTGCCTGCCAACCAGCAGCGCGCGGCACGCAATATCGCGCGCTTTATCGACGAGCATTTTTTGGTGCCTGCAGAACTCGCGCGCCAGATCGCCAAGTTCGATCCCGTAGGGCAGGGTGCGCGCTGGCTGCAAGAGCCTGAGAATGCCCGCAGCATCGGGCGCGAGCTGTCTTGGGCGCTGCGTTTGCTTTACCGCTCTGAACTTGCGGGCGGGGTGACGGACCGGATCCGCCAGAGCGTGATGACCGCCCTGCAAGAGGCCGCCGCATCGGGGCGGCTTTCGGATCAGGCGGTGGCGATCATCCGCGAGGCGATCGGCGGCGAGGTGCTGGACAGCATCTTGCGGCGCATTCGCAACAAGGTGCAGGACCGCCGCGCCAAGATTACCGATCTGGTGCAGGAACGTAGCCGCTGGTGGATCGCCAAGGGGATTGACCGCAGGGTCAGCGATACCTTGGTTGATGGCATCATTTCAGTCATCGATGAATTGGGCGAGCCGGACTCGGCCCTGCGGCAGGATTTCGAGGCCGCGATCGGCGACATTGCCGAGGGCTTTCGCGGCGACGGTCTCATTGACCAGTTCTTGGGTCAGAGCCTTGAAGACTACGAAGGCACCGCCGCGTTCTCGGGGATTGTCGATCGTCTGCTGGACGCAATGCAAAGCCAGATCGAAACCCGCCTTGCCGAGGACCCCGAGGCCGTGGCGCAGGGTTTTGGCCAAGTGATTGCCGACATAGCGGCCCATATCCTGCGCGACGACACCCTGCGCCAAAGCCTGAGCCAAAGGTTCGAGGCCGCGCTCGAGCAGTTCGTTCAGGCCATGCGGGAACCCGTGCGTGGCTATGTGGACCAGACCATATCCGGCTGGGACAGCGACGCCTTGGTGGCGCGGATCGAGGGCGAGGTTGGCCGCGATTTGCAGTTTATCCGCATCAATGGCGCCGTTCTGGGTGCGGCCTTGGGCGGTGTGATCTTTGTTTTCAGCCATATTTTGCTGGTCTGATACATTTTTACGCTGCGTCGCAGCATAAAAATATTGCAATGCAGCATCGAATGCCCCAAATAGCAGATCAGAGATTAATTCCATTCGAAGGTTCTTAGACATGGCTACCAAGACCAAGACTGAAACCAAGACTGAAGCCGCCGCTGCCGACGTCATGGCCAACACCACCGCCACGGTCGCCGAGACCACCAAGGCCGTTTCGGGTCTCTTTAGCGCCCTGTCGCTGAGCGGCCGCAAGGCTGTCGAAGGCGTGATCGCTTTTGACAAGGCGCTCTTCGGCTACAGCAAGGACGCGCTCAAGTCCTACGCCGACCACGGTCGCGCAGTGGTCAAGGCCAAGTCGGTCAACGACCTCATCGACCTGCAGGTGGCCTATGCCCACGGCATGATCGAGCAGAATGCAGCCAATGCCCGCGAGATCCTCGATCTCGCCACGCTGAAGGCCAAAGAGGCCTACGCGCCAGTGCAAGAAGCCGTTGCCCCCTACATGCCGGGCAAAAAGACCGCCGCCTGATAGGCTGCGATCCAACCAGATCAGAGGCGCCGCCCTGCACGAGGGTGGCGCCTTTTTCTTTGGCTTGGGGTCAACCGACCTGCGCGCGCAGGTCCGCGCGTCTGGCCGCCGCCGCAAGGGCTGCCTTTTCCCGAACATGACCATAACCACGGATCTGCGCGGGCAGATCCAAAAGCGCGGTGATGGCCGCGTGCGGGCCTTTGGCCAGCGCAAAAGTCATATCATCTTCGTATTCAGCCAGCAGACGCCGCGCCAGCTTGGCCTCGGCGCCATAGCTGAACGGATCAAGAACCGTGCCCCGTAACCCGCGCAGCGCGTTCAACGTGGCAAAGAGCGGCATGGCCAGCCCGCCGCCTATGGCGCGTTTGACGGGTTTGCCCGACGTGCGGTCGCGATAACCCAGCGGCCATGATCCCAGATGAAAGGTCAGTTTCAGATCGCCGTCAAAACTGGCCTTCAGCCCCTCGGTAAAGGTCTTGTCGCGATAAAGCCGTGCGACCTCCCACTCGTCCTTGACCGCCAGCAGCTTGTAATAGCCCTTGGCAGCGGCGCGCAGCGCCGCATCGCCCAGTCCAGCGGCCGCGATCTGGTTCAGTCTGTCGCGGTAACGGCGGCTCAGTCCTTCGCCGCCATAGACCGTAAGCCGCGCGGCACGATCTTCGATCAGCGCGGCGGTATCTTGATGCGCCTGATCGGCGATCGCAGGCCCCGATCCAAGCAGGCGCTGCGCCTGCGCGGGGTCGCCGTAGGCAAGGCGACCTAGGTCGAAGGCGCGCTTGTTGGCCGCGATCTGCACCCCGTTCAGTTCGAGCGCATGATGTATTGCAGCCAGCGGCAGTGGCACGGCACCTTGTTGCCATGCGGCCCCCAGCAGCACGACATTGGCAAAAACCTTGTCGCCCATCACCTGTTCGGCCAGATGCTGCGCCTCGATTCCGCGCAGTCGGTCGCCCAGATAATGTGCCATGCGCGCATACTGGGCCTTGTCGTCGATCTGCCAATCGGGGTCGCGCGAAAAGGCCGAGGTCGGCACCAGCGTGAGGTCCGTGACCGCCAAGGCGCCGTCATGATCAAGCCGCATCAGGCTGTCGTCACTGGCCGCAACGATGAGATCAGATCCGATCATGGCATGGGCTTCGCCCTCTGCCACACGGGTGGCACCCCGCAGTTCGGGCCGCGCGGCGATTTTCACATGGGAATGGACCGCGCCATATTTCTGGGAAAGCCCTGTGATATCGAGATTCGAGGCGAAATACCCCGCCGAATGCGCGGCGACGGCTAGGGTCTGGCCCAAGGTGACCACGCCGGTGCCGCCGATGCCTGCGATAAGGATCGCATAGCACCCTTCGATTTCCGGAATCGCCGGCAAGGGCAGATGCGAAATGTCGATGCCCGCGCCCGAGGTTTGCGCCTTGCGGGGATGAGCGCCCGATACCGTCACAAATGAGGGACAGAACCCCTCGACGCAGGAAAAATCCTTGTTGCAGGCAGATTGGTTGATGGTCCGCTTGCGGCCAAGCGGGGTTTCCAGCGGCTCGATCGCCATGCAGGAGGACACGGTCGAACAATCACCGCAGCCCTCGCAAACCTCGGGATTGATGTAAACGCGCAGGTCAGGGTCGGGCCAAGTGCCACGCTTGCGCTGGCGTCGGCGTTCGGTGGCGCAGGGTTGATCATAGATCAACACCGTGACGCCCTCGATTGTGCGCAGTTCACGTTGCACGGCCTCTAGCGCGGTGCGGGGATGCAGTGTCACGCCGGCGCCGAAATTGACGCCTGCGTATTTTTCCGGCTCGTCACTGACCAGCGCCACGCGTCGAACACCCTCGGCCTTGACCTGCGCCACCATCGCCTCGGGGCTTAGCTCGCCATCAACCTTTTGCCCGCCCGTCATCGAGACAAAGCCGTTGTGCAACAGCTTGTAGGTCATCGGCACATTGGCGGCGACGGCGGCGCGGATGGCCAAAAGACCCGAGTGGAAATAGGTGCCGTCGCCCATATTGGCAAAGACATGCGGCTCGTCGGTGAATGGCGATTGTCCGATCCACATCGCCCCTTCGCCGCCCATATGGCTGACGCTGTTGGTGCGGGACGGATCGCGGGTCATTGCCATGGTGTGACAGCCGATCCCCGCCAGCGCGCGCGAGCCATCGATCACTTGGGTCGACCGCCCGTGCGGGCAGCCCGCGCAAAACGCCGCAATGCGCGGCACGGCAGGCGGCACGCCTTGCGAGGGCGAGGGCATCGCATTGGGCAAGGTGACAGCGGTGTCAGGATCGGTTTCGCGCGCGACGCGGGCAATCACGCCCTGAATCTGGCCAGGCGTCAGTTCGCCGGTCGCGGGCAGGGCGCATTCGGCCTCGGGCGCGCCATAGAACGATCCGCCAAAGGTCTTGCCCACGATACGGGGAGGGGCCTCTTGCCCATAGAGCAATGCGCGGATCTGGTCCTCGATCAGCGGGCGTTTTTCCTCGACCACAAGAATGGTGTCCAGACCACGGGCAAAGTCGCGCACCACTTCGTGGTCAAGGGGCCAGATCATGCCCAACTTGAGCAACCTGATCGGTGTGCCGCCAATCTTTTGACCGTCATAGCCCATGGCCGCCAAGGCCTGTTCCAGATCCTGCCAGCTTTTGCCGCTGGAAACGATACCAAGCGCCGCCTTGGGCGCGCCGGTCATCTGGTCCAACCCATTCGCACGCGCGTAGCCGCGGGCCCGTTTGAGCCGCTCATCCCAAAGGCGGCGCTCTTGTTCGATAAAGGCCACAACGGGCGCGGGGCCTGCCTTGGGTGGGGCCTGCGGTATGGTGATGGCGGGGCTGTCGGGGGCCACATAGACCGACCCGCCGCCTTCGATCACATCGGTCACCAGCTTGAGCGCAACAATCGTCCCCGTATGGCGGCTCATGGACAGCCCGTGCAGGCCGAGATCCAGTACCTCTTGCGGATTGGCGGGTGCCAAGAGCGGCACACCCAGCGAAACAAAGTCGAAATCAGAGCTACAGGCCACGGTCGATGATTTGGCGCCATGGTCATCGCCGACCAGCATCAAGGTGCCGCCCTTGTCGCTGGTTCCGCCCAGATTGGCGTGGCGCAGCGCGTCCATCGACCTGTCAACGCCCGGCGCCTTGCCATACCGGATCGAAAATACACCATCGACCTTGGCGCCGGGGAACAGCCCGATCTGCTGCGTTCCCCAGATCGCCGTTGCAGCAAGGTCTTCGTTCACGGCGGGGCGAAAGACGATGTTGTGCTGCGCCAGGACTTTTTCGGCGGCCCAAAGGCTCATGTCATAGGTGCCCAGTGGCGAGCCGCGGTAACCCGAAATATAGCCGCCCGAGTTTAGCCCCGCGGCGCGGTCGCGCTTGGCCATTTGCAGCGGCAGACGCACCAGCGCCTGCATACCGGTCATGTAAACCCAACCTTCTTCTTGGGTCAGGCGGTCGTCGAGCGTCATGCCGAGGCGCTCTGTCCGTAGGTCCGTTGTCATGGGGTCCCCTCTTGCCTGACAAGTTGTAATTCCACGCGCGCCGGTTCGTCCATGAGTCGTCGAAAACCCGTGGTTTCGGACCTTCGGCCAGCGCGGCGTGTCGCACTAGGGGTTGTGGCACGAAAAAGTCCGATCAACCAAATCCGCGAAGGTATTGATTTGGGGACCTATTTCTCGAAAGCGCGTTTTCGAACCGGATCGCATGCGCGAAGGCTCGCCTGTAGATGAATATTCGTTTATAAAAAGTAAAGAATTCGACGAAGCCGAGCAGAAGCTGCAGGCCACCGAGTGGTAAGAGAAAAATGCTCTGAATAGAGCAAGTTAGGCGACCAAGTAATGATTTCAGCAAGCTTTTTGGTCTTTTTGGCGGCGATCCTCGTCAGTTGGGCCATTCAAGCACCGAGCGGAACCAAGTTTTGCGTGTCTGAGCGCCGTAGAGATGTTGCCGCGGTGCAGTCGGCGCATATCACGCCGACGCCGAGAATTGGCGGTCTGGTGCTCTTGGTTGCGATGGCGGTCATCGCCTGTGGTTTCTGGTTTGGCCAGTCGTCCCGCGGCCTGTTTGTTTTTCTGTCGATGATCCCCGTTTTTGTGGCCGGACTCGCCGAAGATCTGGGCTTTGGCGTCT
>JAHEBS010000224.1 GCA_024642145.1 Marivivens sp.
ATCGGCCGCCAGCGAGACCGATACCTGCCTTACTTTGGGATCAAGCCCGCGCGTAAAGGCATCGACTTCTTGCAAAAGCGCAATCTTCTCCGAAAATCCCATGGCCATGGCGGGATTGCTGTCGGCATAGAGCCTGGTATTGGTGCGCTCCGGCGATACCGAGTGGCTGACGCCTGGGCCTTTGGCAACCGTCCTGCAAACCTCGGCGGCACGCTTCAGCGCGGCAGCTGAAAGTTCGGTCGCATGGGCATAGGCTGCTGTTTCGCCACGCACGGCACGCAAGCCAAAGCCCTGCGATTCATCGAAACTGGCAGATTTAAGCCTGCCGTCATCAAACACCAGGCTTTCGCTCTGCCGTTTCTCAACGAAAAGTTCGCCATCCTCGGCCCCTTTCAGCGTGTCCGAGACGATCGTCTCGGCGGCGGACCGGCTGAAATCAGCGGAATCAAAGAGCGAAATATCGGCGGGTTGCGGCACGTGTTCACCTGTTCCTGAAGCTTCAAGCTTTCAAGATAGGCGACAAGTGGCTCTTCTTCCAGTGCTGAAGCTTGTGCGCCCGCTAGTTCTTGTCGAGCTCGGCCAAAGCTGCCGAGAAGCCAGAGAGGGACAATTTCATTGGCAGACCGATTCCAGGTGCTTCATAAATGATGAAATTGGCCAGATTGCCCTTCTTCATTTTCGTCAGCGTATCGGGCGAAGCCTCGGCGAATGCCATGCAAACCTGCGGCATGCAGCGGGTGAAAGGCACACGGCCCACGGCATTGCCGTCGATTTCAAGCGCCACGCCGGTTGGCAGGAATACGCCGATTGGCGCGATCACCCGCATGTTGATCTGGCTCTTGTCGCCGGCCTTGGTCTTGACCAATACCAGGGTGAGTGTGGCTTTGGGGTTCTTGTCGCTTTGTGTGGTCTGCACCATGCCGCAGCTGCGCTGGTCAGTTGGCTGACCGCTTTTGTCGAGTGCGTTTTCGCACTGGATTTTCCAATCACCGTGGGTGGCGACAATCTCGACTTTTGGCGCTGCTGCTCCCGCGCCGCCCTGGTCAGCTTTTCCGGCCCGCGGCCCAAACTGCGGCGCATCCTGCGCGGCTGCCATGGTCCCACCCAGAAGATGAAGCGCGAGGCCAAGGTAGGAAAGGATGGTCAAAAGGCTTGGCTTCGGATTGATTCGCACGGATTTGCACCTTTGGATTCTCTGCTCAACCGGGTCTTAGCCTTGGCTGAGCGGTTATTCAACGAGGTTTTCCCCCATGTGGTCAAGGGGCTGACTTCACTAGAGCCGTCGTTTGCTGGCGAAATGGGGCAGAATTCCGATTGACGGTGAATGTTGGTCCGCAACGACGTTTTGCCGCGCCTGCCCAAGTTGCGGCGGGCTCCCGAATGTGGTTCACAATCGCGCGCTAGAAGGGGCCGCCAGGGACAGCTGTGGCCACTAGTGCCTTGCGTGCGATAAGCAGGGTCATGAATGGAGAGGGCGAAGATGACGTTTTTGAACAGGTTGACGGCGGTTGTAGCGGCCGCAGCGGGCTTTGCGGGCGTTCCCCTGGCGTTGGCGGAAGAGAACCACGCAGAACCCTGGCAGTTGGGCCTGCAGACGGCTGCTTCGCCGGTGATGGAGAGTATCCACTCATTCCACAATGCGCTTTTGATGCCGATCATCACGGTCATCACACTGTTTGTGCTGGCCTTGCTGATCTATGTCATGGTCAAGTTCAACGCCAAGGCCAACCCGGTTCCCTCGAAGACCACGCACAACACCATGATCGAGGTCTTGTGGACGGTGATCCCCATCATCATCCTGGTGGTGATCGCCATTCCGTCGTTCCGCCTGCTCTATTTGGAGCGCAACATTCCGGTGGCTGATATGACCATCAAGGCCATCGGCAATCCAAGCTGGAACTGGACCTATGAATATCCCGACCTCGGCCTGAATGAGGATGGCAGCGCCAAAGTGAGCTTCACCTCCTATTTGAAGGACGAGGCCAAGGATCTGGCCACCGCCAAGGCCGCCAACGTTCCCTATCTCCTCGCAACTGACCTGCCAATCGTGGTGCCCGTCGGCAAGATCGTGAAGATGATCATCACCTCTGATCCCGATGGCATCATCCACGCATGGACCATTCCGGCCTTCGGCATGAAAATCGACGCCATCCCGGGCCGCTTGAACGAAGACTGGTTCCAGGCGACTCGCGAAGGCACCTTCTACGGGCAGTGTTCCGAACTCTGCGGCAAGGATCACGCCTTCATGCCGATCGAGGTTCACGTCGTGTCGCAGGAAACATATGATGCCTGGTCGAAGTCTCTGGTCGAGACGGGCGATCCGGCGGCAGCCGCAAAACTTCTCGTTTCGCTTGAAGCAAACGAGAAGAAGCTGGCGCAAAACTAATTCCGGAAGGGGCATAAAGACAATGGCACACGCAACCGCCGCACATGACGATCACGGCCATCCCACAGGATGGAAGCGTTACGTCTATTCCACCAACCACAAGGACATCGGCACGATGTACCTGTGGTTCGCCATCATCGCCGGCATCATCGGTACCTTGTTGTCGCTGGCCATGCGAATGGAACTGAGCGCGCCCGGAATCCAGTATTTCTCCGGCCTTGCTTCAATGGTTTATGGCACGCCTGAGGACGCTGCACTTGATGCCGGCAAGCACATGTACAACGTGTTCGTCACCGCGCACGGCCTGCTGATGATCTTCTTCATGGTCATGCCCGCCATGATCGGCGGCTTCGGCAACTGGTTCGTGCCGCTGATGATCGGCGCGCCCGACATGGCCTTCCCGCGCATGAACAACATCAGCTACTGGCTGACGGTC
>JAHEBS010000004.1 GCA_024642145.1 Marivivens sp.
ATGGTGGGTTCGGCCGCAGGCGCGTCGCTGGCAACGGGGGCCGCGGGCGCATCCGACATACCGGTTTGCGCCTCGGGGGCTGGCACTGCGGGAGCTTGCGGGGCCGACGGGGCGTCAGCCACTGTGTCATCGGTCGGGGCGGCGGGGGCGGCAGGCGCGGCAACCGTCTCGGGCGGGCTTGCCTGACCCGAGGCTTGGGGCGCGGGCTCGGCCGCGGCGGGTGCGGGCACCGCGGTGGCGTCGGTTTGCGGGACCGCAGGCGGCGTGCGCAAGACGGGCTGTGTCGCGCTCAGCGAAACCACCGCCAGCATCAAGATCGAAAAAATGCAGCCCCAAATCAGCCCGCGAAGGAATCCATTAGTCACTTGAAACGCCTCTGTCTGCCCGTTCTGCCTCGGCCGCCCTTGACGCTCGCCTACGTCCCGGCCCATGAATGTCACCGAATATACCGCGCTGCAGGGCAGCGACGGTAGCCCCCAATTTCCTTAGAGGGTCGCGCCTTGCTCCTCCTGATCGATAATTACGACAGTTTCACCTATAATCTGGTGCATTATTTCGGCGAACTCGGTGCCGAGGTCGTTGTGCGCCGCAACGACGCCATCGAAGTGCAAGAAGCGCTGGCCATGCGGCCCGCCGGCATCGTGCTGAGCCCCGGCCCCTGCGACCCCGATCAGGCAGGCATCTGCCTGCCACTGGTCGCCGCCGCGGCCCAGACCGATACACCGCTTTTGGGCGTCTGTCTGGGGCATCAGACCATCGGTCAGGCCTTCGGCGGCAATGTGGTGCGGTGCCACGAGATCGTGCATGGCAAGATGGGCACCATGCATCACGCGGGCAAAGGCGTGTTTGCCGGCCTGCCCTCACCGTTTCAGGCGACGCGCTACCACAGCCTTGTGGTCGACCGCGCCACCCTGCCCGACAGCCTCGAGGTCACCGCTTGGTTGGAGGATGGCACCATCATGGGCCTGCGCCACCGCGAAAAGCTGATCGAGGGCGTGCAGTTCCATCCCGAGTCCATCGCGTCCGAACACGGGCACAAACTGCTCAAGAATTTTCTCGACCAGATCAAGGTGCCTGCATGAGCGACGCGCTAAAGCCCCTGATCAACGCCGCCGCCGAAGGTCCGCTAAGCCGTGCCGAGGCCGAAACCGCCTTTGAAATCCTGTTTCGCGGCGACGCGACGCCCAGCCAGATCGGCGGCCTGTTGATGGCGCTGCGCACGCGTGGCGAGACGGTCGATGAATATGCCGCCGCCGCCGCCGTGATGCGCGCCAAATGCAACAAGGTCCGCGCGCCGGCAGGCTCGATCGACATCGTGGGCACCGGCGGTGACGGGCGCGGCACGCTGAATATCTCGACCGCCACGGCCTTTGTCGTCGCGGGGGCCGGTCTGCCCGTGGCCAAGCATGGCAACCGCAACCTGTCGTCCAAATCCGGCGCGGCCGATGCGCTGGGGCAAATGGGCGTCAATGTCATGGTCGGACCCGAAATTGTGGAACGCGCGCTGGCCGAGGCCGGTATCGGTTTCATGATGGCCCCGATGCATCATCCGGCGATCAAGCACGTGATGCCCACGCGTGCGGAATTGGGCACCCGGACTATTTTCAACATCCTCGGTCCGCTGACCAACCCCGCAGGCGTCAAGTTCCAGCTGACCGGCGCATTCAGCCGCGCACTGATCCGCCCCATGGCCGAAACGCTCAGGGTGCTGGGCACGACGCGCGCTTGGCTGGTGCATGGTTCGGATGGCACCGACGAGATGACCATCACCGGCACCACTTGGGTCGTTGAATTGAACGCGGGCGAGATTCGCGAGTTCGAGGTGGTTCCCGCAGACGCGGGCCTGCCCGAGCATCCGTTCGAGGCCATCGTCGGCGGCACGCCAGAGGAAAACGGCCTTGCCTTTGCCGCTTTGCTGGACGGCGCTGCAGGTGCCTACCGCGACGCGGTCTTGCTGAACGCGGCTGCGGCCCTGTTGATTGGCGGCAAGGCCGCTGACCTCAAGGCGGGTGTGGCCCTTGCCGCCCACAGCATCGACAGTGGCGCCGCCCGCCGCGCGATCGAGGCGCTTGCCCGCGTCACCCAGACTGCCGCCTGATACCAAGACAGAGACCCATGGATATTCTCGACAAGATCAAAGCCTACAAACTCGACCATATCGCCGCCTGCAAGGCCGCGACCCCCTTGGCCGAGATCGAGGCCCGTGCCAAGGCCGCCTCGGCGCCGCGCGGATTTGCCCGCGCCCTGACCGAAGCCGCGCGCAACGGTTATGGGCTGATCGCCGAGATCAAGAAAGCCAGCCCGTCGAAGGGGCTGATCCGCCCCGATTTCGACCCGCCGGCACTGGCGCGCGCCTATGAGGCGGGCGGGGCAACCTGTCTGTCGGTTCTCACTGACGGGCCATCGTTTCAGGGCGCAGACGAATATCTGATGACCGCCCGCGCCGCCGTGTCCCTGCCCGCGCTGCGTAAGGATTTCCTTTATGACACCTATCAAGTGGCCGAGGCCCGCGCGCTGAACGCCGATTGTATCTTGATCATCATGGCCTCGGTCAGTGACGCGCAGGCCGCCGAGCTTGAGGATGCGGCCTTTGGCTGGGGCATGGATGTGCTGATCGAGGTGCATGACGATGCCGAACTGGCGCGCGCCGCGCGGCTGAAATCACCCCTGATCGGGATCAACAACCGCAATCTGCAAACCTTCGAGGTCACGCTGGACACCACGCGCCGTCTGGCGCGCCATGTGCCGGCCGATCGGACAATGGTCTGTGAAAGCGGCCTGTTCACCCCCGCCGATCTGGCGGACATGGCCCGTTACGGCGCGCGCAGTTTCCTCATCGGCGAAAGCCTGATGCGTCAAGCCGATGTCGAGGGCGCAACACGCGCGCTTTTAGCCGAACCCTATTCAGCCGGAGCCATGTGATGGGCGATAAACTCAGCCATTTCGATGCCCAAGGACAGGCGCATATGGTTGATGTCTCGGACAAGGACGTAACCAGCCGCACGGCAATTGCCGAGGGGTTCATCACCATGTCGCCCGCCACGCTGGCCCATGTGACCGCTGGCACCGCCAAAAAGGGCGATGTCTTGGGGGTCGCGCGGCTTGCGGGGATCATGGGCGCCAAGCGCACGGCGGATCTGATCCCGCTCTGCCACCCCTTGGCCCTGTCCAAGGTGGCCCTAGACCTGACCCCCGACCATGACCTGCCCGGCGTTCGCGTCACGGCGACCGTCAAGACCACGGGCCAGACCGGTGTCGAGATGGAGGCCCTGACTGCGGTCTCGGTTGCGTGCCTAACCGTCTATGACATGCTCAAGGCCGTGCAAAAGGACATGGAGATCGGCGGTATCCGCCTGACCTTCAAAGATGGCGGCAAAAGCGGTCGGTTCACCGCATGATCGCGGTATCCGAGGCGCTGGAGCGGCTTTTTGCGCTGGTGGCCCCGCTTGATGTAGAAACCGTGGCCCTGCGTAAGGCCGCAGGTCGCATTCTGGCCGAACCCGCGGTGGCGCGGCGCGATCAGCCGCCCTTTGCCGCTTCTGCCATGGATGGCTATGCGGTTGCAGGATCTGCCGTTCTTGCAGGTGCGGCCTTTACCGTGATCGGCGAAGCGGCGGCTGGCCGCCGCTTTGAGGGCGCGGTTGGCGCGGGCGAGGCTGTGCGTATCTTTACCGGCGCGCCCCTGCCCCAAGGCACGGATCGCGTCGTGATACAGGAAGATGTCACGCGCGCGGGCGACCGCATCGTGATCGCCGAGGGCCACGACACGGCGACCCATGTCCGGCCCCTTGGTGCCGATTTCGCGGCGGGTTTCACGCTCTCGGCCCCGCGACGCCTGACGGCCCCCGATCTGGCGCTTTTGGCGGCAATGAATGTGCCGCAGGTGCAGGTCTATCGGCAACCGGTTGTCGCCTTGATCCCCACGGGCGATGAATTGGTGCAGCCCGGCGAAGAGCCGGGCCCCGACCAGATCATCGCCTCGAACACCTATGGTCTTGCCGCCATGCTAGAGGCTGCGGGCGCCAAGGTGCGCCTGCTGCCCATTGCGCGGGACAATGAACCCGCGTTGCGGCAGGCCTTCGGGCTGGCCAAAGGCGCCGATCTGGTGGTGACGATCGGTGGCGCGTCGGTCGGCGATCATGACCTTGTGGGCCGCGTGGCCGGCGATCTGGGCATGGAACGCAGCTTTTACAAGATAGCCATGCGCCCCGGCAAACCGCTGATGGCGGGCCGGATCAACGGCGCGGCAATGATCGGCCTGCCCGGCAATCCGGTTTCCGCCATGGTCTGTGGCGCGATATTCCTCTTGCCGGTGGTCGCGCGGATGCAGGGACTGCCAGCCGCCCCCGCGCCCCGCCAGCGCGCGCGACTGGCAACGCCCGTCACGGCCAATGGCCCGCGCGAGCACTATATGCGCGCCCATCTGGACCGCGGGGATGTCACCGTCTTTGCCGCGCAAGACAGTGCCCTGTTGTCCGTTCTGTCGCAGGCCAATGTGCTTTTGGTGCGCCCGCCAGATGATCCCGCGCAACCGGCAGGTGCAGAGGTCGAGGTCGTCGCCCTGTGAGGCGATTGACACAAACCGCGAACATGCGTAGAACATAAGACAAACACGCCACCTGCTGGAGGGTGCTATGCTGACGCGCAAGCAACTGGATCTGCTGGAATTCATCAACAAGCGGATGGAACGTGACGGTGTTCCGCCCTCGTTCGACGAAATGAAGGATGCGCTGGACCTACGGTCCAAAAGCGGGATCCACAGATTGATCACGGCGCTTGAGGAACGTGGCTTCATCCGCCGCCTGCCGCACCGTGCCCGCGCGCTGGAAATCGTCAAGATGCCCGAGGCCATGGCCAAGGCGCGCAGCTTTACCCCTCAGGTCATCGACGGTCCCGCCCCCGCGCCGCGCAATGCGATGCCGGTCGAGGCCGCAGCGCTGGAACTGCCTGTCATGGGCCGTATCGCCGCCGGTGTGCCGATTGAGGCAATTTCAGAGGTGTCGCACAATGTCGCGGTGCCGCAGTCGATGATCGGCGCGGGCGAGCATTACGCGCTCGAGGTCAAGGGCGACTCGATGATCGGCATTGGCATCAATGACGGCGATATCGTTGTGATCCGCCGCACCGATACCGCGCAGAACGGCGATGTCGTGGTGGCGCTGGTCGAGGATCAAGAGGCCACGCTCAAGCGGTTCCGCCGTTCGGGATCGTCAATCGCGCTGGAAGCCGCCAATCCCGCCTATGAGACGCGCATTTTCCGCGACGATCAGGTGCGGGTGCAGGGCCGTCTGGTCGGGCTGATCCGCACTTACTGAGCCCATAACCGGTTTCCGACCGTGGCGGACACTGTCTGCCAGCGGAGACCCTGTGAGCCGAGCCACCCCGCCACAGCGCCCGTCTGCGCCAGCTTTGGCGCATCCCAGACCACGCAGTCGCGCCCCGTGGCGGCCTCGACGTTGCTGACCAGCACATCGGCCCCGCCGCAGCCGGACAAAGCAGCAATGCGTGTTTTGCCGGTGACAATCCGCAATCGCTGCCCGCCGACGTCGGCCATCCCGTCATCGGGCCAGAGTGCTGCCGCCCCAGCTTGATCCATGCCGCCCCCGTCCGCGCCCAACCAGTTATCGGCGGCAAAGCCATCACCCGTTGCTTTGGACAGCGCGCGGCCCTCTGTGGTCATCACGCCCACCAACCCGCCGCTTTCGGCGATCAGGATCGCGGGCCGTGGACTGAACCACCAAAGAACCACCGCCAGAGCCGCGACCGCCACCCCCGTAAAGCGCAGTCGTCCCTGCCAGTTAACCAGCATCAAAAGGCCAAGGGCCAAGACGGGCACGACCGCCGCCATGGGTGATTTGACCGCGCCAATCGCGTGGGGAAGGCCTGCGACCACATGGCTGACGCCGAGGACAAAGGCCAAGCCCTTGCCCACGATCCAAAGGGCCGGACCTTCCAGTCCCAAGGGCATCAGGCAGAAGGCCAGAACCCCCATCGGCATGACGATCGAACCCACCAGCGCCACCGTCAAAAGGTTCGCGACCAAGCCATAATGCGCGACCATGTTGAATGTGGCCGCCGCAAATGGCGCCGTCGCGGTTCCGGCCAGCGCCGACGAGGCCACCGTGGCGACCACAGGCCGCCAGAACCGCGGCAGGCCCCGCAGTTTGGGTGCGAAGGCGCGAAAGCCTGCCACCAGCGCGATCGTCGCGGCAAAAGACATCTGGAATCCCGGTTCTGTCAGCGCCTGCGGGTCCTTGCACAGGATCAGAACCGCAGCCAGCGCCACGGCGCGCAGACTGATGGCCCGCCGACCCGCCAGGACCGCGATGTACATCACCGCCACCATCACAAAGGCCCTGAAAGCCGGCACTTCATGGCCCGACAGCAGCAGGTAAAAACCTCCGGCGGCCAAAGCCGCGACCGCACCGATCTTTTGTGCCGGCGCACGCAGCGCAAGCGGTGGCACCAGCGCGATACCCCCGCGCACGGCCCCAAATACGACGCCGGTCAGCAGCGCCATGTGCAGGCCCGAAATCGAAATGATATGCGTCAGGTTCGCCGCGCGCATCTCGGTCTGCGTCACTCTGTCCAGCCGTGATCGGTCGCCCGTCAGGATCACTGCCGCCAAGGCCCCCGCCTGTCCGCCGATCTGGCCCGCGATCCGCGCCGACAGCCGCGTCTGCAAACGCGCAAACCACAGTTCAGTCCCGTCCCTTGGCTGTTCCAGCATCAAAACCGGCGCACGCACATAGCCGACAGCGCCTAGTTGGCGGAACCACGCATAACGGCGAAAGTCGAAACCGCCAGGCTCGGCGGGGGCGGGCGGCGGCCCCAGATGCGCGGTCATCATCACCCGCGCACCGGGTTCGGCCAAAAGCCAGTCTTGCGGCCCGTAAAGCGATACACGCACGCGCCGCGGCGTCCGTGCGGGCGAACGGTTATCCAGCACCACCTGATCCAGCATCAGGCGCAGCGCATCGCCCTGACTGCGGCTGATATCGACAATCCGGCCTTCGACGGGGCCATAATAGTGGCCGCGTAAAACCGGAGCCGTCGCCAGCCGCGCCTCGATCGCGGCCATGGCATAGCCGCCCGCCACCAATGCCAGCGCCAGCAACAGGGGCCCGAACGCCGCACCCGCGCGACGGGCCAGATAGGGTGCCGTGGCGGCCAAACCCAGCGCCATCAGCAGGGCACGCGCCGAAGGTTCGGCCTTGCCCGCGAAATAGAGGCCGATGCCAATCCCCAGCATCACCGGCACCCAGTGAAAGAGATGCCCGCGCTGTTCCAGCAACTGAGTCTCGACGGCGCGGAGCCAGCGCACTTGTCCTTGCCCCCCTGCCCAAGTATCCCATCCCCGATACGCCGCCTCCGGTGAACGAAAGGTTAACCAAAATGACCACCGCCCCCGTCGTGACACGTTTTGCCCCCTCGCCCACCGGCGCGCTGCATATCGGGGGCGCGCGGACGGCTTTGTTCAACTGGCTCTTTGCCCGCGGCCACGGCGGCAAGTTCCTGCTCAGGATCGAAGACACCGACCGCGCGCGAAGCGAGCCCGAAAACACGCAAAAAATCCTCGACGGTCTGACTTGGCTGGGTCTGGACTGGGATGGCGAGCCCATCAGCCAGTTCGAACGCGCCGATCGCCACGCCGAGGTGGCCCGCCAGCTTTTGTCCGAGGGCAAGGCCTATAAATGTTTCTCGACCCCCGAAGAGATTGAAGCGTTTCGCGAGGCTGCCCGTGCCGAGGGAAAATCGACGCTCTATCGCTCGCCCTGGCGCGAGGCCGATGCCGCGACCCACCCCGACGCACCCTATGCAATTCGCATCAAGGCCCCTCAAGAGGGGCATACGACCATTGTCGATGCCGTGCAGGGCGAGGTGACCTTGGGCAATGACCAGTTGGACGACATGGTGATGCTGCGTTCGGATGGCACGCCCGTCTATATGCTGGCTGTGGTGGTCGATGACCATGACATGGGCGTGACCCATATCATTCGGGGCGATGACCACCTGACCAATGCCTTTCGCCAGAAGATGATCTACGACGCCATGGGCTGGCCCGTGCCGGTGATGGCGCATATTCCGCTGATTTTCGGGGCTGATGGCAAAAAGCTCAGCAAGCGCCATGGCGCGACCTCGGCTGCGGAATATCAGGCCATGGGCTACCCCGCCGCAGGGATGCGCAACTATCTGGCGCGTCTGGGCTGGAGCCATGGTGATAACGAATTCTTTACCGATGCGCAGGCCCAGGCGTGGTTCGAGTTGTCGGGTATCAATCGCGCGCCCGCGCGGTTCGATACCAAGAAACTCGAGCATCTCTGTGGTCAGCACATTGCGGTCGCGGACGATGCTGCACTGCTGCATGAAATCGGGGGCTATCTTGCCGCGATTGGCCAACCCGCGCTCTCTGACACGCAAAGGACCACGATGTTGGCCGCGATGTATTGCCTCAAGGAACGGGCCAAGACCTTCCCTGAACTCCTTGAAAAAGCGCATTTTGCACTGGCTTCGCGCCCGATTGCACCAGACGAAAAGGCCGTGGCGGCACTGGATGCGGTATCCCGTGGTATACTGTCAGAATTGACGCCGCAGTTGCAAAATGTTAGCTGGTCGAGGGACGAGCTGGAGGCACTCGTCGCGACGGTTGCCGAGTCGCATGGCACCAAGCTCGGCAAGCTTGCGGGACCGCTCAGAGCGGCCCTTGCAGGTCGCGCGGTTTCCCCTAGCGTGTTCGATATGATGCTGGTCCTTGGACGCGATGAAACCGTCGCGCGTTTGACGGATGCAGCAGCCTGATTACCTTTTCCTCAACAGGAATGGTTAGCATCGGGCGGAACAATAGAATCGCCGGTGCAGAACCGGCCATGAGGGGGATTTGGAAATGGCAGACAAGCACGCAAGGCTGACGATCGACGGCAAGGATTTCGACCTTCCGATCCTGTCCCCCACTGACGGACCCGACGTTCTGGATATCCGCAAGCTCTACGGGCAGGTGGGCGTGTTTACCTATGATCCGGGCTTTACCTCGACCGCTGCCTGCGACTCGACCATCACCTTTATCGATGGCGACAAGGGCGAGTTGTTGCATCGCGGCTATCCGATCGACCAGTTGGCGGCCAAGTCGCATTACCTCGAAGTCTGCTACCTGCTGTTCTATGGCAATCTGCCCACCGCAGCCGAGCTGGAACAGTTTGAATCGCTGGTTACACGCCACACGATGATCCACGAGCAGATGCACTATTTCTTCCGTGGTTTCCGCCGTGACAGCCACCCGATGGCCACCATGGTGGGCGTTGTCGGCGCGATGTCGGCCTTTTACCACGACAGCCTTGATATCAATGACCTGCACCAGCGCGAGGTCGCCTCGATCCGCCTGATCGCCAAGATGCCGACTATCGCGGCCATGGCCTATAAATATTCGATCGGTCAGCCCTTTGTTTACCCGCGCAACGATCTCGATTACGCGGCGAATTTCCTGCACATGTGTTTCTCGGTTCCGGCCGAGCCTTATAACGTTGACCCGATCCTCGCCCGTGCGATGGACCGTATCTTCACGCTGCACGCCGATCACGAACAGAACGCCTCGACTTCGACGGTGCGTCTGGCGTCGTCCTCTGGCGCCAACCCCTTTGCGTGTATCGCTGCGGGCATTGCCTGCCTGTGGGGTCCGGCCCATGGCGGCGCCAATCAGGCCTGTCTGGAAATGCTGCGTGAAATCGGCACCGTGGACCGCATTCCGGAATATATCGCGCGGGCCAAGGACAAGAACGATCCCTTCCGCCTGATGGGCTTTGGCCACCGCGTCTACAAGAACTTTGACCCCCGCGCCAAAGTGATGAAGCAATCGGCCGACGAGGTGCTTGACCTGATGGGGATCGAGAACAACCCCACCCTGCAGGTCGCCAAGGAATTGGAACGTATCGCGCTGGAAGACCCCTATTTCATTGAAAAGAAGCTCTACCCCAACGTGGACTTCTATTCGGGCATCATCCTTGATGCGATGGGCTTTCCGACCTCGATGTTCACGCCGATCTTTGCGCTTGCCCGCACCGTTGGCTGGGTCAGCCAGTGGAAAGAACAGCTTTCGGATCCGCAACTCAAAATCGGACGCCCGCGCCAGCTTTATCTGGGTGACACGCGCCGCGATTACGTCGAGATCGAGAACCGCTAGGCAAGCGGCGTGACCGTTCTGCGCACCGAACGACTGGTGTTAAGGTCGGCCCGCTGGGCCGACCTTTCGCATTTCCACGCCATCATGAGCAATCCACAGGCCATGACCTATTGGTCGACGCCGCCCTTTGCCGATCTCGAAACCACCCGCGCATGGTTTGCCAGCATGATGGACCAAGGCGCGCGTAACCGCGATTTCGTGGTGACCGAAAGGGCCCGTGTCATCGGCAAGGTAGGCGTCTGGCGGCTGCCGGAAATCGGCATCATCCTGCATCCCGATGTCTGGGGTCGCGGCATCGCACGCGAGGCGCTTGGCGCGGTCATACCCCACCTGTTTGCAACCAGCGACACCGACCGGCTAACGGTCGATATCGACCCGCGCAATGCGGCGTCGCTGGCGCTGTTTGGCGGGTTGGGCTTTGTCGAGACGGGTCGCGCAACGCGCACCTTCCGCATCAACGATGCATGGGCCGATAGCGTCTATATGGCGCTTGCCCGCCCTAGCGGCCTTTGAACACCGGCGGGCGTTTGGCCAAAAAGGCTGCAACCGCCTCGCGGAAATCTTCGGTGCGGGAACATTCGTCCTGCAGCTCCGCCTCGATCGACAGTTGCGCGCGCAGGCTATTGCCGTCGCTGGCCTGCATGGCGCGCCGCAGGTTGCGATAGGCGACCGCCGGACCACGCGCGATCTTGGCCGCGCGGGTGGCGATATGGGCCGTGAAATCCGCATCCGGCACAACCTCGTAGATCATGCCCCATTCGGCGGCCTGACGCGCCGCGATCTTATCCCCGAAAAGCATGGCCCCCATGGCGCGCGCCGTGCCCATCTGACGGGGCAGGAACCACGTGCCGCCCGCATCAGGGATCAGACCGATGCCCGTAAAGGCCTGAGCGAAATAGGCGTTCTCGGCGGCGATCACCACGTCGGCCGCCAGCGCAAGGTTGGCCCCTGCCCCCGCCGCAGGCCCGTTCACCGCCGAAATCGTGGGCACCGGACAATCGCGGATCGCGATCAGCATCGGCTCGTATTCCTCGCTAAGCACTTTCTTGAAATCAGGCATCGTGGGGCCTGCGGTTTCGGTCAGGTCCTGCCCCGAGCAGAAGGCAGGACCCGCGCCGGTCAACACCATGACGCGCGCGCCTTCGGGCGGGCGTTCAAAGGCGGCGACGATCGCCAACCGGACTTCGCGCGTCAGCGCGTTCATACGATTGGGTCTGTTGATGGTGACGGTGCCGATGCCATCGGCAAGCGTAACGGTGACGACGGGTTCAGACATGGGGCCTCCGTGGGTTGACGGCATATTAGTCCGCCCGAGAGCCGCGCAAAGCGCGACGGTGCGTCAACTCCTGAGGATTTCCTCAAGCCGCGCCTGTTCTTCGGCGTTCAACTCGTCTTTGGCGGGGCGCGCGCGGCGACGGGCGGTGATGGCAAAGCCCAGACCCGTCAGCAACAGCGCCGGTGGCGCGCCCCATAGGATCAGGTTCAACCCCCGCGCGGGCGGCTGCATCAGGATACCTTCGCCAAAACCCGCGAACTCGCCCACCACGCCATAGACCAGATAATCCAGAGCCTCTTGGTCACTATCGCCCGCCACCAGCCGCTCGCGCAGCATCAGCCGCAGATCTCGGGCCACGGCGGCATTGGAATCGTCAATGTTTTCGCCCTGACACACTGGGCAGCGCAGCATTTGCGACAGCGCCCGCGCGCGCGCCTCGAGCGCGGGGTCAGCCAGCATCTCGCCCGGCTGGACCGCAAGCACCGGCAGGGCCCAAAGCACAAGCGCGACCGCGGCCAGTGCCCGCCTCATTCCGCAGCCACCTTGGCATCGGCGGTCCGCGCCGCACCCGCGGCCACCCGCAACCGCCTGTCGCTCAGCGAAAAAGCCCCGCCCAGCGCCATCATGCCCGCACCCAACCAGATCCATAGCGTAAAGGGTTTGACGTAGCCGCGCACCGCGTAGCTTTCGTCGGGCTGCGCGTCGCCGATCACCAGATAGATATCACCCAAGGCGCCGGTGCGGATGGCCGCCTCGGTCGTGGGCATGCCGGCAATCGTGTAGAACCGCTTTTCCGGCCAAAGGGTGGCAATGGTTCTGCCGTCCTTGCGGACCGTCATTTCTGCGCGGTCAGCCACATAGTTCGGGCCACGCTCACGCGCGATGCCCACCAATTCGACCTGATATTGGCCCAGATCAAAGGTGCCGCCCAAGGGCACGGTGGTGACAATTTCTTTGGTCCATGCGGTCAGACAGGCGATGCCGATAATCGACACGCCAAGCCCGCCATGGGCAATCGCGCGCCCCCAATCGGCGCGCGGCAACCGAAACAGACGCGCAGGCTGATGGCCCGCACGGGTCCACAGGTCATATTTAGCGCCCCCCACCAGCCAGACGCCCAGCGCCATGCCCACAGGGCCAAGCGCCCCGCGGCCCGTTTGCAGGGCAAAAGCCAAGCCACCCACAGCCAGCGCAAAGATCGCCGGCACGATCAGCGCCCGCGCCACCCGCGCCAGATTGCCGCGTTTCCACGCCAGCATCGCGCCAAAGGGTAGAATGAGGGCCAAAGTCACCATGAAGGGCGTAAAGGCCTTGTTGAAGAACGGGGGCCCGACCGACAGATCGCGACCCCAGACCATGCTTGCAATCGCAGGCCAAAGCGTGCCGACAAGGATCACCGCCGCCGACACCGCGAGCAGAATATTGTTCAGAACCAAGGCGCTCTCTCGGCTGACCACCGCAAAGGCGCCGCGCGCCTCCATGGTGCCGGCACGGGCTGCATAAAGCGTCAGGCTGCCCCCGAGGAAAATTGCCAGAATGACAAGGATCGCCGCCCCGCGTGTGGGATCAGAAGCAAAGGAATGCACCGATGTGATCAGGTCCGAGCGGACAAGGAATGTGCCGATCAACGAGAAGGAAAAGGCCAGGATCGCCAGCAGGATCGTCCAGCTTTTCAGCGCCTCGCGCTTTTCCGCGACGATGGCGGAATGCAAGAGCGCCGTGGCCAGAAGCCATGGCATGAACGAGGCGTTTTCCACCGGATCCCAGAACCAGAACCCGCCCCAGCCCAGTTCGTAATAGGCCCACCAAGACCCGAGCGCGATGCCGATGGTCAGGAAAATCCACGCCGCCAACGTCCATGGGCGCACCCAGCGCGCCCAGGCCGCGTCCACGCGACCCTCAAGCAGCGCGGCCACGGCAAAGCTGAAGGCCATCGAAAGACCGACATAGCCAAGGTAGAGAAAGGGCGGATGAAACGCGAGGCCGGGGTCTTGCAACAAGGGGTTCATATCCTGCCCGTTCAGCGGCGGCTCGGCCAGACGCAGAAAGGGGTTGGAGGTGAACAGGATGAACAGGTAGAACGCCACGCCGATCGAGGCCTGAACACTGAGAACCAAGGCCCGCAGTCGCAGGGGCAGCCCGCCGCCGAACACCGCCGCCGCAACGCCGAACAGCGTCAGGATGGTCAGCCACAGCAACATCGAGCCTTCGTGGTTGCCCCAGACGCCCGCGATTTTGTACAGCAGCGGCTTGGTCGTGTGCGAATTGGCAAAGACGATCCGGAGCGAGAAATCGTCGGCCACAAAGGCCACGGTCAACGCCAGAAAGGCCGCACCCACCAGCAAAAGCTGCGCAAGTGCGGCAGGTTCCGCGACACGCATCCAGCTTCGCCAGCCGCGCCACGCCCCGACCGCGGGCAGGATCATCTGCACCAAGGCCACGCCAAGCCCCAGAATCAGGGCGAAATGTCCGAATTCGGTAATCATGGCCCTGCTTATCGCAAAGGCGCGTCCGCCGAAACCGGATGCTGGCTCACATCCCCGCGCGCTATTGGCGCAGTCAGGGCCCAAGACCGCCCTTCAGTGCAAAGGCCATGGCCGCAAGAACCAGCGCGCCAATCACCAGCCGCACCAGCCATTTCAGCGTATCTTCGATCGCGCCAAGCCGTGCCTCGACATTTTCACGATGGACCGCGCCGACGGCGGTCTGGGTTTCCAGCGCCGCAAGACGCAACTCGACGCGGCGTGGCCAGTCATCCATTTTGCGCGGCCCTCCAATCGGCAAGTGCCGGATTATCGTCGGGCGCTGTCTGCGCCATCGCGGCCCCCGCATCGAGCGCCTGCAGCGCGGCGATATTGCGCGTGACCTCGGCCGCGCGGCCCACGGTTTCGGCAATCGAACGCTGAAATTCCTGCCCCTTGGCCTGCGCGCGGGCCCCGAAATAGAAACTGACGATGGCCCCCATCAGCCACCACAGTGGCTCGGGGATCAGCGCCACACCCTGCATCCGCGCGGCAAACCAGATCGGGTCAACCATGGCGGCCACGAAAAGCCCGAGTGTGCCAAAGGCCAGCATCGGGCGCGGCAGCCTGTTCAGGGCGTCAATCACGCGGTCGAAAAAGCCCTGACGGGGCTGGCTGAATTCCCTGCCGAACTGGCGCAGAGCCGCATTCTTGTCGGCACTTTCGCGCAGGGCTTCGGCCTCGGCGTTGGGCATGAAAACCTGTGCGGTTTCGGCCACCACATTGCGCCCGCCGCCAAAAAGCGCCGCCAGAACCGACCCGATCAAGCCCATGTGGCCACCCGTGCCACGTGTTGCGCATCGCTGAGATGATAGCACGGGTCGATAAAGCTCTCGGCGCGCAGAATCCATCCACCCTTGCCACCGTCAAGCCGGCGGCAATATTTGCGGCTCTGCGGGCGCGCGTCGCCCAGCGCATAGTAATAGTTGCGCCGCGCGATCCCGTAGGCATTGCCGAAATAGGCGGGCGCCGCCTCTTGCGCCAACGCGGCGGCGCGCGCCGTATCCGGCCCAACATAGCCGTCGATCACCACATCCAGCCGCATGTCGCAAAGCAGACGCTGCAAAATGCGCACGGCCTGCGCGCCTGCGTTCACCTGCATGTCAAAGACCTGCGGCTGGATAGCCTCGGGCAAAAGATCCAGATGCGGGCGGTGAAAATACTCGCTGACAAAAATTCGCGCGGCTTCGGCGGGCGTCAGACGACGCAGATCGGCCACCGTGACCGCCCGCCCCCGCAGCCGCCGCAGGGTTGTCAGGGTCACGCCATGGTTCGTGGCCCCACCCGGATCATCGGGATCATCCGCCCAGCCGCCTTCGCGCGCGACAATCCCTGCCGCGACCTGCGCCACATCCATGATGCGCCCCCATTGTCGAGATGGGGCAAGGATGCTTATGCGGGGTTAATTGCGCGTCGCAGCATCGTCCGGTGCGACGTAGACGCCCTGTTCCTTGAGCGCGTCGATAACCTCTTTGGGCATGTAATTCTCGTCATGCTTGGCCAAAAGCTGGGTGGCCTCGAACACACCGTCGACATAGCGGCCCGTGACGACCGTGCCCTGACCCTCTTTGAACAGGTCCGGCCGCAGATCATTGCCGATGTAGTGGACAGGCACGGTCGCATTGCCATCGGTCACGTCGAAAAAGAACCGCACGCCTTCGTCCGGCTTGATGGAATCTGCGGCCACCAGACCACCCAGACGAAAGACCTCGTTGGCGCTCGGGTGCTGTTCCAACACCTGACTGGGCGACCGGAAATAGTTGATTCCGGCGCGCATCGCATAGCCGATGAACGCGGTTGAAACAGCCAGCGAGACCAAGATCAGCACGATGATCTGCACGCGTCGCCGCTTCTTGAGTGACTTGAGTCCCGCCATGACGCGCCCTTACGGAAAGACGGGGGCCAGCATCAGCCCCTCGGTTTCAGGGCGACCCAGCATCAGGTTGGCATTCTGAACCGCCTGCCCCGACGACCCTTTGTTGAGGTTGTCCAGCGTTGCCACGACCAGCGCCCGCCCCGGCTTGCGGTCGCCCACGACGCCGATATGGCAGAAGTTCGAGCCCATGACCTGACCCATGCCCGGCGCTTGGCCAAAGGGCAGAACCGTGATGAAGGGCTCATCGGCATAACGCGCGGCAAGGGCCGCATGCAGGGCCTTGGCCTCGCCCTTGAGGTAGCAAGACGCAAGGATGCCGCGATTGACCGGCACCAGATGGGGCGTGAACATGATCTCGACGGGGCGGCCTGCAATCCGGCTGAATTCCTGATCAAACTCGCCCAGATGGCGGTGCTTGCCGCCTTGGCTATAGCCAGCGACATCGGTCGAACGCTCGGCAAACAGCATGTTCTCTTTCAGGCTGCGGCCCGCGCCGGAAATGCCGTTTTTCAGATCGCAGATGATGTCATCAAGGTCGATCAGCGCGGCCTCGATCAGCGGACGCAGCGCGAATTGCACGGTGGCCGCATTACAGCCCGTGCCGGCGACCAGCCGCGCCTTGGCGATGTCATCGCGGTAGAATTCGGTCAGGCCATAAACGGCCTCTTTCTGCAATTCGACCGCAGCGTGCGGGGCGCCATACCATTTTTCATAGGCCGCCGGATCACGCAGACGGAAGTCAGCGCCCAGATCGACAACCTTGACCGAGCGCGGCAGGTCACGGACCAGTGACTGGCTCAGCCCGTGCGGCAGCGCGCAGAACACCAGTTCGATATCGCTGAAATCGATATCTTCGATTGTCACCAATTTGGGCAGGTCCAGATGGCGCAGATGCGGAAACACATCGGCCATTTGCATCCCCGCCTTTCGATCTGCCGAAAGGGCCACGATGCGCAGCGCCGGATGGGTAGCGATGATGCGGACAAGCTCGGCACCGGTGTAACCCGAGGCACCCAGAATGGCGACGTTATGGCTCATGGCTCTCTCCTCTTGGGGCAGCAAATAGGCAGCGGGCCCACTGCGCGCAACCGCGCGAATTGCCTCAGGCGGCGGTAAAGGTCATCGGGCGGCGCATGAACTGCGTCGCGCGGTCGCTGACCTTGCGCGGATCGCCCGTAGTCAACAGGGCGCTTTCGCCGCCGCCGATAAAGGCGGGCCGCCGACCCAGATAATCGGCAAGGCTTTCGGCCACCAACTCGGGCTGGCTCAGCACGCGCACATCGGGGCCTAGCGCATCGGCAAAGGCCTTGGCCAGAAGCGGATAATGCGTGCAGCCCAAGACAGCGGCGTCGGGCGCGGGCATTTTGCGTTTGAGCGCATCGACATGGCTGCGCACCAAGGCCTCGGCCAGCATCATATCACCCTCTTCGATCGCATCGACGACGCCGCCACAGGCCTGTGCCTCGACGTCGACACCGATCGCACGAAAAGCCAGTTCGCGCTGGAAAGCGCGGCTTGATACCGTGGCGGGCGTCGCGAAAAGGGCCACGTGTTTGACCTCGACTTCGCGCGGGGGCGAATTGTCGCCCCAGCGGCGTTCGGTCAAAGCCTCGATCAGCGGCACAAAGACGCCAAGAACGCGCTTGCCCTTGGGAACCCAGCCCTCTTGCATCCGGCGCAGCGCGGCAGCCGAGGCCGTATTGCAGGCCAAAACCACCAGATCACAGCCCTCGTCGAAAAGCCGCTGCACGCCCTTGGTGGTCAGCGCGTAGATGTCATCCGCTGTTCGCACGCCATAAGGGGCATGGGCGTTATCGCCGTAATAGACAAAGGGCACCTCGGGCAGGCGTTTTTGCACTGCCTCCAGAACTGTCAGCCCGCCAAGTCCGCTGTCAAAGATCCCGACCGCCATCGCGCTTCCTGTATTTGTCTTCGAATTCATAACCGAGCCGGCTGCCGTCCAAAGGCACCGGACTCAGGTCATAGGTCGATTTGCGCAGGAAATCCATGAGCGCCTTGGGGTCGGCCCGCAGGCTGGCGATCTTTTCGGCGGGGATAGGCTCACCCACCACGATGCGGACAGGGCGGCTGACGCGGGCGCGGAACTCGCGGATCAACATGCCAAGGCGAAGGTTGGCATGCAGATGGCTGGCAATCTGGAACAGGCGGCTGTTATGGCCTTCGAAATAGATCGGCACCACCACCGCCCCCGACCTTGCAATCATGCGCGCGGTAAAGCTGCGCCATGCGGGGTCAAGCGGCATGGAAAACGGACGCGCGCCCGTCGACACTGTGCCGCCAGGAAAAATGCCGATTGCCCCACCGGCGGCCAGATAGGCAAGCGCCTCGGTTCTGGTGGCAAGGTTTTGCGCGATCGCGTCTTTGGTGCCGTCGAAATTGACAGGCAGGATGACTTTTTCCAGATCCGGCGCGCGCTGGAAAATCCGGTGCGCGAAGACCTTGAACGACCCCGCCCGCCTTTCCGACAGGATGCGCCCCATGATCAGACCGTCAAGGATGCCATAGGGGTGGTTGGCCACAACGACCAGCGGTCCGGTTGTCGGGATATGGTCAAGCGATCCACCCGCGATATCGAGCTTGATTCCGTAGCGCTCGCTGACCACCTGCCAAAAGTCGCGCCCCGAGGCGACCTCGGCGTCATAGCCGCGCGCGCGCCGGATCAGCCGCAACCGACCGGTGGCGTTTTCCAGCGCGCGGATCACTGCGCGCCCGCCCCTGCTTGCGGCAGAGCTGGCATAGCTGATGTCTCGGGCGATCTGGGACTGGCTGCGTTGGATCATGGTCACGACTCAGAGGCTGATATGTGCGCGGGCGTTACACATTGATCATGGCAGCTTCCAGCAAAGGATTTATGTCAGCCTGCACGGCGCAGGTTCCGGTGCGGCAAATGCACGAGAAATGCGCTGACAGTCGGCAGTACTTCGCCCATAGTGTCCCGAAACAAACGCAGCAGGACAAAAACAGGACGCGATGGACTGGGACAAACTGAGAATTTTTCATGCCGTCGCCGACGCGGGGTCTTTGACCCACGCGGGTGACACGTTGCATCTGTCGCAGTCCGCCGTCAGCCGCCAGATTCGCGCGTTGGAAGAGCAGCTCAACACCACGTTGTTCCATCGCCATGCCCGTGGCCTGATTCTGACCGAACAGGGCGAACTGCTGTTTGATGCCACCAAGTCGATCAACAAACGGCTCGAAGCCGCCTCGGCGCGCATCCGCGATAGCGAGGAAGAGGTTTTTGGCGAGCTGAAAGTGACAACGACGTTGGCCTTTGGCACGCTCTGGCTTGCGCCGCGCCTGCCCAAGTTTTTCGAGCGCTACCCCGAGATCAAGATCGACCTGATGCTGGAAGAGCGCGTGCTGGACCTGCCCATGCGCGAGGCCGATGTGGCCATCCGCATGAAAGAACCCAGTCAGGCCGACCTGATCCGCAAGCGCCTGATGGGCGTGCGGATGCGGCTCTTCGCCTCGCAGGACTATCTCGACAATGCAGCGCCGCTGGAAAAGGTGGCCGATATCCACCACCACCGACTGGTTTGCCAAAGCCCGAACGCGCCGCAGGTGACCGCAGGCGCGATCCTTGTTCAGCATCTGCTGAGCTATGACATTCCCAGCATGCTGACAGTTAACAACTATTTCGGGGTGCTGCAGGCCGTGGCCAACCATGTGGGCGTGGGCGTGTTGCCAGACTACGTGACCGAGGACTTTCCCAACCTCGTGCGGGTGCTGCCCGATCTCGAGAGCGCCGAGGTGCCGGTCTATCTTGCCTATCCCGAGGAATTGCGGCAATCAAAGCGCGTCGCCGCCTTCCGGGACTTTGTCCAAGAAGAGATCATCGCGCAACGGCGACGCCAGCGCGACGGGGAATGACCCTAGCCAGCCATGCGCCCAACGCATAGCGGCTTTGCTGCTTTGCGGCATGTTTTTTCTTGATCGGTGCGCGCGGCAATCCTATGTGAAGCCTCGAAGCGATGATGCTGTAACGCTCATCATCTTCATACCTCCCTGTTGGACTAGGCCGGGCCTTGTGCCCGGCATTTTTTTTGCCGCAGGGGCTTTAGCCCTGAACCACCGGACGCACCTCGACCCAACCCTGCGCCGCACCGGGTATGCGTGCAGCCCATGCCTCGGCTTCGCGCTGATCGGCGACGTCGATCAGGAAATAGCCCGACAGTTGCGGGGTAAGCCCATCAATGGCTGCGCGTTCGGTATTGGCCTTTCCCGCGCGCACGCGGACCAACGTTGCGTCCCGCGCGGGACCAAGCTCATCCCCGCCGCGGATAACATTCGCGGCGCGCATGTCGCTGACAAGGCTTCGATAGCTTTGCATGACGTTTTCATAGTCGGCGCTGCCCGGCAGGGCGTCGCGGTCGGGGCTTGTATAAATGAGACAGACAAATTGCATGGCATCCTCCTGACCGTTGCAGCATCCGCCTCTTGTCCATGGCGCGCAAGTGCGCAGGACGGCGCGCGGCACCGCCATATTCGCACCTGCGCGGCAATAAGGGGCCTTTCCCCTCTGCGCCCCTTGGCCTAAGAGGGCGGCGAGCCATTGCAGACCCCGGGGTGCAGAAATGCTGGAACCTGAGATCAACGCCGAGCTGATTGCGGCCCACGGCCTTAAGCCCGACGAGTACGCGCGCATTCTCGAGATTATCGGACGCGAGCCGACCTTTACCGAGTTGGGTATCTTCTCGGCCATGTGGAACGAGCATTGTTCCTACAAATCCTCGAAGAAATGGCTGCGCACGCTGCACACGACCGGCGCGCAGGTCATTTGCGGCCCCGGTGAAAACGCGGGCGTCGTCGATATCGGTGACAATCAGGCCGTGGTCTTCAAGATGGAGAGCCACAACCACCCGTCCTATATCGAACCCTATCAGGGCGCGGCCACCGGCGTGGGCGGCATTCTGCGCGACGTCTTTACCATGGGCGCGCGGCCTATCGCGGCGATGAACGCGCTGTCCTTTGGTGCCGTCAGCCACCCCAAGACGCGCCAGTTGGTGCATGGCGTGGTCGAGGGCGTGGGCGGCTATGGCAACGCCTTTGGTGTGCCGACCGTGGGCGGCGAGGTGCGGTTTGACCCCTCGTATAACGGCAACTGTCTGGTCAACGCCTTTGCGGCGGGCCTCGCGGATGCCGACAAGATTTTCTATTCGGCCGCCTCGGGTGTGGGCATGCCGGTTGTCTATCTCGGGGCAAAAACCGGCCGCGACGGTGTGGGCGGGGCGACGATGGCCTCGGCCGAATTCGACGACACCATCGAGGAAAAGCGCCCGACCGTGCAGGTCGGTGACCCCTTTACCGAAAAGCGCCTGATGGAAGCCTGCATGGAACTGATGCGCACGGGCGCTGTCATTTCCATTCAGGACATGGGTGCGGCGGGTCTGACCTGTTCGGCGGTCGAAATGGGCGACAAGGGCGGCCTTGGTATCCGGCTGGAACTGGACCGCGTGCCGCAGCGCGAAACCAACATGACCGCCTATGAGATGATGCTCAGCGAAAGCCAAGAGCGGATGCTGATGGTGCTGCGGCCCGAAAAAGAGGCCGAGGCCAAGGCCGTCTTTGACAAATGGGATCTCGATTTCGCCATTGTGGGCGAGACCATCCCCGAAGACCGTTTCCTCATCTTGCACGGCAACGAGGTCAAGGCCGACCTGCCGCTGTCCAAACTGTCATCCAGCGCGCCGGAATATGACCGTCCTTGGGTGGCAACGCCGGCGGCGGCGCCCTTGGCCGATGTCCCTGCCATTGATCCGGTCGAGGGGCTCAAGGCGCTGATCGGTTCGCCCAACTATGCCGCCAAGAACTGGGTGTTCGAGCAATATGACTGTCAGGTCATGGGCGATACCGTCCGCAAGCCGGGTCTGGGCGCGGGCGTGATCCGCGTGCATGACACGGGCAAGATGCTGGCCTTCACCTCGGATGTGACCCCGCGCTACGTCAAGGCGAACCCCGTCGAGGGCGGCAAGCAGGCGGTGGCCGAGGCTTGGCGCAACCTGACCGCCGTAGGTGCCCTGCCCGTCGCCGCGACCGACAACCTCAACTTCGGCAACCCCGAAAAGCCCGAGATCATGGGCCAGTTCGTCGGCGCCATTCAGGGCATCGGCGAGGCCTGTCGCGCGCTCGACTTCCCCATCGTGTCGGGCAATGTCAGCCTCTACAACGAAACCGACGGCAAGGGTATTCTGCCCACGCCCACTATTGGCGCTGTGGGCCTGATCGCCAACGCCGCGCAGTTGATCGGTGGCGCGGCCCGTGACGGCGATGTGGCACTGGTTTTGGGGGGCGAGGGTTCGCACCTCGGTCAATCGGCGCTGCTGCTCGAGGCCTTTGGCCGCGTCGAGGGCGATGCGCCGCACGTGGATCTGACCGCCGAGCGGACGCATGGCGATTTCATCCGCGCCAACCGTGACCTGATCGGCGGCTGTTCGGATCTGGCCGATGGCGGTCTTGCCCTTGCGGCTTTCGAGATGGCCGAGGCAGGTCAGACGGGCGTTTCACTGGATAGCGCAGCCACGCCCGCGCTGTTTGGCGAGGATCAGGGCCGCTACCTGATCGCCTGCTCGTTCGATCAGGCCGAGGCGTTGATGACGCGCGCCCATGCGGCAGGCGTCACCTTGCTGACGGTGGGCCGTTTTGGCGGGCAGGATCTGAATTTTGGCGGGGCCAAGGCCCCCATGCCGGAACTGACCGCGCTTTATCGCCGCGCCTTCGAAGCTGCGGTGGGCTGATCTCAGCCCACCCCCTGCGCGGCCGCATTGGCCTTGATGGCGGCCGGAAACCATTGGCTGAACCGCGGCGCGAGCATTTCGAAACGGGCCACGAAATCGGGGTGTGACAGATACATATCTGCCAGCCCCGCGTGCGCCGCATGCGAACAGGGCCGCCCCCACATCGCCGCCACCCATGCGCGGTGGCGTTCGATGACGGGACCAACATCACCCTCGCCCCGCAGGAATATCGCCACCAGCGCCTCTTCGATGTCGCGCAACTCGGCCATTTTGGCCGCCATCTCCTCGGGCACTTTTTCCAGTTGGGCTTTGGATGTGGCGATGTGATCGGCCATGTCCGGCCCGTAGTTTTCGACCAGCCAAGCCTCGTATTCGGCCTGTTTGGCGGGTTCGAAAGCCTTGTAAAGATCGTCAATCGTCATGATGCTTTCCCTGTCTGTTTCGACCGCCTCGACAATGGCGGCAAGCATGTCGTCGATCCGGCTACGCTCGGCCTTCAGCCGCACGGCCTGCTCGGCCAGTCTTGCGCGGCGGTCCTTGCCCGGCGCATCCACGAGGCCCGCAATCTGGTCGAGCCCCATGCCCATCGCACGGTAGAACATGATCTCGCGCAGGCGCAGCGCCTCGGGTCTGCCATAGACGCGGTAGCCCGCCTGCCCCGTCCGACGCGGGCGCAACAGCCCGATTTCGTCATAGTGGTGCAGCGTGCGGACCGAGACTCCGGCCTTGCGGGCCAGTTCGCCCACGCTCCATTCATCGATTCGTTTTGTCATGACCCCTTCATGGGACCTCACGTAGCGTGAGGGTCAAGGGCAGACCGAAACCGCAATTCTTGCGACATGACCCGATGCCCCATAGGCTTGCACCAAAGCGCCGCGCGTGCCCAGCCCGTTTTGTCTGCATCACAGGGAGGCGGACCATGATCACAAGCCCGCCGGACCTGACGCCAGAGCTTGTCGCACTGGTGCAGCGGTTTCCGCCCGATCAGGGGCCCGAGCCGCATTTGCCCGATCCCGCAGAGGCTACCTATTGGCGATGGGCGGATGAACTGGCGCAAGAGGTTCCCGCAGAGGGGCTTTGGCTTTTTGCCTATGGCTCGCTGATCTGGAACCCCGATTTCGAACATGAGGCAAGCCTGCCCGCCGTGGCGCCCGGCTGGCATCGGGCCTTTTGTTTCTGGATCCGTCGCTGGCGCGGGACGCGCGAAATGCCGGGCCTGATGATGGGTCTGGACCGTGGCGGTAGCTGCAGGGGCATCGCCTATCGCCTGCCTGATCGCGATCACAGGACCCAGATCCACCGCCTGCTTGACCGCGAAATCGACGCGGACCCCCCTACGAATGCGCCGCGTTGGATCATGATCGATACGCCGCAGGGCCGCAAAAAGGCGCTCAGTTTCGTGGCCAACCACAAGGGCGCTGCCTATTCCACGCTGCGCGACCGTGATCAGGTTGCCGCCGTTCTGGCCCAAGCCGCCGGACATTGGGGTTCCTGCGCCGAATACCTGCAAAAGACCGTCACGGCGCTACAGGCGCAGGGTATCGTGGACCGTGGGCTGTGGGATCTGCAGCGCCGCGTCGCCGCGATCATCCGCGCGCGTTTCCCCCAAGGCTGAACCTGCGGCACCGCTTGCCCTTGCAGCCAAGAGTGGCGCGCTCTACATCTTGAGCAAGACAGGAGTACCCCATGGCCATTACCGCAGAAGAGATCGAAAACCTGATCCGTGGCACCTTTCCCGCAGCCAAGATCACGGTGCAGGGTGACGACGGACAGCATTTCGCGGCGATGGTCGTCGATGAAAGCTTTCGCGGATTGAACCGCGTCCAGCAGCAACGCGCCGTTTACGCCGCGCTGAAAGGCAAGATGGACGGCTCGCATGGGGAATTGCACGCATTGGCGCTGACCACCAAAGCGCCCGATTGAGAGGACCGACAGATGAGCGCGATTGACCAGATCCGCGATACCGTGACCAAGAACGATGTGGTGCTTTACATGAAAGGCACCAAGATGATGCCCCAGTGCGGCTTTTCCAGCCGCGTTGCGGGCGTGCTGAACTACCTCGGGGTCGATTTTGTCGACGTCAACGTGCTGGCTGACGCCGATATCCGTCAGGGGATCAAGGATTTTTCGGAATGGCCGACGATCCCGCAGCTTTACGTCAAGGGCGAGTTTGTGGGCGGCTGCGACATCATCACCGAAATGACGCTGTCGGGCGAGTTGGACCAGCTGTTTGACGCCAAGGGCGTCACCTTCAACAAGGAAGCTGCGGACAAGATCCGCGAAGCCAACGGTTGATTTGAAATTGAGGGGCGCGCGGGACTAGCCGCGCGCCTTTTCCTCGACAAGGCCCGCCAGCGCCTCGGCTTCGGCTGCAAGCTCGGCAAAGGCCTCCATCACGCGCCCCGGAATAACCGGCACCTCGACCCGCTCTGCGGGGCGGTTGGCCCTCAGTTCCAATTCCGCGATCTTGGCCTCGGCGGCCCGCAGCTTGTCTTCAAGCCCTGTCGTCTTGTCAGCCAGCATCAGGCCCGACATCAGCAACAATTGCCCCTCGGACATCCGCCCCACCTGCGACGATAGCGACTGCGCTTCGTTGTCCAGCATGGCCGCGGCGGAATGCAGATAGCGTTCCTCGCCTTCCTGACAGGCCACGGCGAACACGCGGCCGCCGATATGGATATCGACCTGCGGCATCAGTTGGCCTCCTCGATGATGGGTCTCAGTTCGGCAAGGATCGCTTCGATTTCCGCGCGATCCGCGGCACGGGTCGCCTCGAGCGCGTCGAGTTCGGCCTTGAGCGCGCGATTAACCATTTCGGCGTCAACAACCTCGTCCTCGATCGACTCGCGCAGACGGGCCGCCATGTCGCGCAGGTCGGCGTTGGTCTGGCGCAGGCGTTCCAGATCGGTGTCAAAGCTCTGGAACTGGCCCTTGAGCCGCGCCACCTCGGCCTCGAGCCGACTGACGATCTGGTCTTGCCGGTCCTTGACGCCCTTCAGACGTTCCTCGAGCTGGCGGTTGACCATCTGTTCGTCGTCCAGCCGCGACTTGAGGGCGGCAATCTCGTCGCTCTGGTCAGGCGCGGCGTCTTCGCCGTCGGCCTTGGCAGGCGGCGGCACCACGGCGGCGGCCGCGTTGGCAAGCGTCTCGACCCCGCGTCGCATACGCGACAGGGCGGCGGCTATGCGCTCCTCGTATTCCGAGATCTCGGCCATTGCCTCTCCTTCGTTCGGGCAGCGCCGCGGCTTGGCGGTGCGAATCGTGGCGGTCTGCCCCAAGGGTATGCGATCCCCCCCCAAGCGGCAAATGGCGGTAATGCTTTAATCATAACCCTTTAGCGCTCGCGCTTGATGCGGGCTGCCGCCAGCCTTGATCTTGGGGGCCTGCCTGCTATGAGAGGGCTGATTTTCATGGCTTCGAACGAAGGAACCTCCTCTTGGACATTCAAGCCCTGCGCGCCGCGCACCCCGACCACTGGATGAAGGCCGCGGCCATCCGCACGCTCACCCTTGATGCCGTTACCGCCGCCAATTCTGGCCACTCGGGGATGCCCATGGGCATGGCCGATGTCGCCACGGTTCTGTTCGAAAAGCACCTGCGTTTCGACCCCAAGGCGCCGAACTGGCCCGACCGCGATCGCTTTATCCTTTCGGCGGGCCACGGCTCGATGTTGCTCTATTCGCTGCTTTATCTCACCGGCTACGCGGATATGACGCTCGACGAGATCAAGAACTTCCGCCAGTGGGGCGCCAAGACGGCAGGCCATCCGGAATATGGCCATGCCTCGGGCATCGAAACGACCACCGGCCCCTTGGGTCAGGGCATTGCCAATTCGGTGGGCTTTGCCATTGCCGAGGAAATCCAGCGCGCCCGCTATGGCGCCAAGGTCGTTAACCACCGCACCTATGTGATGGCGGGCGATGGCTGTCTGATGGAAGGCATCAGCCAAGAGGCCATCGGCCTTGCCGGCATGCAGGAACTGGGTCACCTGATCGTTTTCTGGGACAACAACAACATCACCATCGACGGCAAGGTCGACCTCTCGGACAAGACCGATCAGGTCAAACGTTTCGAGGCCTCGGGCTGGCACGTCCAGTCGATCGACGGCCATGATCCGGTTGCCATCGACGCGGCGATTGCCGCCGCCAAGACCGACCCCCGCCCCTCGATGATCGCCTGCAAGACGCATATCGCGCTTGGCCATGCCGCGCAGGACACGTCCAAGGGCCACGGCGCACTGACCGACAAGGCCCAGCTGGAAGCGGCCAAGGCCGCCTATGGCTGGCCCTATGGCCCGTTTGAAATCCCCGCCGCGATCAAGAGCCAGTGGGAGGCCATGGGCACCCGTGGTGCCGCGACCCGTGCCGCATGGGAAGCCGAGTTTGCCAAGCTGCCGGCCAACAAACAGGCCGAGTTTGCCCGCGCCTATGACCGCGACGTGCCGAAAAAGCTGGCCGGTGCGATCCGCGCGCTGAAAAAGTCGATTGTCGAGACCCAGCCCAAGGTCGCCACGCGCAAATCCTCGGAAATGGCGCTCGAGGTCATCAACCCGATCATGGGCGAAACCATTGGCGGTTCGGCTGACCTGACGGGCTCGAACAACACCAAGACCGCCGATCTGGGCGTGTTCCACCCCACCAACCGCAAGGGCCGCTACGTCTATTACGGCATTCGGGAACATGGCATGGCCGCGGCGATGAACGGCATGGCGCTGCATGGCGGCGCGCGGCCCTATTCGGGCACGTTCATGTGCTTTACCGACTATGCCCGCCCCTCGATGCGCCTGTCGGCGCTGATGGGCGTGCCGGTGGTCTATGTCATGACCCACGACTCGATCGGTCTGGGTGAAGACGGCCCCACCCACCAACCGGTCGAACACCTTGCCATCTCGCGCGCGACGCCGAACACGCTGGTGTTCCGTCCCGCCGACAGCGTGGAAACCGCCGAAGCGTGGGAAATGGCGCTGAACCAGACCGCAACCCCATCGGTCATGGCGCTGTCGCGTCAGAACCTGCCCACCGTGCGCAAGACCAACACCAGCGCCAACCTTGTGGCCAAGGGCGGCTATGTGCTGGCCGAAGCCACCGGCAAGCGTCAGGTGATCTTGATCGCCACCGGTTCCGAGGTGGAAATTGCCTTGGCCGCGCGTGAGACGCTCGAGGCCCAAGGCATTGGCACCCGCGTGGTTTCCATGCCCTGCATGGAGCTTTTCGCGCAGCAGGACGAAGCCTATCGCAAACGCGTCCTGCCCGCAGGTCCGGTTCGCGTCGGTATCGAGGCCGCAGTGCGTCAGGGCTGGGACTGGCTGCTTACGGGCGAGCGCGGCCGTGAAGCCAAGCAGGCCTTTGTCGGCATGTCGTCCTTTGGCGCCTCGGCACCCGACAAGGTGCTTTACGAACAATTCGGCATCACTGCGGCCAATGTCGCGGCGACGGCGAAGGGACTTTTGGGGTAACCTGCCTCAGATCGCAGATCAAAAGGGCCGCGCCTAGTGCGCGGCCTTTTCCTTTTGACCGCTGATCCGCGCCCAGAGCGGCATGATGACGCGCGTGGCCAGCGGCAGCAGGGCCAACCCCAGCGCCAGTCCCACGATCCCGTCGATCACGGCGGTCACTGCCCAGCCGACAAAACCAGCGGCGGCTGGCACGGCATGGGCTGCGGCCTCGGACAGGTGATGGATCTTCTCATAGGGCCAAGGCCAGAGATGCGTGGTTTCCAGCCCGTGCAGCACGATGGACCCACCGACCCAGAGCATGGCGACCGTGCCGACGATTGAAAGCGTCACCAGCACGTTGGGCATGGCGGCCACAATGGTCCGGCCCAACCTGCGGGTGAAACGCAGGCGGCCTTGCCGCACCATCATCAGACCCAGATCGTCCGCGCGCACGATCAGCGCGACCGAGCCATAGACCAGCGCGGTGATGCCGGTGCCGACCACCGCCAGAACCAGCGCCTGTTGCCACACGGCTCCGGGCGGGATCGCGGCCAGCGTGATGGTCATGATTTCGGCCGACAGGATAAAATCGGTCTTGATGGCCCCTGCCACCTTGGCCTCTTCCAGATGCGCCGGATCGCGGACATCCAGATCTTCCTCGATCGCGTGGCTGGCATGGGGCCAGAACAGGTGGAAAACCTTTTCAGCGCCCTCAAAGCACAGATAGGCCCCGCCCAGCATCAGGATCGGCGTGATCGCCTGCGGTAGAAACGCCGCCAGCGCCATGGCGACGGGCAAGAGAAACAAGAGCTTGTTGCGCAAGGAACCTTTGGTAATGCGCCAGATCATCGGCAATTCGCGCTCGGCCGAGAAACCCTGCACATAGGTGGGCGTCACTGCGGCATCGTCGATGACCACGCCGGCCGCTTTGCTGCCGGCCTTGGCCGCTGCGGTGGCCACATCGTCAAGACTGGTGGCCGCGACCTTGGCTATGGCCGCAACATCATCAAATAGCGCGATCAAACCGCTCAAAACCGTCTCCTACGAATCGTTACCTACTACCTATGCGCGCGCTGGCGTCAGACAAGCCAGATGTTGGCGCAACCGTTAGCGCCAACCGCGGCAGCAGGGTGACGGTTACCGCTAACACTTTGGCCAATTTGCGCAAATGCCCTTTCGCGCGGGCGCGCGGCCCTCTATCGAGCGGCAAAACTCACGTATCGGGATACCTCGCATGACTGTCACGCTCGGGATCAATGGCTTCGGCCGCATCGGCCGCTGCACGCTGGCGCACATCGCCGAGGCTGCGCGCAACGATGTGCAGGTCGTCAAGATCAACGCCACCGGCCCCATCGAAACCAACGCGCATCTGCTGAAATACGACAGCGTTCATGGCCGCTTTCCGGGTCAGGTCAGTGTCGCGGGCAATACGCTGGATGTGGGTCGTGGCCCTATCGAGGTCAGTTCGACCTACAACCCCGAAGAGCTGGACTGGTCGGGCGTCGATGTGGTTCTGGAATGCACCGGCACGTTCAACGAACGCGACAAGGCCGCGGTTCACCTTGGCCGTGGCGCCAAGCGTGTTCTGGTTTCGGCACCCGCCAAGCGCGCCGATCTGACCGTGGTCTATGGCGTGAACCACCGCGCGCTGACCACTGAACATTTTGTGGTGTCAAACGCCTCTTGCACCACCAACTGTCTCGCGCCTTTGGCCAAGGTGCTGAATGATGCGGTCGGCATCGAAGCCGGTATCATGACCACGATCCACAGCTACACCGGCGATCAACCCACTCTGGACCGCCGCCACAAAGACCTCTACCGCGCCCGCGCCGCTGCCATGGCGATGATCCCGACCTCGACCGGCGCCGGCAAGGCCATTGGCGAGGTGCTGCCCGAGTTGGAAGGCAAGCTTGAAGGTTCGGCGATCCGCGTGCCCACCCCCAATGTCTCGGCTGTGGACCTGACCTTTTATGCGGGCAAGGATGTCACCGTCGCCGACATCAACGAGATCATGCGGGATGCCGCACTGGGTCCGATGAGCCATGTTCTGGCCTACGACCCCGAGCCCAAAGTCTCGATCGACTTCAACCACACGACCCATTCCTCGATCTTCGCCCCCGACCAGACCCGTGTGACCTCCAAGCGCATGGTCCGCGTGCTGGCGTGGTATGACAACGAATGGGGCTTTTCGGCGCGCATGGCCGATGTCGCGGCAATGATGGGCCGCCTCTAGACCATCCTTGGTTAATTAGTCTTTCAGAGCATGCCTCGGGCCGATAGGTTCGGGGCATGTCCAATTTTACGGCTTTTGGCCTTGCGGTCATCATCGTTGCGGCCATTACGGCCGACCAACTGCTATGGTCGGGCGTGGGCGGCATGTGGGTTGCGCGTAGTTTTATCGATTTTCTCGAAACCTTGGCCTTTTGGCGATAGTTCGCCGCATCTGCGAAATGAATGTTGACCTTTGGCGTAAAATCGCAATGTTAGCGCAAACAGTAAGGGCCTGCCCTGCTGCTATTGGAGGATTGTCATGACTGTCAAAGTTGCCATCAACGGATTTGGCCGTATCGGGCGCAATGTGCTACGCGGCATCATCGAATCTGGCCGTAAGGATATCGAAGTCATTGCGATCAACGATTTGGGGCCTGTGGAATCGAACGCGCATTTGCTGCGTTTCGACTCGGTCCATGGACGTTTCCCGCATGAGGTCACGACCGGCCCCGATTGGATCAACGTCGGCCGCGGCCCGATCCGCGTCACCGCGATCCGCAATCCCGCCGAACTGCCTTGGGGTGATGTCGATATCATTCTGGAATGCACCGGCATCTTTACCTCCAAGGAAAAGGTCCAGCCGCATCTGGCCACTGGCGCCAAGCGCGTGTTGATCTCGGCCCCGGGCGATGGTGCGGACAAGACGATTGTCTATGGCGTCAATCACGACAGCCTGACGCGCGACGATATCGTGGTGTCGAACGCCTCATGCACCACGAACTGCCTGTCCCCCGTGGCCAAGGTGCTGAATGACGGCATTGGCATCGTGAAGGGCTTTATGACCACGGTGCATAGCTACACCGGTGACCAGCCCACGCTGGATACGCTGCACAAGGACCTCTACCGCGCCCGCGCCGCCGCGCTGAGCATGATCCCCACCTCGACAGGTGCCGCCAAGGCCGTGGGTCTGGTTCTGCCGGAATTGAAAGGCAAACTGGACGGTGTGGCGATCCGCGTGCCGACACCCAACGTCTCGGTCGTCGATCTGGTGTTCGAATCCGCCCGCCCGACAACGGCAGAAGAGGTCAACAGCCTGATCCGCAGCGCCGCCAACGGCGCGCTGAAGGGCGTGCTGGGCTTTACCGATTTCCATAACGTGTCGATGGACTTTAACCACGACCCGCATTCGTCGATCTTCCACATGGATCAGACCCGCGTGATGGAAGGCAATATGGTCCGTATTCTGACGTGGTATGACAACGAATGGGGCTTTTCCAACCGCATGGCCGATACGGCCGTGGCGATGGGCAAGCTGATCTAGAAAAAGGGCGCTTCGGCGCCCTTATTTCTTACGCGCGAGCCGTTCGGTCAGCGCCGCCTTGACTGCGGGGCTGACAAAACGACCGACATCACCGCCAAGCCGCGCGATTTCCTTGACCAGTTTCGAGGCAATCGCCTGATGGCGCGCCTCGGCCATCAGGAACACGGTCTCGATCGAGCTGTCGAGCGCGCGGTTCATACCGACCATCTGAAATTCGTATTCGAAATCCGCCACGGCCCGCAGTCCGCGGATGATCACCCCCGCGCCAACCTCGCGCGCGCAGTCGATCAGCAGATTGTCGAAAGGATGCACAAGGATCTCGGTCCCCGTATCGGCGGCAATCGCGACGCATTCGGCCTCGATCATGGCGACACGTTCGTCCAGCGAAAACAGTGGGCCCTTGTCGTGGTTGATGGCCACACCGATGACCAAACGGTCCACCAGTCGGCAGGCGCGCTTGATGATATCGGAATGTCCGATCGTGACCGGGTCAAAGGTCCCGGGGTAAAGCCCTGTGCGCATCTTGTCCTCTCGCAAGGTCGTCAACCCTGACGCAACATGATTACGTCAGGGATTTCAAGGCTTAGTGCCCCATGATCATGCCTTGGAGCGCATCCTTTTCCATCGAGAGTTCGGAAAGCCGCGCCTTGACCACATCGCCGATGGACACCAGCCCGATCATTTTGCCGTCCCGGACAACCGGCAAGTGACGGAAACGACCGTTGGTCATGATCTCCAGCACGCGGTCCGCGCTGTCATTTTCGCTGCATGTGGTGACTTTGCTTGTCATCATCGAGGCCACGGTATCATCGAGACAACCACTGCCGCGCCGCCCGATTTCGCGCACGATGTCACGCTCGGACAGGATGCCATCCGCCGTTAACCCATTGCTGGACACGACCAATGCACCGATGCGTTTTTCCGACAGAATCGCGACAGCGGCGCTGACCTTGGCCGAAGGCGAGATCGTCAAAATGGCACCCGCGGGCTTGCCGTTAAGGATCTGGGTCACGAGCATGGCTGTCCTCCATAGTTTTGTTACTTAAATTGTCGCGGTCACGCAATTTTATGTCAAGCCGGATAACGGCTTGGCCGCTGATCGGCTAGGTCACGCTGGCGGCTTCGAGCCGCGCAACCTCGGCGCGGATGCCGGACATCAGCGCACTGGCCACGCGGTTGACACGATCAGACCGACGGTCGGCGGCATGGCGGATCAGGTAAAAGCTGCGCGTCAGCCGAAACGCCGCCGTCAGGACGGGCACCAGCTCTGGCGCAAAGGGCATGGCAAAGGCATGGACAAAGCCAAAGCCCGCCCCCGCGCGCAGCATCTGCATCTGCACCGCGACCGAGTTCGACGCCATCTGCACGCCCGTGGCCGCCAGCGGCCCCAGATAGTCCAGTTCCTTGTCGAAAATCATGTCGGGGATATAGCCCACCACCGGTCGCCCCATCAGGTCCTGCGGTGACCCGACCGGCGGCGCATCGCGGCGGGTCGCCAGATAGAGGTGATAATCCGTGATCTTTTGCACCGTCAGGCGTCCGGCCTCGGGCGGGCTGACGGTGATCGCCAGATCGGCCTCGCGTTTGGACAGGTTTACCACGCGCGGAAGCGCCAGAATCTGGATTTCCAGATCGGGGTTTTCAGCACGGATCGCGGCGCAGACCTGTGGCAACAGGAAATTGGCGCAGCCATCGGGCGCACCAATGCGGATCTGACCAGTCAAACCACCCTGCCCGGCTGCGCCTTCGTCACGCGCGGCCAAAAGCGCCTCCTCCGCTGCGGCGGCATGGGCGCGCATCCGGTTGCCCAGATCGGTCAGGGCATAGCCCTGCGGCGATTTGACGAAAAGCGCCGCCCCTAGCACGTCTTCCAACCGCGCGATACGGCGCCCGACGGTCGCAGCATCCATTTTCAACATCGGCGCTGCGGCCGACAGGCTTTCGCCCCGCGCCACGGCGAGGAACACACGCAGATCGTCCCAATTCATCTTGTCTTGCATTTTTGCAAATCCACTTTGATGAACTCTGTCTTTTAGGCTGAAAAATGCAAGGCTATTCTACCGCCAACCGATCACTGGGAGATCACCATGTACGAAATTCACCACCATATCGACGGCCAGACCGTCAAAGGCACCTCGGGCCGGACAAGCGACATCTACAACCCCGCCACGGGCGAAGTGCAGGGCAAGGTTGCCCTCGCGTCCAAGGCCGAGGTTGACGCCTTCGTCGCACGCGCTGCCGCCGCGCAGATCGGCTGGGCCGCCACCAACCCGCAACGCCGCGCCCGCGTGATGATGAAGTTCGGCGACCTGATCAACCGCGACATGGACAAGCTGGCCGAGGTTCTCAGCCGCGAACACGGCAAGACCATTCCCGACGCGCGTGGCGACATCCAGCGCGGGCTCGAGGTCGTCGAGGTCTGCATGGGCGCGCCCAGCATGATGAAGGGCGAATACATGGACAGCGCCGGTCCGGGCATCGATCTTTATTCGATGCGCCAGTCGCTTGGCGTTGTTGCCGGCATCACGCCCTTCAACTTTCCCGCCATGATCCCGCTGTGGAAAATGGCCCCCGCCATCGTCACCGGCAACGCGATGATCCTCAAGCCGTCCGAGCGCGCACCCACCACCGCGATGATGCTGGCCGCCCTGTTCGAAGAGGCCGGTCTGCCCCCGGGTGTCTTGCAGGTCGTCAACGGCGACAAAGAGGCGGTTGACGCCATCCTCGACAATGAAACCGTTCAGGCCGTGGGTTTTGTCGGCTCGACCCCGATTGCCCAATATATCTACGGTCGTGCAACGGCCAACGGCAAGCGCGTCCAGTGCTTTGGCGGCGCCAAGAACCACATGGTCATCATGCCCGACGCCGACCTCGACAAGGCCGCCGACGCGCTGGTTGGCGCAGGATTTGGCGCGGCGGGCGAACGCTGCATGGCGATCTCGGTCGCCGTTCCGGTGGGCGAAGAAACCGCCGACCGCCTGATCGAGAAACTGGTGCCCCGCATCGAAAAGCTGAAGGTCGGCCCCTATACCGGCGGTGCGGACGTGGACTATGGCCCGCTGATCACCGCGCAGGCGCAGGCCCGCGTCAAAGGTCTGATCACATCGGGCGTCGAACAGGGTGCCGATCTTGTTCTCGATGGTCGCGACTTTAGCCTGCAGGGCTATGAAAAGGGCTATTACGTCGGCCCGACGCTGTTTGACCGCGTCACGCCCGACATGGACATCTACAAGGAAGAGATCTTTGGTCCGGTCCTCTCGACCGTCCGCGCCAGCAACTATGACGAAGCGCTCAAGCTTGTCATGGATAACCCCTATGGCAACGGCACGTCGATCTTTACCGCCGACGGCGACACCGCGCGCGACTACGCAAGCCGCGTAAACGTGGGCATGGTCGGCGTGAACTTCCCCATCCCCGTGCCGCTCAGCTACTTCAGCTTTGGCGGCTGGAAAAAGTCGGCCTTTGGCGATCTCAACCAATATGGCAACGACGCCTTCCGGTTCTACACCAAGACCAAGACCGTCACGGCGCGCTGGTTCTCGGGCATCAAGGAAGGTGCCGCGCTGAACTTCAAAGCGCTGGACTAAGATCCAATTAGCGTTTGATCTGAGTGGGTTGGGCCGGTGGCAATATTGCCACCGGCCCTTTTTCTATGCCCAAAGATTGCCAAAAGAGCCACGCGGGAACATACTCGGTTCGACAGGAAAAGGGGGCAAGCCATGGCACAAGGTCAATTACGCAAAGGACTTTCGACTGCGGTCTTGCTGGCGACCGTCGGCCTGTTCATCTCGACCGCAATTCAGGTGGGCTTTGCCACCAATCTGGCCGTTCCAACCGTGCCGCCCGACATAACCATGACGTTGGATGCGGCGGACGGGCTCGCGGGTCTTGCGGCGCGCGATTGGGCCGCAGGGACCTGCCTGATCTTTGCCTGTCTAGGTCTTTTGGCGATATTTGACCGCATCGACCGCCGATTGACCCATCTGGCCATCGTCACGATCCTGATCCTGACGCTACTGCCCATACTTGGCACGTTTGTTCGGGGTGTAATGCCGGCCGGTGCCGACTGGATCGTATTTCATCATCTGGTGGCCTCGGCCCTCCTGATGCTGACGCTGCCACCCGCAAAGCCCTAGCGAAAACCAGCCGGGACTTGCGCCGGCCCACAATATGAACATATGTTCATTTCATCGGCAAATGCGGGGGGAGTCCATGGATTTTGGCTTGACCGAGGAACAAGAGGCCATTTTCGACATGGCCCAAGCCTTTGGGCAGGAGCATATCGCGCCCCACGCCCGCAAGTGGGAGGCCGAAGGCAGCATCCCCAAGGACCTCTGGCCCCGTATCGCCGAACTTGGCTTTGGCGGGCTTTATGTGCGCGAAGAACACGGCGGTTCCGGTCTTAGCAGGCTGGATTCCACGCTGGTGTTCGAGGCGCTGTCGATGTCCTGTGCCTCGGTTGCCGCATTCCTGTCGATCCACAACATGTGCGCGCGCATGATTTCCGACTACGGGTCAGAGTCCTTGCGCGCCCGTTATCTGCCGGGCGCGCTCGGCATGGAAACCGTGTTTTCCTATTGCCTGACCGAGCCCGGATCGGGGTCTGACGCAGCGGCGTTGAAAACCCGCGCGATCAAGGACCAAGCAGGCTGGGCCTTGACCGGCACCAAGGCCTTTATTTCGGGAGGCGGCTATTCCGACGCCTATATCGTCATGGCGCGTTCCGGCGGTGACGGGCCCAAGGGCATTTCCGCATTCGTGCTGGAAGACGGGGCCCAAGGGCTGAGCTTTGGCGGGCTGGAAGACAAGATGGGCTGGCGGTCGCAGCCGACGCGGCAAGTGCAGATGGACGCGGCCCGTGCGCCCGCAGACAACCTGTTGGGCGAAGAGGGCAAGGGGTTCAGCTATGCCATGGCGGGCCTTGATGGCGGACGGCTGAATATCGCTGCCTGTTCGATCGGAGCGGCGCAGAACGCCATGAACCTGACCCGCAGCTATATGGCCGAACGACAGGCATTTGGCCGCACGATCGACCAGTTTCAGGCGCTGCAATTCCGGCTGGCCGATATGGAGATCGACCTGCAGGCAGCGCGCACATTGCTGCGGCAGGCGGCATGGAAGCTGGACAACCGCACGCCGGATGCCACCAAATTCTGCGCCATGGCCAAGAAACTGGCCACCGAGACCGGCAGTCGCGTGGCTGATGGCTGTTTGCAGCTTTTTGGCGGCTATGGCTATCTGGCCGACTATGGCATCGAAAAGATCGTGCGCGACCTGCGTGTGCATCAGATCCTTGAAGGCACCAATGAAATCATGCGCATGATCGTTGCACGCGATCTGGTAGGACGATGAACCAAGATATCCTGATCCGAAAAGACGGCCGCGCGGGCCGCATCACGCTGAACCGCCCGCAGGCGCTGAACGCGCTGACCTACGAGATGTGTCTGGCCATCGAGGCCGCCCTTATCCAGTGGCAGGACGACACTGAGGTGGCGCTCTTGATCATCGACGCATCGGGGGACCGCGCGTTTTGTTCAGGCGGTGACATTGCCGATATGTATGCCTCCGGCACCGCAGGCGATTGGGACTATGGTCGCCGGTTCTGGCGCGACGAATACCGCATGAATGCGCGGCTGTTCGAGTTTCCCAAACCGGTTGTCAGTTTTTTGCAAGGGTTCACCATGGGCGGCGGCGTCGGTGTCGGGTGCCACGGTAGCCACCGGATCGTCGATTCCAGCGCCCAGATCGCCATGCCGGAATGCGGAATCGGTCTTTTGCCGGATGTGGGCGGTAGCCTGATCCTCGCCCGCGCACCGGGCCGTTTGGGCGAATACCTCGGCGTTACAGGTCGGCGCATGGGGCCAGCCGACGCGATCCTTGCGGGCTTTGCCGATTACTATATCGACCGCGCGGACTGGGAACAGCTCAAGACCCGCCTTGCCGCCACAGGTGATTACACGCTTGTCGATGCCGCCGCCTCGATCCCGCCTGCGGGGCAGCTTGCAGCCCTGACCCCGCTGATCGATGCCTATTTCGGCGGCGAGACTTGGGCGGATGTGTTGAACGCGCTGACCCACCCGCGCGGGCCGCAGGATGCGGATTTTTGCGCCGAAACGCTCAAACTCATCGGGCGCAATTCGCCGCTGGCCATGGCATGTCATATCGAGGTGGCGCACCGCGTGCGCGCCAATGACACAATCCGCGGCGCGCTGCGGCAGGAATACAGGTTTACCCACCGCGCCATGGAACATTCGGATTTTCTCGAAGGCATTCGCGCCGCCATTATCGACAAGGACCGCAAGCCCCGTTGGCGGCATGCCGCGATAGACGCCGTGACCGGTGGCGATGTGCTAAAGATGACCATGCCCCTCGGGGCCGACGAATTGACATTGGATTAAGGAGCGACCAGATGCGTATCGCCTTTATCGGACTTGGCAATATGGGCGGCCCGATGGCCGCGAACCTTGTGAAGGCGGGGCATGATGTGGTGGGGTGCGACCCTGCCGCGCGCCCCGATTTCCTGCCCATGTCCGCCACCAATGCCGAGGCCGTTCGCGGCGCCGAAGTGGTCATCACCATGCTGCCCAACGGGGCGATCCTGCGGGCCGTGGCGGCCGAGATTCACTCCGTGATGGACGCAGGCGCGGTGCATTGCGACTGTTCCACCGTCGATGTCGAAAGCGCCCGCGCCGTAGCCGAGGCAGCGACAGCGGCGGGCCTCTTGGCCCTTGATGCACCGGTATCGGGCGGCGTGGGCGGCGCGGCAGCCGGCACCCTGACCTTCATGGTGGGCGGCAGCGACGCGGCCTTTGCCAAAGTGGCCCCGCTCTTTGATATCATGGGACAAAAGGCCGTGCATTGTGGCGGCGCGGGGGCGGGTCAGGCGGCCAAGATCTGTAACAACATGATCCTTGGCGTGACCATGATCGCCACCTGCGAGGCCTTTGCGCTGGCAGACAAGCTGGGACTGGACCGCCAGAAGATGTTCGATGTGGTGTCCACATCGTCGGGCTATAGCTGGACCATGAACGCCTATTGCCCCGCCCCTGGCGTTGGCCCCAAATCACCCGCCGACAATGGTTATAAACCGGGCTTTGCATCGGAATTGATGCTTAAAGACCTGAACCTCAGCCAGATGGCAGCCGCAGGCGCCGACGCCGACACCCCCATGGGCCAACTGGCGGCAGAGCTTTACCGCCGATTTGTCGAGGATGAAGACGGGCGCGGGCGCGATTTCTCGGCCATGCTGCCGCGGTTCGAGGAACGCCACCGCGACAAATGACCGCGCGGGATTGATTTACATCAAAGAAGTCTAATGTTTCTTGGACTAGGGTCCGATACAGGTCGAACCCCACATCAGGAGCATACCATGACCCGAAATATCAGCAGCATAGATCGTATCATCCGCGTCATTCTGGGCCTTGCCCTGACCATCGGATTCTTCCTGCAGCCCGAGGCGGCCTATCGCTGGCTTTATCTGGCAGGTCCGGTCTTGCTGGTCACGGCTGGCCTGAATTTTTGCCCGATCTACCGGATTTTGGGCCTTTCGACCTTCCGCAAATAGGCCTGTCGGGCGGCCTACTCGGCCGCCCTTCTCCGCCGCGCCAACAGCGGCTTGAGGTAGCGGCCCGTATGGCTGGCCTCGACCCCGGCCACCTGTTCGGGGGTTCCCACGGCCACCACCGTGCCGCCGCCATCGCCCCCCTCGGGTCCGATGTCGATGACCCAGTCGGCGGTTTTCACCACGTCGAGGTTATGTTCGATCACCACCACCGAGTTGCCTTGGTCGACCAGTTCGTGCAGCACTTCCAACAACTTACGGACATCTTCAAAATGTAATCCGGTCGTCGGTTCGTCGAGGATATAGAGCGTGCGGCCCGTCGAACGCTTGGACAGTTCCTTTGACAACTTGACCCGCTGCGCCTCGCCCCCCGAGAGCGTTGTCGCCTGCTGGCCGACCTTGATGTAGCCCAGACCAACCTGCGCAAGCGCATCCATCTTTTCACGGATCGTGGGCACGGCGCGGAAAAACTCTTGCGCGTCCTCGACCGTCATATCCAGCACATCGGCAATCGACTTGCCCTTGAACCGGATTTCTAGGGTTTCACGGTTGTAACGGTGGCCCTTGCAGGTCTCGCATTGCACATAGACGTCGGGCAGAAAATGCATCTCGATCTTGATGACACCGTCACCCTGACAGGCCTCGCAACGCCCGCCTTTGACGTTAAAGCTGAAGCGGCCGGATTTATATCCGCGCGCCTGCGATTCCGGCAGGCCTGCGAACCAGTCACGGATCGGGGTAAAGGCCCCTGTATAGGTTGCGGGGTTTGACCTTGGCGTGCGGCCAATCGGCCGTTGGTCGATGTCGATCACCTTGTCGAGATGTTCGAACCCTTTGATCGTCTCGGAGGGGGCCGGCGTTTCCCGCGCGCCGTTGAGCCGCATCGCCGCGTTCTTGTAGAGCGTCTCGATGGTCAGGGTCGATTTGCCGCCCCCCGACACGCCCGTGACACAGACAAACTGCCCCAACGGGAAATCAACAGTCACGTCGCGCAGGTTGTTACCCGTGGCGCGAACCACGGTCAGTTTCTTGCCGTTGCCCTTGCGCCGTTCTGCAGGCACGGGGACTTCACGACGGCCCGACAGATAGTCGCCCGTGACCGACGCCGGGTTGGCCATGATTTCCGACGGGGTGCCCCGCGCGACGACCTGTCCGCCATGCACGCCCGCACCGGGACCAATGTCGAAAACATAGTCCGCCTCGCGGATCGCCTCTTCGTCATGTTCGACAACGATGACCGTATTGCCTTGATCACGTAGGTTTTTCAGGGTGGTCAGCAGGCGGTCGTTATCACGCTGATGCAGCCCGATCGATGGTTCGTCCAACACATAGAGAACCCCCGTCAGGCCGGACCCGATCTGCGAGGCCAAACGGATACGCTGGCTTTCGCCGCCCGACAGCGTGCCTGCGGCACGGCTGAGTGTCAGGTAATCGAGACCCACGTTATTGAGAAACCCGAGCCTTTCGCGGATCTCTT
>JAHEBS010000098.1 GCA_024642145.1 Marivivens sp.
GTGGGCTGTGCATCTATCGGTGCTGGCGCTGGTGCTGCTCTGGATATTCCCGACATTGGGTCTCTTTGTGTCGTCGTTCAGGACGGCGGACCAGATCACCGGCTCGGGCTGGTGGAAGGCGCTTTTCCCGTCGGAACAGAACCTGACCCTGCGCGCGGCCGATCCTGCGGGCGTGCAGGTGCTGCGGGACGGGGTCTATGTCGTCGAAGGCAACCTGTTCACCACGCAGACCGATGCGGTGATTTCGGCATGGGGCACCTCGTCACGCGATATCGCGGCCTATGGGGCGGGCGATCAGGCCGACCTCAAGGATGGCCAGACCCTGACCGTGGGGGCGGATGGCACCTATAGCTGGACCTCGCCCGCCGCTTTGGAGGGCAGGGGCCAGCGCATCTTTGTCACCGCCACAACGCCGCCCGAGTTTACCCTCAGGAATTACCGTTTCTTGCTGAGCGATCCGGCCAATATCGACGGGATGTCCCGCGCCTTTTTCGGCACGCTGACCGTGACGATCCCCGCCACCATCATTCCGATCCTTGTTGCGGCCTTTGCCGCCTATGCGCTGGCCTGGATGGATTTTCCGGGGCGCGCGCTGTTGATCGCGGCAATCGTGGGGCTGTTGGTCGTGCCGCTGCAACTGGCGCTGATCCCATTGTTGAAGTTCCACAACTTCATCGGCATCGGCAAAGGGTTTCTGGGCGTCTGGATGGCGCATACAGGGTTTGGTCTGCCCTTGGCGATCTATCTCTTACGTAACTATATGGTCGGCCTGCCGCGCGACATCATCGAAAACGCCAAGGTCGATGGGGCCACCGATTTCCAGATTTTCACCAAGATCGTGCTGCCGCTGTCCTTTCCGGCTCTGGCCTCTTTCGCGATCTTCCAGTTCCTTTGGACGTGGAACGATCTGTTGGTGGCCAAGGTCTTTCTGATCGACCCGACTGCGGGCACCACCGTGATGACCGACAAGATCGTGCAGTTGATGGGCTCGCGCGGCGGCAATTGGGAAATCCTTGCCACGGCGGCTTTCGTGTCGATTGCGGTGCCGCTGCTCGTGTTTTTCACCATGCAAAAATACCTCGTGCGGGGCCTGCTTGCAGGTTCTGTGAAATAGGAAGACCCATGACGTTATCTGCCCTGCGCAAACCCCTTGCTTCGACCGCCCGCGCCGCCGACTGGTGGCGGGGGGCGGTGATCTACCAGATTTACCCGCGCAGTTTTCAGGACTCGAGCGGGGACGGTATCGGCGATCTGTCGGGCATCGTGTTGCGGCTGCCCTATATCGCCTCGCTTGGCGTCGATGCCATCTGGATCAGCCCGTTCTTTACCTCGCCGATGAAGGATTTCGGCTACGATGTGTCGGATTATTGCGACGTGGACCCGATGTTCGGCACGTTGAGCGATTTCGACGCGCTGGTGGAAACCGCGCATCAGCTGGGCCTGAGGGTGATGATCGATCTGGTGCTGAGCCACACCAGCGACCAGCACGCATGGTTCAAACAAAGCCGCAAGAGCCGCGATAACCCGCGCGCCGATTGGTATGTCTGGGCCGAGCCCAAACCCGATGGCACCCCGCCCAATAACTGGCTGTCGATCTTTGGTGGGTCGGCGTGGCACTGGGACGGACGGCGCGAGCAGTATTATCTGCACAATTTCCTCGCCTCGCAGCCCGACCTCAATCTGCATAGCCCCGCGGTACAAGAGGCGCTGTTGGATGTGGCGCGGTTCTGGCTGGATCGGGGCGTCGATGGCTTTCGGCTCGACACCATCAATTTCTATTTCCATGACAAGACGTTGCGGGACAACCCGCCCCTGCCCAAGGAACGCCGGAACGCTTCGATCGCGCCCTCGGTCAATCCCTATAACCACCAAGAGCATCTGTACGACAAGAACCAGCCCGAAAACCTTGCCTTTTTGCGGCGGTTGCGGTCGCTGATGGATGGCTATGGCGCTGCGGCGGTGGGCGAGGTGGGCGATGCCCAGCGCGGGCTGGAGATCATGGGCCAATACACCGCTGGCGATGATCTGATGCAGATGTGCTATGCCTTTGAATTTCTGGCGGCCGAGCAGCCGACCGCGAACCGCGTGGCCGAGGTTCTGGGCGATGTGGCGACCTTGGCCGCCGAGGGGTGGCCTTGCTGGGCCTTTTCCAATCACGACGTGGTGCGCCACAGCAGCCGCTGGGCGCTGTCGCCCGCCGCGCTGCGGGTCTTTGCGACGCTGATCCATTGCCTGCGAGGCTCGGTCTGTCTTTATCAGGGCGAGGAATTGGGGCTGCCCGAGGCCGATGTCGCCTTCGAGGATCTGCAAGACCCCTATGGCATCGAGTTCTGGCCCGAGTTCAAGGGCCGTGACGGGTGCCGCACGCCGATGGTTTGGGAACCCTCGAACCAGAACGGCGGCTTTTCGGCCGCGCGGCCTTGGCTGCCGGTCTCGAGCGCGCATCTGCATCTGTCCGTCGCACGGCAAGAGGCCGACCCCACGGCCCTGATCCATCATTACCGGCGTGTCATTGCGTTCCGCCACAGCCACAGACCGTTGATGGCTGGCAGCCAGAGCGAGGTCTCGGCGCAGGGCTCGGTCATCAGCTTTGTGCGCGCGGCCGGAGTAGAACGCATTTTCTGCGCTTTTAACCTGAGCAGCGAGCCTGCGGCGCTGACGATGCCCGAGGGCGAATGGCTAACGATTGGCGGCGAACTGGGGGTGGCCCATCCCTCGGCGGACGGAAAGTTGCATCTGGGCCCCTGGCAACCCTGGCTCGCCGTGGCGCGCGTTTGAGAGGATAGGACGATGGCGGAACTGAAACTCAAGGATGTCGGCAAGACCTATGGCGGTTCGGTCGAGGTCCTGCGTGGGATCGACCTTGATATCAAAGCGGGCGAATTGGTGGTCTTTGTCGGACCATCCGGCTGCGGCAAGTCGACCTTGCTGCGCATGATCGCGGGGCTTGAAAGCATCAGTTCGGGCACGCTCGAGATCGACGGGCAACTGGTCAATGACGTGCCACCCGCCCAGCGGGGCATTGCCATGGTGTTCCAGTCCTACGCGCTCTATCCGCATATGACAGTGCGCGACAACATGGCCTTCGCGCTCAAGCTCGCCAAGAAATCGCAAGCGGACATCGACGCCGCGGTGGACAAGGCCGCAAGGGTCCTGCAACTCGAGCCCTATCTGGACCGCCTGCCCAAGGCCCTGTCGGGCGGCCAGCGTCAGCGGGTTGCCATCGGGCGCGCCATCGTGCGCGATCCCAAGGTCTATCTTTTCGACGAGCCGCTGTCGAACCTCGATGCCGCGCTGCGTGTCGCGACACGTATCGAGATTGCGCAACTCAAGGAATCAATGCCCGAGACCACCATGATCTATGTGACCCATGATCAGGTCGAGGCGATGACGCTGGCCAGCCGTATCGTCGTTTTGGCCGACAAGGGGATTGCACAGGTAGGCACGCCTTTGCAGCTTTATGAACGGCCGGAAAACGAATTTGTGGCCCAATTCATCGGCAGCCCCGCAATGAACCTGTTCGCCGGTGAAATCACGGCGACCGGCAAGACCACGACGATCAGGCTGGAAAACGGTGGCACGGCCGTTTCGCTGGTGCCGACAACCGCCGCCGACAAGGGGCTAAAGGTCAATGTCGGTGTCCGGCCCGAGGATCTGACCGAAACCACGGGCGAGGCGGTCTTTGCCGGCACTGTCAGCATCACCGAGGCGCTGGGTGAAGTGACCTTGCTCTATTTCACGGTCGCGGGTCAGAGCGGGCCGGTCATCGCCAAATTGCCGGGCATCCATGCCGATTTGCGCGGCAAGACGGTCAAGCTGGGCGCCGCACCGGAGAAGGTGCAGGTTTTCCATCAGGGCCGCTCGCTCTGGTATCGCTAGGGGTCTTAGGCCCCGTAAAGCGTCAGGGCCGCCACCAGCGCGCCGGGGCTTTCGCGATAGAGATCGGCGTCACGGTGCAGTTGCAAGATGCGCGTGGGCCGGTCCTTGGCGGGCACCTGCGCCACGATCAGCAGGTGATCCAGTTCCGGACCGCCGCCCGCGTCGATGTCGCGGATGATGGCCGCGAAATGGGTTTTGACGACCAGTTCGATCGCGCTTTGCCGCGCCGAGGTGGCGGTCGGGTCGGCAAGGCTGCGGACATTGATTCCCGGCCCGCAGGCTGACAAAGACAGCATGATCGCAACGACAATCGCGGCTTTGAAGGAATGGACCGGCATCTATGGCTCCGTACTTGACTTTGCAGGCATTTCTTTAGATAAGCCGCCATCCCGGCAAGGCACTTGTCGGTGACTATGCGAAATGACGCCGATTGGCGCGCAGTCCGAGGTGGCCAGAGGGCCATAACACCCCGAGCGAAGCGGGGGGCCACAAGACGCGGAAAATGAAGGAAGACCATATGTTTGCGGTTCTCAAGACCGGCGGCAAACAGTACAAAGTCGCTTCGGGCGATGTGCTGCGTGTCGAAAAGCTGGCGGCTGACGCTGGCGAAAAGATTCAGTTCAACGAGATTCTCATGATCGGCGAAACCGTCGGTGCTCCGCTGGTGGCTGGTGCTGCCGTGCAGGCCGAAGTGATCGACCAGATCAAGGGTCCCAAGACCATCCACTTTGTGCGCCGCCGTCGTAAGCACTCGTCCAAGCGCACCAAAGGTCACCGTCAGCAGCTGACGCTGGTCCGGATCACCGAGATCCTGACTGCCGGCGCCGACAAGACCGGCGTCAAGGCTGCCGTTGGCGCCGCGACCAAGGTTGAAGCCCCGGTTGTTGCCGAGGCCCCCAAGAAAAAGCCGGCCGCCAAAAAGGCAGCCGCCAAAGCCGAGGAGTAATCCCCCATGGCACACAAAAAAGCAGGCGGTAGTTCCCGCAACGGTCGCGACAGTGCTGGCCGTCGTCTTGGCGTGAAGAAATACGGTGGCGAAGTCGTCATCTCGGGCAACATCCTCGTTCGTCAGCGCGGCACCAAAGTGTGGCCGGGCCTGAACGTTGGCATGGGCAAGGACCACACCCTGTTCGCGACTGCCAATGGCACCGTCTCGTTCCGTCAGGGCCTCAAAGGTCGCACCTTTGTGATGGTCACTCCGGTCGCAGAGGCCGCCGAATAAGCCGCACCCAGGCGCTGAGAATTCAGAGGGGGATCGGCGAAAGCCGGTCCCCCTTAAAGTTTTCGGCGTCATCATTTTTTCACGGACCTGCGGTAGGGAGCCACCAATGGTCCGCGGATTTCCCGAGGGAGGAAACCCATGTTGGCAGAAAGACTCGACGATCAGCCCACGATTGCGGCCGAACGCATCGTTCTGCGGCCTTTGCGGTCATCGGACCAAGGCCTGATCGCGCTCTACGCCGGTGATATCCGCGTGGCGCGTGGCAGCCGCAATATTCCCCATCCTTTGCCGCCCGGCATGGTCGAGGCGATGATTGCCCGCGCGCAGGCGCCGGGTCGGACCGAAGATCTGTGGGCGATTGACGGATCTGTCAGTGATATGCCCGAGGTGATGGGCGTGGCAGGGCTCGCGCGGATGGATCGCGGGCAATCGGAACTGACCTTGTGGATGGCGCCGGCCTTTTGGCAGGCAGGCTATGCGCGCGAGGCGGCGGCAGCGCTGGTTGCGGCCAACCCCCATGGCGCGGCCACGATTTTTGCCGAGGTGTTTCAGGACGAACCCGGCATTGCCCGCAGCCTGACGGGTCTGGGCTTTGTCTATCTGGGCGACGCCGAGGCGTTTTCGGTCGCGCGCGCCGCCACGGTGCCGACATGGACCTATATGTGCAAAACCAAGAAATGACCTTGCCGGTCATCGCGACCGCACGGCTACGACTGCGCCCCCTGACCATGGCCGATGCGCCCGCTCTGGTTGCCGCGTTGGCGGATTGGCAGGTCGTGCGCTGGCTGAGCGCCGTGCCCTTTCCCTATGGGCCACAGGACGCGATCCGGTTCATCGCGCAATTTGCCATGGACCCCAGCCATGCCCATTGGGCGATCGAGGATGGCGCGGGCTTTGCAGGGGTCATTTCGGTCAAGCCAGACCTCGGCTATTGGCTTGCCGCCGACCGGCACGGGCGTGGCTATATGACCGAGGCCGCGCGTGCCGTGCTGGAATGGTTTTTCCAGCGCCATGATGCGCCCGTGATTTCCGGCCATTACCCCGAAAACGCCGCATCGCGGGCGGTGCTGATGAAACTCGGCTTTGCCGACACGCATCTGGAGACCGTTATTCAGCGCGCCACCGGCGCCGCGATGCCGATACAACGCATGGCGCTCTCGGCAGCCGATTGGCCGCGCTATCGCACCGCGTTGCGGTCTGCGCGTTTGACCCTGCGCGTGCCGACGCCCGCCGACGTCGACGCGATGATTGCCTATGCCGATGACTACGAGGTCGCCAAATGGACCGCCACATGGCCGTGGCCGGCCGAGCGCGCCTTTGTGGAAAGCCGCGCGGTGCCACACGCGCCCGAGGACGGGTTCATGGGGCTTGTCTGTCTGAACGGTCAGGTGATTGGCCAGATGGGCATCTGGCGCGGCATCTTGGGCTATATGTTCCATCGCGATCACTGGGGGCAGGGCTACGCGACCGAGATCGGCCGCGCGCTGGTCGACCATATCTTTGCCACGCAGGATTGGGCCGATATCCGCGCCGCGGTCTGGGTCGGCAATCCCGCGTCGGTGCGCGTTTTGGACAAGCTCGGGTTTCTGCCCAACGGCCCCGACCACGGTCCCTGCCGCGCGCAGGGGCGCAGCTTGGACGGTGAAAAGTTCATCCTGCCCCGTGAACGCTGGGACGCCTTGAGAAAAGCCCCCCGATAGACTATCGCGGGGCCTGATTACGCAAAGGGCATAGCCATGAAGTTTCTCGACCTCGCCAAAGTCTACATCCGCTCGGGCAGCGGCGGGAACGGCTCGGTATCTTTCCACCGTGAAAAGTTCGTCGAATTCGGCGGCCCCGATGGCGGTGATGGCGGCCGCGGCGGCGATGTGGTGATCGAGGCGGTCGAGGGGCTGAACACGCTGATCGATTTCCGCTATCAGCAGCATTTCTTTGCCAAGAACGGGCAGGGCGGCATGGGCCGCGCCAAGACCGGCGCCAGCGGCGATGACATCGTGTTGCGCGTGCCCGTCGGCACCGAGATCCTCGACGAGGACGAAGAAACCGTCATCGCCGATATGATCGAGGTCGGCCAGCGTGTGATCTTGGCCAAGGGCGGCAATGGCGGCTGGGGCAACCTGCATTTCAAAAGCGCCACGAACCAGGCCCCGCGCCGTGCCAATCCAGGGCAGGCCGGCATCGAAATGACCATCTGGCTGCGCCTGAAACTGATCGCGGACGCGGGTCTGTTGGGCATGCCCAACGCGGGCAAATCCACTTTCCTTGCCGCGACCTCGAACGCACGACCCAAGATTGCCGATTATCCCTTTACCACGCTGGTGCCGAACCTCGGCGTCGTGGGTGTGGACAACGTCGAATTCGTCGTGGCCGATATTCCCGGCCTGATCGAAGGCGCGTCCGAAGGCCGCGGTCTGGGTGACCAGTTCCTTGGCCATGTCGAACGCTGCGCGGTGCTTTTGCATCTGGTCGATGGCACGGGCGAAGATCCGGTCGAGGATTACAAGATCATCATCGGCGAGTTGGAGGCCTATGGTGGCGATCTGGCGCTGAAACCGCGGATCACGGTCCTTAACAAGATCGACGCAGTCGAAGAGGCGCGGCTCAAGCTGCTCAAGAAAAAACTCGAGCGTGTCGCCGGTGGTCCGGTGATGTTGATGTCGGGCGCCACGGGGCAGGGTGTGATCGATGTGCTGCGGGCGCTACGGGCGCAGATCGACGAGGATCGCCTGCGGCACCGCGTGAACCAGCCCGAGGAGCAGACGCCGTGGCAACCCTGAGTGCTGCCAAACGTCTGGTAGTCAAGATCGGCTCGGCGCTGCTTGTCGACCGCGAAACGGGTGATTTGCGGCAAGACTGGTTGAAAAGCCTTGCCGAGGATGTGGCGCGGATCCGCGCACGCGGCACCGATGTGATCCTTGTCTCCTCAGGCTCGATCGCGCTTGGCCGCCGTGTTTTGGGCCTGCCCTCGGGTGCGCTGGCGTTAGAGCAGAGCCAAGCCGCGGCTGCGGTGGGCCAGATCCGTCTTGCGCGCGCCTATGAAGAAATACTGGCCCCTTACGGGATCAAGACCGGACAGGTGCTGGTCACGCTTGAGGATACAACCGACCGCCGCCGCTATCTGAACTCGCGCGCGACCATGGAGATGTTGTTGGCCTTGGGTGTGACGCCCATCGTCAACGAAAACGACACCGTGGCCACGGACGAAATCCGTTATGGCGACAATGACCGTCTTGCCGCGCAGGTGGCTGTCACCTGCGGCGCGGATCAGCTGGTGCTGTTGTCCGATGTGGACGGATTTTACACCGCCAATCCGGGGTTGGACCCCAATGCACGCCGTTTCGACGTGGTGGACCGTATCACGCCGGAAATCGAGGCGATGGCGGGTGACGGGATTTCCGGCCTGTCCAAGGGCGGCATGATCACCAAGCTTTTGGCCGCGCGGATGGCGACCGAGGGTGGATGCGCCATGTGCATTACCTTAGGTTCACCGCTTAATCCGCTGAAAACGCTAGAAGAGGGCGCAAACTGCACGTGGTTCACCGCTGATACCGATCCCTATCAGGCGCGCAAGCGCTGGATTGGCGCCATGAAGTCCAAGGGCGATATCGTGGTTGACGCCGGTGCGGCGCGGGCGCTGAGCCAAGGCAAAAGCCTATTGCCTGCCGGTGTCACCGCGATCCGCGGCAGTTTTGGCCGTGGTGATCCTGTTGCCATTGTCGATGACGCAGGGCGGCGGCTGGGGCTGGGCCTTGTGCGCTATACTGCCGACGAGGCGCGCGCCATCCAAGGCCGCAAGTCTGCCGATATCGAGGCGCTCTTGGGCTATAAGGGTCGCGCGGCGCTGATCCACCGCGATGATATGGCTGTCTGAGAGGAAGCGCGATGCAAGACCGTCTGAACAGTGCCGAGCTGATCGCCGCCATCGGTGCCCGCGCCCGCGCCGCCGCGGCCGAGCTGTCCTATGCCAATCCGGAACGGAAATATGCCGCCCTGATCGGCGCGGCCGAAGCGGTCTGGTCGCGGCGTCAGGATATCATCGACGCCAATTGCGAAGATTTGGTCTATGGCGAGGAAAAGGGCCTGAGCCCCGCCATGATGGACCGCCTGATGCTGGACGAGACGCGTATTCGCGGCATCGTCGACGGGCTGCGCGCCGTGGCCGAGCAAAAAGATCCGGTAGGCGAGGTGATCGCCGAATGGGACATGGCCTCTGGCCTGCATATCCGCCGTGTGCGCACGCCTTTGGGTGTTGTGGGCGTGATCTATGAAAGCCGCCCGAATGTCACCGCCGATGCCGGTGCGCTCTGCCTCAAGGCGGGCAATGCCGTGATTTTGCGCGGCGGTTCGGAAAGCTTTCATTCCAGCAGCGTGATCCATGAATGTCTGGTCACCGGGCTGAAACAGGCGGGTCTGCCCGAGGCTGCGATCCAGCTGGTGCCGACCCGCGACCGCGAGGCCGTGGCCGAAATGTTGCGCGCGGTGGATTATATCGATGTGATCGTGCCGCGCGGTGGCAAGGGGCTTGTCGGGCTGGTCCAACGCGAGGCGCGGGTGCCGGTTTTTGCCCATCTCGAAGGCATATGCCACATCTATGCGGACCGTGACGCCGATCTGGAAAAGGCGCGCCGCGTGGTGCTGAACGCCAAAACACGCCGGACGGGGATCTGTGGCGCGGCCGAATGCCTGCTGATCGACTGGCAGTTCTACACCAGACACGGCGCCGTTCTGGTCGAGGATCTGCTCAAGGCCGGTGTCGAAGTGCGGACCGAAGGCGAATTGCTCAAGATCGCGGGCACGGTTCAGGCCGCCCCCGAAGATTTCGGACGAGAGTTTCTGGACCGGATTATCGCGGTCAAGCTGGTGGATGGCGTCGATGAGGCCATTGCCCATATCCGCAAATATGGCAGCCAGCACACCGAGGCGATCCTGACGGAAAATGATGCGACCGCCGCGCGGTTCTTTCAGCGGCTGGACAGCGCGATCTTGATGCGCAACGCCTCGACCCAGTTCGCCGACGGTGGCGAATTCGGCATGGGGGCGGAAATTGGCATTGCGACGGGCAAGCTGCATGCGCGTGGTCCTGTCGGGGCCGAACAACTGACCAGCTTTAAATACCTTGTCGAGGGTGACGGCACGATCCGCCGCTAGAAGGCAAGGGTAAGCGTATCTGCGGTGATGGCGGCGCTGCCCTTGCGGCCCAAGGCGGCCAAGGTCGCGGGCAGCAGCGCGAATTGCACCTGCGCCGCGCCCAGCACGGGTTCGGCCTGCGTCCTAAAGCCCGTCCACAGCGGCCCCTCGGCCCGCAGGCGCGGCGATCTGG
>JAHEBS010000099.1 GCA_024642145.1 Marivivens sp.
CGAAATTGCAGGTCAGCCATTCGTCATCGAAGTCGCGCGTCATGGCATCGGCGCGGTCAAGCTCTGACAGGTCCATCTCGGGCTTGAGATGGAAAGGCACCTTGACGCGCGCCAGCAGGTTCCCCTCGGTCTGGATCTGCCGCAAGAGGTCGAGCGTATAGCGGTTGCCATCCATATTCACCATCGAGGTGATGCCATGCGCCGCGCAATGGCGCAGCCCCGCCACAATGCGCGCCTTATCCTCGTCCTGCTGGGCCTGCGTAGGCCATGGGTCGGGCTCGTGTCCTGTGGCAATGCCAAGGTTCATGCGGGTCTCGCCGGCCAGCGCCATGATCGGGGCAAAGGCCTCGAATTCGCGCAGCTCACCCGTGGCCAGCCCGTCCGCGCCCATCATCACCTCATGGCCGTGAGGGGTATCCAGCCCGTGCAGGATGCCAGCGGCGGTCAGCGCTGCGGTATTGGCCCAGACGGTGTGGTGATCGGCCGCCATGATGGCAATCGGGCGATCAGGCAACACCTGATCCAGATCGGCGCGGGTCATGGGGTGGCCCACCATCGTATAGCCGCCACCCTGACCCATCAACAGCGGCCGGTCGGGGTGCTTGGCGCCAAAGTCGCGAAAGGCGGCGGCAAGCGCGTCGATGCCTTCGCAGCCGCCGACCTGCAGGTGGGCCAGTTCGGTCCCGCCAAGTCCCAGATGCAGGTGGCTTTCGTAAAAACCGGGAAGGACCGTGCGCCCTTTGGCGTCGATCACTTCGGTCGATGGGCCCTTGAGGCGCATGATCTCGGCAGTGCTGCCCAGCGCGGCAATACGGTCGCCGGCAATGGCAAGCGCCGCGGCGCGGGGGGTATCGGCGTCCATCGTCAGGACGCGAGCGTTGGTAATGATGAGGTCAGCGATCATGGGGTCCATCCACAAGAAAAGGGGCGACCGTTGGGCCGCCCCTTTCAGATTGGGTGCTTACTTCTGCAGTTCGGTCCAGATGGCGGTCATATATTCGACTGCCTTGGGCGAACAGGTCGGCGTGAAGTGGCCGGCTGCCTTGAACTCTTCCGGAATGACGACCTCGGGTGCGGTCTGCATATCCTCGGGCATGAACTCAGCCGATCCCGAGATGCCGTTGGCATAGCGGGCAAAGCCGGAAATCATGGCGGCGTTCTCGGGCTGCATGATGAAGTCGAGGAACGCATAGGCGTTATCGACGTTCTGGGCATCGCTGAGGATCATGACCGAGTCCATCCACAGCGGGTAACCTTCACGCGGATAACCATAGGCGACGTCGGGGTTGTTGATCCGCGCGCGCATGGTCGATCCGTTCCAGTTGACCGAAGCCGCCCAGTCGTTGTTCGACAGCTTTTCAGTCGCGCCATAGTCCATGCTCAGCCAGTTGGGCTTGGCGGCCAACAGGCCGTCACGCACCTTGCGCAGCACTTCGGTGTCCTCGGTGCAGGGCTCGCCGCCGTAGTACATGGTGGCCAGCGTCAGGATGTCGCTCATCTCGGGCACGACGTTGATCTTGCCAACCAGTTCCGGCGGCACGTCAAGGAAGATGCCAGAGGTGTTGATATCGCCGCCATAGACAGCGGTATTCACGGCCACGCCTGTTGAACCCCACTGCCACGGCACCGAATAGTTCCGACCCGGATCCCATTCGACGTCCATCCACTCGGGCGCGATATTGCTGTGATGCGGCAGTCGCGCCAGATCGAGTTGCTGCACGAGGCCCTTCTCGATGTAGATCGGCACGAACATATGCGTCGGCACGACAAGGTCAAAACCAGTGCCGCCAGCCTCGATCTTGGCCAGCGCCGCATCGTTGCTGTCATAGTCGGTAATGGTCACGGTGATCCCGGTTTCCGCCTCGAACTTGGCGATCATTTCCGGGCTGGTGTAGTTGCCCCAGTTGAAAAGGTTCAGGACACCGTCAGCTTGGGCCAGGCTGGTCGAAGCCATAAGCAGGGCCAGCGTAAAGATTGGCTTTTTCATTTTCTCTCCCCGTTTAGTTTTTTTTGCGGGTCAGTAGGAAAAACGCCGTCAGCATCACGACCGTCAGACCCAATAGGGCGGTCGAGATTGCATTCACTTCGGGCGTGATTGCACGGCGCAATTGGCCGAGCATGTAGGTGGGCAGGGTGTCCTGACCACCGGACTTGACGAATTCGGTGATGATCACGTCATCAAGGCTGATGACAAAGGCCAGCATCGCTCCGGCCAATACGCCGGGCATCAAAAGCGGCAGGGTGACATTGGTGAAGGTCTGCCATGAACTGGCGTAAAGATCGCTGGCCGCAACCTCGAGCGTCAGGTCCATGCCTTCCAGCCGCGCACGGATTGGCAGGTAGGCAAAAGGAATGCAAAAGGCAGAGTGTGCCGCGATCAGATAACCCAAGCCCTGATAGCCCGTCGCCACTTTGACCGCCGCGAAAAAGATCAGCAAGGCAACAGCGGTGACGATCTCGGGCACCATAAGCGGCTGGTTGATCAGCACATAGATCACCGTCTGGCCCTTGAATTTGTCACGGCGCGTCGTCCCCAGTGCCGCCATTGATGCCAGCACTGTGGAAATGACGCTGGCAGCCGCGGCAATGGTCAGCGACCGCATAGTGGCGCTTTTGACCGCATCGTTATTCCACGCGATCTCATACCAGCGCAGGGAAAAGCCCTCCCAGAGGGCGATCGAGGCGCCGCCGTTGAAAGAGTAGACCATCAAGGTGATGATCGGCAGATAAAGGATAATAAAGACGATGATCGCCGTGGTCGCAAAGCCGGGCAGGCGCGAGACCTCGAAGTTCCGCTCAGCCATGACCGCCTCCTTTGGCGCCGCGGTTAATGGCGCGGACATAGAACAGCAGCGCGATCGAGACGATCACCAGAAGCGTCATGGACAGCGCGGCTCCCAAGGGCCAATTGCGGCCCTGTCCGAACTGCAATTCGATGAAGTTGCCGATCATCATGTTCTTGCCACCGCCCAGCACCCGCGGCGTCACATAGGCGCCAAGCGAGGGAACAAAGACCAGAATCGACCCCGCGATGATGCCGGGCCGCACGATCGGCAAGATCACGTGCCACAACACCTTGAACCGCGAGGCATAGAGGTCATAGGCCGCCTCGAGCAGTTTCATGTCGAACTGCTCGATCGCCGCGAAAAGCGGCAGCACCATCAGCGGCAGATAGACATAGGCCATGCCAACCAGCACGGCGCCTTCGTTATAAAGCATCTGCAACGGCGCATCGATGATGCCCAGACGCAGCAACAGCGTGTTGATCAGACCCTCGGTCCGCAGGATCTCGCCAATGGCGAAGGTGCGCACCAAGAGGTTGGTCCAAAAGGGGATCGTGATCAGGAATAGCCAGATCGCGCGGGCGCGCGGATTGCGGGTTGCGATGAACCACGCCGTCGGAAAACCAAACCCAAAGACGATAATCGTGGTTAGCAGCGACAATTTTACGCTGCGCAAAAAGATGACCAGATGCGCGCTGGCCAGCCGCAGGGTGCCGTCGAAAATATCGCGCTCGAACAGGATGCCGACCCAGCCATCCCAGCTAAAGCCCCATTTGACGTTGCCGTAATCGCCTTTGACCATGAAGGAATAGGCCACCATGATCAAAAGCGGGCCGGCCGCAGCAAAGATCAGCAGCGCCAGCGCAGGCGCCGACAAAAGCCAGCCGTTGCGCGCCGAAGCTTTCTTTTGCTGGTCTTCAGCCCGGCTCATCGGATCACTCTCCAATCAGCCGGGCGGCGCCGGGCACAAAGTCGACGCAAATGTTGCTGCCGCGCATCAGGCCCGTATCGCCGCCAGGTGGCAGGGGTAGACGCGCCACCATCTTGGCGCCATCGCCCAGTTCCAGATGCGCATGCACATCGGTTCCAAAATAGACAAGGTTCGTGACCCGCGCCTCGATGGCGCCCTTGGCCTTGCTGTCCGCAACGCGGATTTGCTCGGGCCGGATCGACAACGTGCTGCCGTTGCCGTCGGCGCTGACAATGACCCCGCAGCCCAACTGGTAGCCGCCCTTGGCCGCAGTCACGGGCAAAAGGTTGGTCTCGCCAATAAAGTTGGCGACAAAGCGGTTGACGGGCGCGGTGTAGATGTCGCGCGGGCTGGCGACCTGTTGCAGTTTGCCCGCGCTCATCACGCCGATGCGGTCGGACATGGTCAGGGCTTCTTCCTGATCATGCGTAACAAAGACAAAGGTGATGCCCGTTTCGGTCTGCAGGCGTTTGAGTTCGACCTGCATCTCTTTGCGCAGCTTGAGGTCCAGCGCCGACAGCGGCTCATCGAGCAACAAGACCTTTGGCTGCGGTGCCAGCGCGCGCGCCAAGGCAACCCGCTGTTGCTGGCCACCGGAAAGTTGGGCCACCTTGCGGTCGGCCATGGACTCGAGCTTGACCAAGGCCATCATCTGTTCTGTGCGGCCGTCGATTTCGGCTTTGGGACGGCCTTGCATCTTTAGCGCAAAGCCCACGTTCTGGCGCACAGACAGGTGCGGAAAGAGCGCATAGGACTGGAAAACCGTATTTACCGGCCGCTTGTTCGGAGGCAGGTCGGTGACATCCTGCCCGTCAAGCAGGATATGTCCGCCGCTTGGCATCTCGAACCCCGCTATCAGCCGCAAGAGCGTGGTCTTGCCGCATCCAGAGGGACCCAGCAGCGTGAAGAATTCACCCTGCTGGATGGAAAGAGATACATTTTCCAGCGCATGAACCGCATGCGCGCCTTGACCAAAAACCTTGTAGACGGACTCGGCAGTTACTGCGGCGCGCTCGGTCAATCGACGAAACCCCTCGTTAGCGTTGATCAGACATTGTGGACTGAAGTCGCCCTTGGGTCATAGTGCCAGTTTTGGGCTCTCTGCTCATAAACTGGGCTTTCTGCTGTGCCACGGTGCCGCAGCCTCGATTTCCGCGCAGAGGGCGATCAATTCTTCGTCCGCCCCAAAACGTGCGGCCAGATGAATGCCTAAGGGCAGCCCGTCTCTGGATTGGCCAAGCGGCAAAGAGGCGGCAGGCTGGCCGCTGGCGTTGAACACCGCACAGAAGGGCGAATAGTCAAAGATCATCCCCTTGCCGATCCGGTAATGCACATAGTCGCGCGTTTTGTGCGAAAACCGGCCAACTTTGGCGGGCGGTTCTGCCAGCGTTGCCGACAGAATGATATCTGGGCCTGTGCCATCATCGGGGTCAAAGACCGCCGCCATCTCGCGGCCAAAGGCGTGGATCTTGCCCACGGCGTCCAGATAATCGGCGCCGGAAATGCTTGCCGCATGGGCCAACGCGCCGCGGCTGACGCCCTCGACCTCGTCCTCATCCAATGGGCGTTTGCGCGCGGCGACCGCTTTGTTGATCGACAGGGCGGTCCCACAAGCCACGATATCCGTCCAGGCCCGCATCATCCCCGGAACATCTGCCTTTGGCAGGCCGGGATCGACGTGATGGCCAAGCGCCGCCAGCAGACGCGCTGTGTCGCGCACCGCATCGGCGCATTCCGGATGGATCGGGTCGCCGGTGAAATTGGTGTCGACCAGCATCACCCGCAGACGCCGCGGCGGACGGCTGATCGCGGCGGCGTGACCTTGGGAGAGGGGCGGCGCATAATAGGGCGCGCCACGATCAGGGCCCGCGCAGGCATCCAGCATCTTGGCGGTGTCGCGCACCGAATGGGTCAGAAAGCCGTCAATCGCCATCCCCGCCCAGCCCTCGCCCGCATAGGGTCCGTCCGGCAGGCGGGCGCGTGTCGGCTTGAAGCCGAACAACCCGCAACTGGCCGCAGGTATCCGGACCGACCCGCCGCCGTCAGAGCCATGCGCAAAGGGCACGATCCCCGCGGCCACAGCGGATCCCGAGCCACCCGAGGACCCGCCCGACGTATGGTCCAGATTCCAGGGGTTGCGCGTCGGCCCGCCATAGATCGCCGATTCAGTCGCGGCGCCAATGCCCCCTTCGGGGCTGGTGGTTCGACCGAAAGTGACAACGCCGGTGGCCTGCATCCGCTCGAAGATGGCCGAGTTGCGCCGGTAGCGCGTGTTGGCGAACAGGCGCGAACCGTTGTGGGACGGAAAGTCCACGGCCTCGCAGCCCAGATCCTTGATCAAGAAAGGCACGCCGGTAAACGGGCCACGCGGCAGCCCTGCGGCAATGGCGCGGCGCGCGACGCCTTCTTGCATCAGGACGACGGCGTTGATCTTGGGATTTAGCCGCTCAACGGCAGCAAGGGCATGGTCCAGCAACTCATCCGCCGACACCGCGCGCGCAGCGACCAGCGCCGCAAGGTCTGTTGCATCCTCGCAACCGTAGTCTTTCAGCATGTTTCATTTTCTCCCTGAACCCAGCCTAGTTGGGCGACGGCCCAGTCCACAAGACACTTTGCTGTCGCAGCGTTGTGGTCGGCTAACAGACGGATAGGATTAGGTAAAATGTAGAGAAATCGATTTGCGTTGCTTGCTTTTGGATATTGACGGGGTGCTGGTGACGGGCAGGCCGCATGATGGCCGACACCGGTCCTCGGAACGCCGGGCCGATCTGGGGAGCGCGCCACAAGAGCTGCAGCAGGCCGCTTGCGAAACAGAGCTTGGGCTTTCAGGGCGGGATCTGGCGCTGATTGACGACATCATGGCCAATGTCACTGCCGTAAACGCGCGCGGCTGGGGCGCCTGTCAGCGGCACGCGCATCCATGGGTTGGGGCTAAAAAACCAGAACCGGCCCATGGGCCGGTTCGAGGTCGATCACCGATTTAGGAAGGTGATTGGTGGAGCCAAGGGGAGTCGAACCCCTGACCTCTTGAATGCCATTCAAGCGCTCTCCCAACTGAGCTATGGCCCCACCGAGGTGCGTACGTTTCCGTTCGCGTGCCGCTCTCTAAGCGGCGGTACGGGCGAGATCAAGGGAAAAAATCTCGCCCATAAGAGAATTATTCTTCGTCAGCGGCAACGTCGCCAAGGTCGTCGAACGACACGTTGTCGTCGTCCTCGTCCTCTTCAAGAATATCGTCGTCGAGGTCGACATCGTTTTCGTCCTCGTCGTCCAGAATCAGATCGTCCTCGTCATTGGTCGAGGCCATCTTCATCTTCTTGGTCTGTGCGTCTTCGGCATCAGCGATCATGGTGCGATGCTTGCCGTTATCCAGCGTCACGATCTCGCCGGTATAGGGGCTGACGATCGGATCCTTGTTCAGGTCGTAAAAACGCTTGCCGGTGGTCGGGCAAAGGCGCTTGGTTCCCCACTCGGGATTGGGCATGGAAAGTCCCCTTGTTCAGGTCGCGGTCTTGCGGCGGATCGGCGTCCCCTGCCATAAGCAGACGAGACTGTCAAAGCCTTTGGCAGGATGGCTATTGCGAGAGGGCATATGAGCCGCATCAGTCTGGAAGGCAACCCCCCCATCGACGTCGCCCTGCGGGTTTCTGCGCGTGCGCGGCGTCTGTCACTCAGGGTTTCGGCCATGGATGGCCGCGTGACGCTGACAATGCCCGCTCTTGCGCCCCGCGCGGCGGGTCTGCAGTTTTTGCGCGAGCGTGAAGAATGGCTGCGTGGCCATCTGGCGCGAATCGCACCGGTGGTGGCGGTCGCCCCCGGTATGTCCCTGCCGGTCGAAGGTCAGATGGTAACCGTCGAGGCCGGCCCCAACCGCCGCCTGATCTGCCGACCGGATGCTTTTGTCCTGCCGCAAGGCGCCGATGCCACGCGGATCGAGGCGCATCTGCGCCTCGTGGCCCGCGACAGGCTGGCCGCCGCCTGTGATCGCCACGCTGCAACACTTGGCACGCATTGGCGCAAGCTAACCCTGCGCGATCCGCGGTCTCGCTGGGGGTCATGCACTTCGGCGGGCGATCTGATGTTTTCATGGCGTCTCATCATGGCCCCGCCCGCCGTGCTGGACTATGTCGCGGCGCATGAGGTCGCGCATCGGCTGCACATGGACCACTCGCCGCGCTTCTGGTCGGTGGTCGAAAGGGTCGTGCCGGATTATCAACGATACCGCCAATGGCTGCGAAGCCACGGCAATACCCTGCACAGCTATAGTTTCGACCGTTGACCGGATCGGCGCTTGTGATCACATTGCCGCATGGCCGAAACCATCGCCCGCATCTCTGACCCCGGCGCGCTTGCGCATGAACGCGTTTACCGCGCGTTGCGGTCACGTATCATGCATGGCGAGCTTGCACCCGGTGTCGGCATGACACTGCGGGGCATCGGCAAAGAGTTCGATGTTTCGATGACGCCCGCGCGCGAGGCGGTGCGTCGGCTTGCCGCCGAAGGCGCGCTCAGCATCTCGGCATCGGGCCGCGTTTCGACGCCCGAACTCAGCCACGAACGGATCGAGGAGCTGGCAACCCTGCGTGCCATGCTTGAGCCCGAACTGGCCAGCCGAGCACTGCCGCGCGCCCATTTCGCGCTGATCGAAAGGCTCGAGACTATAAATCAGGCGGTCAGCCAATCGGTCGCGCGTCATGACGCCACCGCCTATATCCGCACCAATCTGGAATTCCACCGCACGCTGTATCTGCGCGCGCAGGCGCCGGCAATTCTGGCGCTGACGGAAACCGTCTGGCTGCAACTCGGCCCGACCATGCGTGCGCTCTATGGGCGGCTGAATCGCAAGGAACCGCCCGTGCATCACCGCTTGATACTTGCCGCGCTCAAGGCCGGCGACGAACCGGGGCTGCGGCTGGCCGTGCGCACGGACGTGACGCAGGGCCTGAAGATGCTGAAAGCCTAAGCCCGTTCTTCTGACCCCAAATACCCGGGGGGGGGCGCGCAAGCGCGGGGGGCAGAGCCCCCCAACCTGACACCTCAGGCGTGGATGGCACCATCACCACAGGCAAGCGCCGCCTCGCGCACGGCCTCGGAAAAGGTCGGATGCGCATGACAGGTGCGGGCCACGTCCTCGGCCGCTGCGCCGAATTCCATGGCTACGCAGATCTCATGGATCAGATCGCCCGCCCCGGGACCGATCAGGTGACAACCCAGAATTCGGTCGGTTTCCTTGTCGACGATCAGCTTGACGAAACCGTCGCCTGCAAAGACCGCCTTGGCGCGGCCGTTCCCCATAAAGCTGAACTTGCCGACCTTATAGGCGCGTCCCTCGTCCTTGAGCTGTTCTTCGGTCTTGCCGACCGATGCCACCTCGGGATGGGTGTAGATCACGCCGGGAATGACGTCGTAGTTCACATGACCATGTTGGCCCGCGATGACCTCGGCCACCGCCATGCCTTCGTCTTCGGCTTTATGCGCCAGCATCGGACCGGGCGTGGCGTCGCCGATCGCGAAAACGCCCTGCACATTAGTCGCCCATTGACCGTTGACCGCGATCTGGCCGCGCGGGGTCAGTGTCACCCCCAGCCTGTCGAGGCCAAGGCCCTCGGTAAAGGGACGGCGGCCTGTGGCAACCAGAACCACGTCGGCCGTGACGCTGTCTTCTTTGTCATTCTTGCGCAGCTTGTAGCTGACGGTCTGACCATCCTTGCCTTTGGCGACAGACTGGACCGCCGCGCCCATGACAAATTTCATGCCTTGCCGCGACAGGAGCCGTTGGAAGGTCTTTTGCACTTCGCCGTCCATGCCGGGCGTGACGGCATCAAGATATTCGACCACGGTTACAGCGGCCCCAAGTCGCGCATAGACCGAGCCTAGCTCTAGCCCGATCACGCCCGCGCCGATCACCACCATCGACTTGGGGAGCGCAGCCAGTGCGAGCGCGCCGGTCGAGGTGACGACGGTTTCCTCGTCAATCTCGATACCCGGCAGGGCGGAGGGTTCGGACCCCGAGGCGATGACGATATTGCGTGTCTCGTAGGTGGTGTCGCCGACCTGCACGCGGCCCGGGGCAGGGATCGTGGCCCAGCCTTTGATCCAGTCCACCTTGTTCTTTTTGAACAGGAACTCGATCCCCTTGGTATTGCCCTCGATCACAGACTGTTTGTATTCCTGCATCTTGGCCCAATCGACCTGAACAGGTCCGGTCTGCAGCCCCATCTTGGCAAAGTTTTCCTCGGCCTCGTGCAGCGAATGGGTGGCATGCAACAACGCCTTGGACGGGATGCAGCCGACATTGAGGCAGGTGCCCCCAAGCGTGTCACGGCCCTCGACGACTGCGGTCTTGAGGCCCAGTTGGGCGGCGCGGATCGCGCAGACATAACCGCCGGGGCCGGCGCCGATCACGATGAGATCGTATTGGGACATCACAGTTCCTTTTCGGTGGCGGGGGTGGGGGGCTCTGCCCCCCGCTAACGCTCCCCCCGGGGTATTTGGAGCCAGAAGAATAGGCGTTAGGGTATCAAAGCGGCGATGATCATGACCAAGGTCGCCGTGAAACCTGCAAACCAGATCAGGCTTCGCCAAGGCGACAGGCCGAAATAATAGGCGGGCACATAGAGCAGGCGGGCGCCGAGGTAGGTCCAGCCG
>JAHEBS010000100.1 GCA_024642145.1 Marivivens sp.
ACGCCGATCTGGAGGTCGTGGTGGATCTGGTGTCCTCGGACGCGGTTCAGGTGGGCGTGGGTGACCGTGTGATTCTGGACAACTGGGGCGGAGCCGATCTGGGCGGCGAGGTCGTGCGGATCGACCCCTTCGGCACCACCAGCGTCTCGGCGCTGGGCGTGGCTGAACAGCGCGTCAATGTCGCCATCGCCTTTACCAGCCCCGCAATCGACCGACCCGGATTGGGCGATGGCTACCGGATCGAAGCGCGGATTGTCACATGGGAAGACCCACAGGCGCTGATCGTTCCGGCTAGCGCGCTGTTCCGCGATGGCGCCCAATGGGCGGTCTTTACTGTCAGCCAAGGCACCGCGCGTCTGACCCATGTGGACATCGGCCATGTCAACGGCATCGAGGCCGAAGTGACGGGCGGACTGTCCGAGGGCGACACCGTGGTTCTGTATCCTGCGGCGGGTCTGGTCGAAGGCGCCGATGTCGTGGCCCGCGTGGTCGAATAGGCCGCATACTAGGCGTTTCATGGTTGCCAAGCCCGCGCCGCTGCGGCAGCACTGGGGCATGTGCGGGGAAGACCCATGGTTGTGACGGACAAGAAACGCCGACTTGCAGCGATCCTCGCGGCGGATGTCGTGGGCTATTCCCGCATGATGGGGCGCGACGAGATCGGCACGCTTAACGCGCTGCATCGCCACCGCGCCGAGGTCTTTGATCCGGCGGTTGCCGCGTATGACGGACGGGTGGTCAAACTGATCGGCGATGGCACGCTGGTCGAGTTTTCCAGCGTTGTCGATGCCGTGAACTGCGCCGTGGCGATCCAGACCGCCATGCATGAGAGCGGCACACCGGACGGGCTGCAAATCCGCATCGGCATCAATCTGGGCGATGTCATCATCGACGGCGAAGATATTTACGGCGATGGCGTGAACGTGGCCGCGCGGCTGGAACCCTTGGCCGAGACAGGCGGTATCTGTGTCTCCTCGATCGTCAACGAAAGCGTGGGCAGCCGCGTCGCCGTGACCTTTCGCGACGGCGGCGAGACGCATGTGAAAAACATCGAACGTCCCGTGCGTGTCTGGCGCTGGTCCCCGGGCGATGCGCCTGCTGCCTCGGCGGCCCAGCCAACGGCCGCCCCCCGCCCAGTGGATGCCCCCAAGGCCGCGCGCGCCTCGATTGCCGTGCTGCCCTTCAACAACATGTCGGGCGACCCCGAACAGGAATATTTCTCGGACGGGATCACCGAGGATATCATCACCGATCTGTCCAAGGTGGGCGGGCTTATCGTCATCGCCCGCAACTCATCCTTTGCCTACAAGGGCCAAAGCCCCGACATCCGCAGCGTTGGCCGTGATCTGGGTGTGACCTCGGTGCTTGAGGGTTCGATCCGCAAGGCTGGCGAGCGGGTGCGCATCAATGCGCAGCTGATCGACACGACCAACGGCGCGCATATCTGGGCCGACCGCTACGACCGCATGCTGACCGATATTTTCGCAGTGCAGGACGAAGTCACCCAAGCCATCGTTGGCGCGCTCAAGGTCGCATTGGCCCCCGCCGAAGCCGCGCGGATCGCTGATACCCCGACCCGCAGCATCGAGGCGCATGATCTGTTCCTGCGCGCCCGTGAAGGGTTGCTGGGGGCCATGCGCACAAAGGCGGTCTTCGAGACGACGCTAGAGCTTTTGCAGCGCGCGACCGAACTCGACCCCGACTACGCCGAGCCCTATGCCGGCATGGCGATGATGCATAACCTCGACTACCAGAACCACTGGACAGACAACCCCGATCCGCTGGGCACGGCCGAACGCTTTGCCAAGCTCGGGGTCAGCAGGGGGCCCGAAGTGGCCTATGTGCATTATGTCGATGCTGTCATCACGCTGTGGCGGCATGATCTGGCGGGCACGCGCGCCAAGGCCAAACGCGCACTGGAAATCAGCCCCAACTATGCGATGGCGCTGGCGCTCTTGGCGCTGGTTGACGTCTATTCCGGCGACGCACTCGGGGCCCTGCCCAGCATCGAACGCGCCATGCGGCTAGAGCCGGGTTTCAATCACCAATCGATGCATTTTCTGGGCACCGCATATCTGGCCGCTGGCCGCTATGAACCGGCGGTCGCGGCGTTCCGTGAACGTATCCGCATGTTCCCCTCGACCGACCTGTCACGAGGTTTCTTGATTGTGGCCTTGGGGCTGCAAGGCGAAATTGCCGAGGGGCAAAAGGTTTTGGCCGAGCTGAAATCGCTGCAGCCAAAATACAGTTTCGCAGAACACCTCGCCCGCCTGCCTTTTGCCGACCCCCAAATCCCGCAGCGGTTCCAAAATGGATGGGACGCGGTGGCCAAGGCCTAGCTACCGCCGTTCGTTTGCGCTCGGCGTCGCACAACCGTTGCAGACGCGGGGCGCGCGGCCTAGCAATTGCCTATGCCGGCCCGCGACGACCGGTGACGATCCTTGAGGGATAACCACATGACATATCTGGTCTGGCTCTTGCGCCTCGCCGTGGCGTTTTTCTGCTTTTCCGGCGCCATCTGGCGCATCAAGAACTTTGACACCGCCGCCAAAGACGTTGCCTCGGTCGGCGCCTTGTCACGCGGCACTTGGACAGCGATCGGTGTTTTCGAAATCGTCTTTGGCCTGATGCTGGTGGTACCGACAGGCTGGCTGGGAATCACCAGCCTTGTTGGGCTTGCCGCGACCGGACTTGCCATCGAGATGGGGCTTTTGACCCTGCTTCACGTGCGCCACTTCGGCTTTTCGCCCAAAGCCACTAACCCCGGGACATGGACCTTTGTCCTCTGCCTGCTGTCGGTCGTGATCTTGGTGGCCCATTAAGGGCCAGCCACAGACCTTGGACGCCAAAGGCCTATTGGTCAGTAAATTCTGGGGAAGGGTGGTAGCGGAGGAGGGACTTGAACCCCCGACACGCGGATTATGATTCCGCTGCTCTAACCAACTGAGCTACTCCGCCGAAGCCGCGTGCGAGGTATGACGTGGGCGGGTTGGCGTCAAGAGGAAAAACCACCTGACATGCGCTCTTTCCCGATGGGCCGCATGACGATAGCACTGGGTAGACCCTGACAAAGACAAGGCCAGCGCCCATGTCCCTGCTCGAACAGTTCGCCGCCGCGATTGGCATGGCCCACGTGATGACCGGCGCGGATACGGCGCCTTGGGATGTCGATGTGGGTGGCGATTACGTCGGCCCGCCCGCCGCCGTCCTGCGGCCCGCCAATACCGCCGAGGTCGCGGCGATCATGCGGATTGCCACCGCTACCCGCACACCCATCGTGCCGGTCGGCGGACGCACGGGGTTCAACGGCTCGACCCATGCGCCTGACGGGATCAAGCTTTCGCTCGACCGGATGAACCGCATCCGCGATCTGCGCCCCGACGCACGGGTTGTCGTGGCCGAGGCCGGCGTGGTTCTGGCCAAGTTGCACGAGGCCGCAGCCGCCCATGACATGGTTTTCCCGCTGACCTTTGGCGCTCGCGGTTCGGCCATGCTGGGCGGGGCGTTGTCGACCAATGCGGGCGGATCCAACGTGCTGCGTTATGGCAACACCCGCGATCTGTGTCTGGGGCTTGAGGTGGTCATGGCCGACGGGCGGGTGATGGACCTGATGAGCGCGCTGCATAAGGACAACACCGGCTACGCGCTGAAACATCTGTTTATCGGCGCCGAGGGCACGTTGGGGGTCATCACCGCTGCGGCGATGAAACTCGCCCCCGCACCCCGCGCCTATGTCACCGCAATGGTCGCCCTGCCCCGCATCCGCGACGCACTGACCTTGCTGGAACGGCTGCGCGCCGAAACCGGTGGCGCGGTCGAAGCCTTCGAATATATGCCGCGCGAATATATCGAGGGCCATCTGCGCATCAGATCGGGCGCAAAGGCGCCTTTCGAGGCGCGTTACGATGTCAATGTCATGGTGGAACTGGGCATCACCGCAACCGCCGAAGCCACGCCCGGCCCCGATGGCATCATCCCCGCCGCAGCGCGGCTGGAATCGGTTCTGGGCGAGATGCTTGAACAAGATCAGATCCTTGATGCCGTCATTGCCCGCAACGAGGCGCAGCGGCGCGAGATGTGGGCGCGGCGCGAAAGTGCTGCGGATATCGCCTATGCGCGCAGCGGCAGTCTTGATAACGACATCGCCCTGCCTCTGGACCGGATCGAGGATTTTTTTGCGTTGGTCCGGCCACGCCTGCGAGCGGTCGATGCAGGGATCGAGGAGCTGACCGTTGCCCATCTGGGTGACGGCAATCTGCATTACACGCTCTACCCCACGCAGGAAGATGACGCACACCACGATCGCCTGCGCGAGATTGTCGAGGATGTCGTGGCCGAACTGGGCGGCTCATTTTCCGCAGAGCATGGCATCGGGCTCTACAAACTGCCAACGATGGCGCGGCGGAAATTTCCTGTGGCGTTGGAGGCGATGATTGCGATAAAGGCGGCCTTGGACCCCTTGGGTCTGATGAATCCCGGCAAGGTCCTGCCCACCCCAAAATGACAAAATCGCCGTTTCGCCTGATCCTTGGCCATCCGACATTGCGTATGCTTGCCGGTCTGAGCCTTATTTTCGGTTTTGCCCTTTGCTCGATGGGCCCTTTCCAGTCCTTGATCGGTGTCCATATCTTTGGGCTGCCCGAACAGGTCTATGCCGTGCTTCTGATGGTGGCGCTTGGCATTTCCGTTTCGGCCTCGGTCGGAATCGGGATCATAACCGACCAGCGCCCCAGCCGCCGTGCCATGGCCTTGCTGGCGGGGGCGGCCATGTTCGTAGGGCCGGGGCTGGTGCTTTTGTTCCCCTCGCAGCCCACGTTCATTCTGGCGCATGCGCTGCTGGTGCCCGTCGCGGGGACGCTGTTTGGCCAGATCTTTGCCGTGACCCGTCTGATCGCCGTTGAGATGCCCGCGCCGCAGCGCGACGGGCTGATGGCCACAGTGCGCGCGCTATTCGCGGTGCCATGGATGGTGGCGCTGCCAGTCTTGGGGGTGTTGATCCGCGGCGGCATGCCGTTGGTGCATCTCTATTTCATCGGCATGTTGATGGGCCTCTTGCTGGTCCTGATCATCTGGCGCCATTGGCCCGCCGATGCCGCCGCGCCTTGGGTCGAGCGCAAATCGGGTCTCAGTTTCCGCGCCTCGATCCGCGAGCTGCTGCATTTTCCGGTCATTTCGCGCGTCATGTTGATGGGGATCACCAATATGGGCGGCGCGGCCGCGGGCGTGCTGATCGGCCTCGTTTTTGCAGGCGCAGGCCGCGACACGGGCGATGTCAGCCTGTTTTTCGCGATCTTTGTCGGGTTCGAAGTCTTTGCCACGCTGGGCGTCGGGTTCTTTCTGCGTGTGCTGAGCCGCATGCAGATCATCGCCATCGGCACCATGGCCTACGCGCTGTTTCTGGCGGTGCTGCCCCTTGCGGGTGGTAGCTGGGTAATCTGGCCGCTGGCGGTTTTGCCAGGGATAGGTGGCGGCATGGTCTATGCCCTGACCATTGCCTACTTCGCCGATCTGCTTGGCAAACGCCCCGGTGCGGGGGCCTCGCTTGTGGCGCTGCAACGGCTGACCGCCGATGGCTATAACGCCGCAAGCTTTGCCATAGGCACCGCAGTTGCCGGCTATTGGCTGGTTGGTGTGCTTGATTTTCTGGCCATGGGGCTCGCCATTGCCGCCATCATGTGGCTCGACCGGAACCGCCCCTTCGAAGGCTAGACCCTAGCGCGGGGCAAAGAACCCCTCGCCCGCCCGCGCCAAAAGCCGCGCGGCCATGGCGCGGCCCGCCGCCTCGGCCTCGGTCGGGGGGACGGTTACATCGTCGGTCAAGACCTCGGACCCATCGGTGCGCAGGATCTCGCCCCGCAGGCGCAGCATTCCATCCGGCTCTATGGTGGCCAAGCCGCCGATAGGTGTCTGGCAAGACCCGTCCAGTGCCGCCAGCAACGCGCGCTCTGCCGCCAGCCGCAATCCGGTCTGGGCATCATGGATCGCGGTCAGCAGCGCGGCCGTCCGCCCATCCTCGGCCCGCCGCTCGATCCCGATCGCGCCCTGCGCAATGGCGGGCAGCATTTCCTCGACCGGAATGGGCCTATGCGGCACATCATCCAGCCCCAATCGGTTCAGTCCGGCCTTGGCCAGAAACGTGGCCACCGCCAGACCCTCGTGCAGCTTTTTCAGCCGTGTCTGCACATTGCCGCGAAACTCGATCACCTTCAGATCGGGCCGCCGCACCAGCAATTGCGCCCGCCGCCGCAGCGATGACGTGCCCACGACAGCCCCCTGCGGCAATTCGTCTATGGCGCGGTATTTGACGGAAACAAACGCGTCGCGTTCATCTTCGCGCGGCAGAAAGCAGTCCAGCACCAGCCCCGCTGGCTGTTCCACGGGCATGTCCTTGGACGAATGCACGGCGATGTCGATCCGCCCCGCCAAAAGCTCGTCTTCGATCTCTTTGGTAAACAGACCCTTATTGCCGATTTCCTTCAAGGGCTTGTCGGCATCAACCAGCGCGCGGTCATCGCCCTTGACCTTGATCACCACGATCTGGAATGCCGCCTCGGGCAACCCATGCGCCGCCATCAGCCGCGCGCGGGTTTCGACCGCCTGCGCCAAGGCCAGCGGCGAGCCGCGGGTGCCGATACGAAAAGGGTTGGCGGGTGTGGGCATGGAAATGGACATGCCCTGCGTAATAGCCGCGCCGCAAAGGGGCGGCAATGGCTTGACAGCCCCTGCGGCAAAGGCGACTTGCAAGGCGGAACAGGAGCCAGCCCATGACCAAGACCATCCTGCGCGCCCTAGCTGGCGAGCGTCTGCCCACACCGCCCGTCTGGATGATGCGTCAGGCTGGCCGCTATCTGCCGGAATACCGCGCCACCCGCGCGCAGGCGGGCGACTTTCTTTCGCTCTGCTATAACCCCGAACTCGCGGCCGAGGTTACGCTGCAACCGATCCGCCGCTACGGTTTTGACGCGGCAATCCTCTTTGCCGATATTCTGCTGCTGCCTCAGGCGCTGGGTGTCGATCTGTGGTTCGAAACCGGTGAGGGCCCGCGCATGTCGACGGTGACCACAGCCGCCGAACTTGCCGCGCTGCGCCCCGATAGCGCCATTCACGATACGCTGGCGCCGGTCTATGAAACCGTCCGTATCCTGTCCCGCGCTTTGCCCGCCGAAACCACGCTGATCGGCTTTGCCGGTGCGCCATGGACCGTCGCCACCTATATGGTCGCCGGCCGCGGCACCCCCGATCAGGGGCCGGCCCATGCCCTCAAGACCGCGGATCGCGCCACCTTTACAGGGCTGATCGACCGGCTCACGACCGCCACCGTCGAATACCTCAGCGCCCAGGTCCAGGCAGGGGCCGAGGTCGTCAAGCTGTTCGATAGCTGGGCTGGCAGCCTGCAAGGCGATGACTTTGTCGAATTCGCCGTCGAACCCGCCCGCAAGATCACCGCCGAACTGAAATCCCGCCACCCCGGACTGCCGGTCATCGCCTTCCCGCGTGGGGCAGGTGAACGCTTTGCGGGGCTGCACAAGGCGATCGGGGCCGATTGCATCGCGCTCGATGACGGTGTCACGCCCGAATGGGCCGCGGCCCATGTCCAGAGCGGTGGCTGCGTGCAGGGCAACCTCGCAAGCCACCATATGGTCACGGGCGGCGCGGATCTGGTGCGCGAAACCCGCCGCGTGGTCGAGGCCTTTGCCGGCGGCCCCCATATTTTCAACCTTGGCCACGGCATCACGCCGGACGCCGATCCCGAAAATGTCCAGTTGATGATCGACACCCTGCGCGGGCGCGTCTGATCTTCTTCTGACGCTCAATACCCCCGGGGGTGAATGGGCCGTCAGGCCCAGAGGGGGCAGCGCCCCCTCAGATCCACTTGGCCAGTGGCGGCAGGCTCATCAGCACAGCATTGGCATCATGCCCCGTCGCCAGCCCGAACTTGGTGCCACGATCGTAGACGAGGTTATATTCGGCATAGAGCCCACGGTGGACCAACTGGGTGTCCTTGTCCGCATCAGTCCAGCCCGTATCTCGGCGACGGTCGGTCACGGGGACAAAGGCCGGCAGAAAGGCGCGGCCAATATCCTGTGTCAGCGCGAAATCGCGCGCCCAGTCGCCTGTGCAATGGTCATCCATGAATACCCCGCCCACGCCGCGCGCGCGCTTGCGGTGAGGGATGTAGAAATACTCATCCGCCCATGCCTTGAGCCGAGGATAGAGATCCGCACCATGCGGGTCGAGATGCGCCTTTTGCACGGCGTGGAAATGCGCGGTGTCCTCGGCATATTCGATGCAGGGATTCAGATCCGATCCGCCACCGAACCACCACGCGTTCGGGGTCCAGAACATGCGCGTGTTCATATGCACGGCAGGTGTATGCGGGTTCTGCATATGCGCCACCAACGAAATCCCCGAGGCCCAGAACCGCGGATCATCAGCCACGCCCGGCACGCCGCGGCTGGCCATGGATTTCTGCGCCGCCTCGCCCAGTTTGCCAAAAACGGTCGAGACGTTGACCCCGACCTTTTCAAACACACGGCCGCCGCGCATCACGCTCATCAACCCGCCACCGGCATCGCCACCGTCGCCACTATCGCGACGGGTTTCGGTTACCTCGAAACGACCCGCGGGCGCTGCGGCAAAGGGGCCGGTCGCCTGTCGATCCTCAAGCGCCTCAAAGGCCGCAACGATCTGGTCTCGCAGGGTCCTGAACCACGCGCTGGCACGCTGTTTTTGCTGATCCATCAGGTCGGACATGTCGCAGAGGCTCCGCTTGATATTGATTATCAGGCCCCTCTAGCATCCTTTGTTGGCAACAGCCACATGCCCAACCGACCGGAGATACCCATGCGCCGCGCCGCCGTCCTTGTCCTGCCCCTGTTGCTTGCCGCCTGCGTGGGCGAGCAGAACGCCTGTATCAATCGCGCCCGCGAACCGCTGGTCACGATCGAGGCGCTGATTGCCACCACGCAGGGCAATCTCGTCCGTGGTTACGCAATCGAGACCCAGCAAAAGATCGTCAATGTGGAAACCGTCTGCGAAGGCACCAGCAGCGGTGGCGACCCGATCTATTTCAATTGTATCCAGCCGCAGACCGTCGAAGTCGAAGTGCCCGTTGCCGTCGATCTGAACGCCGAGCAGGCCAAGCTCAATTCCCTGATGCAGCGCCGGCGCGAGCTGACACCGCAGATCAACGATGCGGTTCAGGCCTGTATCGCGGCCTATCCGGAATAGACGCGATTCAATGCGCGGCGATGCCGGTGGGGTCGGCCAGACCCCGCCCGCCGTCTGCCGTCAGGACTTGCCCTGTCAGGAACGAGGCCGCGTCCGAGGCCAGAAACTGCACGGCTTCGACCACTTCTTCGGGGCCCGCGATGCGGCCCATGGGCGTGTGGGTCATGATCTCGTGGCGATAATCTTCATGGTCCTTGATCGCGGCCTTGAGGCTTGCGGTCATGACCGAACCGATGGCCAGCGCATTCACCCGCACGCCCTCGCCCGCCAGTGACAGCGCGAGTGCGCGGGTCAACTGGTTTAGACCCGCACCCGCGACCGAATAACCCAAAAGGTCGCCATGTCCCGCGGTGGCGGCGACCGTGCCCAGATTGACGATGCAACCTTTATGGCCGGCCGCGTTGGCCTCTTGCCCGATCATGCGGCGCGCCACGGCCTGCGACAGCCGGAATGGCAGTTTCAGGTTCTGATCGATCATCAGGTCAAAGGACTTGTCCGCCGCCGCCAGCGGGTCGGTAACCGCCACCTGCCGTGCGGCGTTTACAAGGATGTCGATCCGCTCATAGGCGTCAACCGTCGTCGAGATCAGATTCGCCACCGCCAGCTTTTCACGCAAATCGCCTGCGAAAATACTGATATGGGGCGCGTCCTTGGCGTCTTCGGCCAATTCGCGCATCAATTGCGCCTCGTCGCGGTCGGCAAAGACCACGTTGGCGCCCTGATCGACGAAATGGCGCGCAATGGCGAGGCCGAGGCCATGTGCGGCCCCGGTGACGATGGCGGTCTTACCAGCGATGGAAAAGGACATGGCGCGGGGTCTCCTGATTCAGTCCCGAAGCTAGGCGATATCACGCGCGTGGGCGCGACGCATGGAAAAGCTTGAACCTTGCATCGCCGCCCAGCGGCTCGACATTCTTGAAGGCCTCATCCAACGCCGTCTCATAGGGCAGTTGGCGGTTGGCAACCATCCAGAGTTGGCCCGAGGGTCTGAGCATCCGGCGTGCAGCCGTAATAAAGGCACGACCCAAGGCCGGATCAGCGGCACGGCCACGGTGGAAGGGCGGGTTCATGACCACCGCATCAAAGCGTTGCTCGGGCATAAGCTGTGTC
>JAHEBS010000101.1 GCA_024642145.1 Marivivens sp.
CGGGGCGATGCTGTATCCCGCCGGCATGGACTTTGCGATTTTCTGCTATTGCCGCTCGGGGACGCGGGTCGATGCGCGCATGTTCGCGCCGATGGACAATATCCCCGAGGACCCCGCCACAGGCAGTGCCGCGGCGACCCTTGCCGCCTATCTGGCCCAGATCGAGGGACATCAGGTCAACCTTGATATCCGGCAGGGCGAGGATATGGGGCGCCCGTCGCATATTACCGCCGCAACCGGCCCCAAGGGCGTCTCGATCAGCGGTGCCGCCGTTCGCACCATGGAGGGCAGGCTTGTCCTCTGATGCCAACCCCGCATTGAACCCCAGCATAAGCGCGGTTGCGGCCTATGATTTTGATGCCCAAGGTCGCGCGCGCCCTGCCGCCGACACCCATCCCCGACCTGCTGACGGTGCCTCGTGGCGCTGGCTGCATTTTGACCTCAACAGCAGCGGCTTTGCCGACTGGGCGGCGCGCAATCTGCCCGCCATTGCCGCGCGCGCCCTGTCGATGACCGAAACACGGCCACGGGTTGATGTGGACCATCAATCCCACGGGCTGGTTCTGGCGCTGCGCGGGATCAACCTCAACGAAGGTGCGCGTGTCGAGGACATGGTGGCCCTACGGGTCTGGGTCACGCAGGATCTGGTTGTGACCGTGCGCCGTCGGCGCGTCTTTGCGGTGCAAGACACGATGGCGGCGCTGGACGCCGGTGAATTGATCGCGGGCAGCGCGCAGTTTCTTGCGGTCCTTTGCGACCGCCTTGTGGGCCGGATCGAAGACGTGTCGATGGAATTGGAAGAAGACGTGGATGCGCTGGAAACCTCGGTCTATGACGACGGCGGCGAGGCCGTCGAAGGCCTGCCCGAAAAGCGCCGCCGCGTGATCAAACTGCGCCGCCATGTCGGCCCCATGACCGACGCGCTGATCCGGCTTGCGGGCATCAACAGCCCGCTGATTTCCGACGATCTGCGTCAGCAGTTCCAGAATATCGCCAACAGCGCCACGAGGTCGGTCGAGGAATTGGCCGAGGTGCGTGAACGTCTGACAGCGCTCTCGGATCATCTGGATCTGACCCAAGCGACACGGCTGGGCCGCAACGGTTACGTGCTGTCGGTCATCGCCTCGATCTTTCTGCCGATGAGCTTTCTGGCGGGGCTTTTCGGCGTGAACCTTGGCGGCATTCCAGGCGCGGGCTCGCAGGCGGCGTTCTGGCTGTTTTCGCTGGCGCTGGTTGTGCTTGGCTTGGTGCTGTTCGCGATCTTGCGGGTCCGACGCTGGCTTTGACGCCTTTGGCGCTGGCCCTTGCCCCTGCTTGCACTTAAAGGAAGGCCAACAAAGGAGCGCCCATGCTGAATCTCCGCGCTGGTCTGATCATGATCGTCTCGATGGCCTTCTTTGCCGTCGAAGACATGTTCATCAAGTTCGTGACGCGTGACATTCCGCTGGGCGAGGTGATGATCCTGTTCGCGCTGACCTGCAGCGTGATTTTCGGCGTTGCGGCAGAATTACGCGGCCAGTCGGCCTTTGATCGGCGGCTTTGGTCAAAGCCCTTCATCTACCGCAACATCGGTGAAACCTTTGGCACGATGTTCTACATCTCGGCCGTGGTCTATTCGCCGCTCTCCATCGCCTCGGCCGTGGCGCAATCCATGCCGCTCATCATCACGATCGGCGCGGCGACGATCCTTGGCGAGACGGTCGGCTGGCGGCGTTGGACCGCGATCATCATCGGCATGATCGGGGTCATGATGACCATCAACCCCTTTGGGGCGGGCTTTGTGCCGGCCTCGCTTTTCGCTGTGCTGGGGGCGATAGGCCTATCGGTCCGCGATCTGGCCACCCGCGCCCTGCCGCCCAGCCTGCCGACCCTGCCGCTGGCCGCTTGGGGCTTTTTTGCGGTCATTCCTGCAGGCGTGATGCTGCTCTTGGCGACGGGCGAGCCGCTTGTGATGCCCAGCGCGTCGGGGGCGTGGCTGTTTGTCGCCATGCTGGCAACCGGATTGGTCGGCTATCTGGCCCTGATCTTCGCCACCCGCACCGGCGATGCCGCTGCCGTGACCCCGTTTCGCTACAGCCGGATCGTTTTCGCCATGCTGATCGGTGTGATCGTCTTTGACGAACGCCCAGATGCCATTGCCTTGGCGGGTGCCGCGCTGATCGCCGCCACCGGCCTTTACACGCTTGCCCGCGAGGCGCGGTTCAAGCGCGCTTCCCTTGCGCCCTCGCCAGAGCTATGAACCCCGCGAACCCTTTCTTCCAAGCCCGTATCAAAGGACTTTGACATGAGCACCATCATCGACATCCATGCCCGCGAAATTCTCGACAGCCGTGGCAACCCCACCGTCGAAGTGGACGTAATCCTTGAAGACGGCACCATGGGCCGCGCGGCTGTGCCCTCGGGCGCCTCGACCGGCGCCTATGAGGCCGTGGAAAAGCGCGACGGCGACAAGGCCCGCTACAAAGGCAAGGGCGTTTTGCAGGCGGTTGACGCGGTCAACGGTGAAATCGCTGACGAGATCATCGGCATGGACGCGACCGAGCAGGTCGAGATCGACCAGTTGATGATCGAACTGGATGGGACCGCCAACAAGGCCCGCCTCGGCGCGAACGCGATCCTCGGCGTGTCGCTTGCGGTGGCCAAGGCCGCCGCCGATTTCACCACCCAGCCGCTTTACCGCTATGTGGGCGGCACCTCGGCCCGCGTCCTGCCCGTGCCGATGATGAACATCATCAACGGCGGCGAACATGCCGACAACCCGATCGACATTCAGGAATTCATGATTATGCCGGTGGCCGCCGAAAACATCGGCGAGGCGATCCGCATGGGTTCGGAAGTGTTCCACACGCTGAAGAAAGAGCTGCATGACGCCGGCCACAACACCGGCATCGGCGACGAGGGCGGCTTTGCCCCGAACCTGAACTCGGCCCGCGACGCGCTTGATTTCATTCTGAAATCCATCGAAAAGGCTGGCTATCGCCCCGGCGAGGACATCTATCTTGCGCTCGATTGCGCCGCGACCGAATATTTCAAGAACGGCAAATACGAGATGAAGGGCGAAGGCCTCTCGCTGAGCTCGGCCGAAAACGTGGACTATCTGGCGGGTCTGGTCGCCGATTACCCGATCATCTCGATCGAGGACGGCATGTCCGAAGATGACTGGGCGGGCTGGAAACTGCTGACCGACAAGCTTGGAGACAAGATCCAGTTGGTGGGCGACGACCTTTTCGTCACCAACCCCGCCCGACTGGCCGAAGGCATCCAGAAGGGTGTGGCCAACGCGATGCTGGTCAAGGTGAACCAGATCGGCACGCTGACCGAAACGCTGCGCGCCGTCGAGATGGCCCACCGTGCGCGTTACACCAACGTCATGTCGCACCGTTCGGGCGAAACCGAAGACGCCACCATCGCCGATCTGGCAGTGGCCACGAACTGCGGGCAGATCAAGACGGGCTCACTGTCGCGCTCGGACCGTCTGGCCAAATACAACCAGCTGATCCGCATCGAGGAAATGCTGGGCGCCACGGCCGAATACGCGGGTCGCTCGATCCTGAAGTAAGCCAAGAAGGGGGGCTGTCTGCCCCCCTCTGCCTTCGGCATTCACCCCCCGAGGATATTTCGGGGCCTCGGAGAGGTGCAGTGATGACAGCGGCGGAAATCATCGCGCTTTTGCAGCTTGGCCCGCACCCCGAGGGTGGTCATTACCGCCAGACGTGGGTTGCCGAAAACGCGGGTCGCCCGCAGGGGACGGCGATCTATTTCCTGCTGGCCGCGGGCGAACGCAGCCATTGGCACCGTGTGGACGCAACCGAGATCTGGCTGTTCCACGCGGGTGCGCCGCTGATCCTGAGCATGGCGGCGGATGCGGGCGGACCCGCGACCGAGCATGTGCTGGGGCCTGATCTGGCCACCGGTGCGCGTCCGCAGATGATTGTCCCCGCGCATCATTGGCAGGCTGCGCGTAGCACCGGCGCATGGACGCTGGTCAGTTGCACGGTATCGCCCGGGTTCCGGTTCGAAGGGTTCGAACTTGCGGCGCCGGAGTTTGATATACCCTTGAATTCCGATACTTAGAGCGCGACCTTGATGTCCTGAATGGTGTTGCCGCCGTCCACCACCACCAGTTGGCCGGTCATGTAGCCGGCTTCGTCGGCGGCAAGCATCAAGACCGCGTGCGCGACCTCGGCGGGGGTGCCGGGACGTCCGATAGGGGTGTGGTTGCCTGCGATGATTTCTTCGGGCAGCGATGACGCCGTGGCGATCCAGCCCGGACCCACGCCATTGACAGTGATGCCGCGCGGGCCTTCTTCCAGCGCAAGCCCGCGAACCAGACCCATCATCGCGGATTTGCCCGCGCCATAGGCCGCCTGCCCCGCGATTGCGGTCATCGGTCCGGTGACCGAGGACATCATCACCACGCGGCCTCGCCCCGCCTTGCGCATCGCGGGCAGACAGGCGCGGGTGGTTCGCACGGCGGTCATCAGGTTCAGTTCCATCACCCGATACCACTCCGCGTCGCCCATATCGGCGGCATCGGCCTCGATCATCGGCTCGCCTGTCTGCACCATTCCGGCGTTGTTGACGAGAATCTCGACAGGGCCGAGCGCGGTTTCGACCGAAGCGACAAGGGCCGCGACATCATCGGGTCTGGTGAGGTCAGCGATATGGGCATGCACGCCCAGTTCGGCGGCGCGATCATGGATTCGCGCCGTCGTGGCGGTGATGGCGACCCGTGCGCCTGCGTCGCGCAAGGCGCGCGCGATGGCAAAACCTATGCCCTCAGCCGAACCTGCACCCGTTATCAGCGCCACGCGCCCTGCCACACCTGCCATTGCGAAACCTCCCTCAAGATTTGGCCCAAGATGTCATCCCGCAGAGATCAAGAGAAGGCCCGGTCATGATGCCAGCGCAAGAAATCGTGATCTTGCAGCGCCGGTGCTTGCCCCGCGCCTGACATGGGCGCACATCAACCGCATGAGGATACATTTTTACCACAGCCGTGATTTTGCCAGCAGGCTTGCCCGTTTCACCGTGCTGGCCCTGTGCATTCTGGCCATTTGTCTGGCTGTCGGCACCTTCGGCTATCACGAATTCGCCCGGCTGAACTGGATCGACGCGTTTCTGAACGCCTCGATGATCCTGACGGGGATGGGGCCGGTTGATCCGATGCCCGATGACGCGGCCAAATTATTTGCCAGTGTTTTCGCCCTGATAGGCGGCGCAGTTTATCCAGCCCTCGCCGCGCTGGTGCTGTATCCGATCGTGCATCGGATGATGGCCGCGTTCCACCTGCAATCACTGACGCCCCCCGACCCTTCGGATGGTCCCAACAATCCATGAAAAAAGGAGGGCCAGTTGGCCCTCCTAGAGTCTCGCCGTTCAGGCTCATTCGATTGACCGCCCGGTTTCTGCCTGCGGCCTGAACGTCGTCGGGGGCGAGCGCACCCGCCCCGGAACTGTTAGCTGCAACCGCTGGTCGCACCGCAGGTGTTGCACTTCATGCAGGTGCCGTTACGCACCAGCGTGTAGTTGCCGCAATCGCCGCAGGCCTCGCCTTCGTAGCCCTGCATCTTGGCCTTGTCGCGCGCGGTCAGACCGACCGCGACCGAAGCGACCGAGGTCGTGGATGCCAGCGTGGGCGCGGGCGCGGTGGCCGGCACCAGCGTTTGCAGGGCCGCGACCGGATCGACGCCGTTTGGCATGGCCGTCACGTTCTGGAACACCATCAACTCTTGCGGCAGGCGCTTGCGCAGATAGCCCGTGGACGAGATCTGCTTGAGCACTTCCAGCGACTTGGTGGCCGCCGAGTCCGAAGGCTGCTGGACGTTCGACTTGCCCTCATCCTCGCCACGACCCAGATCGTCAAAGGACGCGCCCGAAGGTTTGACATGGGCCAGATCGGTGCGGTCGAGGTAGCTGACCGCCAGTTCGCGGAAGATATAGTCGAGGATCGAGGTCGCCGACTTGATCGAGTCGTTGCCCTGAACCATGCCGGCGGGTTCGAACTTGGTGAAGGTAAAGGCGTCAACGAACTCTTCCAGCGGCACGCCGTATTGCAGGCCGACCGAGACCGCGATGGCAAAGTTGTTCATCATCGCGCGGAAGCCAGCGCCTTCCTTGTGCATGTCGATGAAGATTTCGCCCAGCGACCCGTCCTTGTATTCGCCGGTCCGCAGATAGACCTTGTGACCGCCGACGATAGCCTTTTGGGTATAGCCCTTGCGGCGTTCGGGCAACTTTTCGCGGTGGCTGCGGATGATCTCTTTGACGATGATCTTTTCCACGATCTTTTCAGCCAGAACCGTGGCCTTTTCCTGGATCGAACCCGTGGCCAGCACTTCGGCCGCCTCGTCGTCATCCTCGACCAGCGCCGAAGCAAGGGGCTGGCTGAGTTTGGAACCGTCGCGGTAGAGCGCGTTGGCCTTGAGCCCCAGTGACCACGACAGTTCGTAGGCGCCAAGGCAATCGGCGATGGTGGCATCGTTGGGCATGTTGATGGTCTTGGAGATCGCGCCCGAGATAAAGCTCTGGGCGGCGGCCATCATGGTGATGTGGCTTTCGACCGACAGGAACCGCTTGCCCTTCTTGCCGCAGGCATTGGCGCAGTCAAAGACGTTGAGATGCTCGTCCTTGAGGAACGGCGCGCCTTCCAGCGTCATGGTGCCGCAGACGTGGTCATTGGCGGCGTCGATTTCCTTTTTCGAGAAACCAAGGTGCGACAAGAGGTTGAACGTCGGGTCGTTCAGCTTTTCGGCCGGAATGCCCAGCGTTTTCAGGCAGAACTCTTCGCCCAGCGTCCACTGGTTGAACACGAACCGGATGTCGAAAGCGGTTTTCAGCGCGCCCTCGACCTTTTCGATCTCGCGCTGGCCAAAGCCGTGACCCAAAAGCGCGGTGTGGTTGATCCCCGGAGCCTGACCGAGCGAGCCATGGCCCACGGCGTAGGCAATGATCTCTTCGATCTGGGCCGAGCCATAGCCCAGCTTTTCAAGGGCGGCGGGCACCGACTGGTTGATGATCTTGAAGTAGCCGCCACCGGCGAGCTTCTTGAACTTGACCAGAGCAAAGTCGGGCTCGATGCCGGTGGTATCGCAGTCCATCACCAGACCGATGGTGCCGGTGGGGGCGATCACGCTGGTCTGCGCATTGCGGTAGCCGTGCTTTTCACCAAGGGCCAGCGCCTCGTCCCAGCTGGACTTGGCGATCGCGACAAGACGCGGATCGGGGCAGTTGGTCTGGTCAAGCGCGACCGGCTTGATCGGCAGCGCCTCGTAGCCCGAGGTTTTGCCATAGGCCGCGTTGCGGTGGTTGCGCATGACACGCAGCATATGGGCCTTGTTGCGCTCGTAACCCGAGAAAGGACCAAGCTCGCTCGCGATCTCGGCCGAGGTGGCATAGGCCACGCCGGTCATGATGGCGGTCAAGGCGCCGCAGAGCGCACGGCCTTCGTCCGAGTCGTAGCCCAGACCCATGTTCATCAAAAGGCCGCCGATATTGGCGTAGCCCAGACCCAAGGTGCGGAAGTCGTAGCTGAGTTGCGCGATTTCCTTGGACGGGAACTGCGCCATCATCACCGAGATTTCCAGCGTCAGCGTCCACAGACGGGTGGCGTGGATATAGGCTTCGACCTGAAACTGCCCGTTTTCGTAGAAGTTGAGCAGGTTCATCGACGCAAGGTTACAGGCCGTGTCGTCAAGGAACATGTATTCCGAACAGGGGTTCGAACCACGGATCGCGCCGTCTTCGGGGCAGGTGTGCCATGCGTTGACGGTATCGTGATACTGGATGCCCGGATCGGCGCAGGCCCATGCGGCGTGGCCAACGGTATCCCAGAGGTCACGGGCGCGAATGGTCTTGGCGACCTTGCCGTCCTTGCGGTTGATCAGCTTCCATTCGCCATCGGCCTTGACTGCCTCGAAGAAGGCATCGGTCACGCGGATCGAGTTGTTCGAGTTCTGACCCGACACAGATGCATAGGCATCGCTGTCCCAGTCGGTGTCATAGGTCGGGAATTCGATCGACGTATGACCCTGACGCGCATAGTCCAGCACGCGCTTGATATAGGTCTCGGGGATCGCAACCTTCTTGGCCTCGCGGATCGCGGTTTTCAGGGCATCGTTCTTGGCGGGGTCATAGGCATCAGCCTCAAGCCCGTCCCACGTGTTCAGCGCGGCAAAGATGCCGTTCAGCTTTTGCTCGTGCATCTTGGAACCGGCGACGATCGAGGCGACCTTTTGTTCCTCAAGCACCTTCCAGTTGATGAATTCCTCGATATCGGGGTGGTCGGCATCGACGATCACCATCTTGGCGGCGCGGCGCGTGGTGCCGCCGGACTTGATGGCGCCAGCCGCGCGGTCACCGATTTTGAGGAAGCCCATCAGACCCGACGACTTGCCGCCACCCGAGAGCTTTTCGCCCTCGGCACGCAAGGACGAGAAGTTGGTGCCAGTGCCCGAGCCGTATTTGAACAGACGCGCCTCGCGGACCCAGAGGTCCATGATGCCGCCCTCGTTCACCAGATCGTCCGAGACCGACTGGATAAAGCAGGCATGCGGCTGGGGGTGTTCATAGGCGCTTTCGGATTTGACCAGCTTGCCGGTCTTGTAATCCACATAGTGGTGACCCTGCGCGGGGCCGTCGATGCCATAGGCCCAATGCAGACCGGTGTTGAACCACTGCGGGCTGTTGGGCGCGGCAAACTGCGCGGCCAGCATGTAGCGCATCTCGTCGTAATAGGCGCGGGCATCGGCCTCGGCGGTGAAATAGCCGCCCTTCCAGCCCCAATAGGCCCAAGCCCCCGCCAGACGGTCAAAGACCTGCTTGGCCGAGGTTTCGCCGCCAAAGGTGGCCCCGTCCGCCGGAACGGCGCGCCAGAGGAACTCGGGCACGCCCTTTTCCTTGACCTTGGTGACTGCCGACGGGACGCCCGCCTTGCGGAAATACTTCTGCGCGATCACGTCCGAGGCGACCTGGCTCCATGTTTCGGGCACTTCGCAGGCGTCGAGTTTGAAAACCACTTTGCCGTCAGGATTGCGGATTTCCGAGGTGGTGGTGCGGAAGGGGATAGCCGCATAGGCATCGGCACCTGCGCGCGTGAAATTGCGTTCGATCTTCATTTTGAAACGTCGCCCCCTTGTTCGCCGTCTGCCGCGGCGCAAATTTGCGGACCCTATGGCCCTGATCCACTGACTTCGGGTTCCGGCCTCGCACGGCAACAGTCATCCGGTCCGCCAAAGCGGTTCATTTCGGCAATGACTTTGCGGGTGAAACCTTTGTCCCCGTGCCGGCACTACACAAGATTTAGTACCTGTTTGACCGGCACGCACAAGTTGACCCATCTACCTATAGGGGGTCAACGTCATTTTTAGACGAAATGTAGGATTTTTTGATTGACGAAGTTTTGAACCCGACTCGCCGCCACGGCTCTGTGGATAAGGCGGGCGCCGCTGTGGATAAGACCGGCGCAGCGGCCATCGCGCGAAAGAGTTTCAGGACGATATCTTAGCCCCAAGCGTTCAGGCGACGGATCAATTGGCGCTAGGCATAAAAAAGGGCCGGCGCGATTCTTTTGCGCCGGCCCGATTGTTGCAGTTCTGCACGGCTCAGAAGCACTGCCAAGGGTTGGAAAGCGCGCCGACGCCCGCCTGAATGCCCGATTGCAGAAAGTCATAGCCAAGGCTGAAGCCCAGACCACTGCCCATGCAGCTGTCATAATAGACGATGCCGATATCCGCCCCCCAGCTACCGTCAAAGTAGTAGGTCACGCCGGCGGCCACGTTCGCGGCACCCGGTCTGTTGCTTGCATAGGCCTTGATCGACACGCCGGCCCCACCGCCAAAGGTCCAGACAAGCCCGCCAAAAACGCCGGGCTCGACCGGGATCGTGGCGAACGAGGCTGACGGCGCTGCGACAGCGAGCGTCGCCGCGGTTACGATTGCTTTGATTTTGGACATTTGATCCTCCCACATCATTCCAGTCTCATGCGTTTGATCTGAAAGCCCAAAGCCGCGCCTGTCAATGGCTGCAAGGCAGGGGGCGGGACCGGTGGCCGGCCTGTCATTCCCCGGATAGGACCGAGACCAGATACGGCGGGCCATGGCCGCTAATGAAAAAGCCGGCCCAAGGGGGCCGGCTGTTGTTTTTGCAAGGCGCGCCAATCAGGGGGGCGGCGGCGGGCAGAAGGTGAACCCGTTCGACAAAGTGCCCACACCGACCTGAACGCCGGACTGGAGGAAATCATACCCGAGGCTAAAGCCAAGGCCGCCCGAGCAGAGATCGTAGT
>JAHEBS010000102.1 GCA_024642145.1 Marivivens sp.
TCTGATGCAAAACCCTGCGATCCTAGATGCCAATGGCGACGAGGTGTTCGAAGGGCTGATGGATGCGATGGTCACCGTGATGATCGGGATGCACGATCTGGCCCGCCAGCAAGGCCCGCGCAATTCGGTCAAAGGATCGATCTACGTCGTCAAACCCAAGATGCACGGCCCCGAAGAAGTGGCCTTTGCCGACGAGATTTTCACCCGCGTCGAGGCGGTGCTGGGTCTGCCGCAGCACACCGTCAAGATCGGCATCATGGACGAAGAGCGCCGCACCAGCGTCAATCTCAAGGCTTGCATCCGCGCCGCGCGTCACCGCGTGGCCTTTATCAATACCGGATTCCTCGACCGCACCGGCGACGAAATCCACACCTCGATGGAGGCTGGCCCCTTCAGCCGCAAGGATTTCATCAAGCGCAAGGGCTGGATCACCGCCTACGAAAACCAGAACGTCGATATCGGTCTGGAATGCGGGCTGTCCGGCAAGGCGCAGATTGGCAAAGGCATGTGGGCCATTCCGGACCGTATGGCCGCGATGCTGGAACAAAAGGTCGAACACCCCAAGGCGGGCGCGAATACCGCTTGGGTGCCTTCGCCCACCGCCGCCACGCTGCACGCGCTGCATTACCACAAGATCGACGTGTTCAAGGTGCAAGCGGCGCTGAAAAAGGGCGGGCGGCGCGCCTATGTGGATGCGATCCTCGATATCCCCATGGCCACCTACCGCAAATGGACCTCGGATCAGGTGATCCGCGAGATCGAGAACAACGCGCAGGGCATTCTTGGCTATGTGGTGCGCTGGATCGATCAGGGCGTGGGCTGTTCCAAGGTGCCGGACATCAATGATGTTGGCCTGATGGAAGACCGCGCTACCTGCCGCATCTCGGCCCAGCACATCGCAAACTGGCTGCATCACAATATCGTTTCGGCCGAGAACGTCATGGCGGTGATGAAACGCATGGCGGCGGTGGTGGACCGCCAGAACGAGGCCGATCCCCATTACGTGCCCATGTCGCTCGACTATCAGGGCATTGCCTTCAAGGCGGCCTGCGATCTGGTATTCAAGGGCCGCGTGCAGCCTTCGGGCTATACCGAGCCGATCTTGCACGCCCGCCGGCTGGAACTGAAGGCCGCGCGTCAACAAGGATAAGCCGAAAGGGGCGCAGGCGTAATCGCCGCGCCCCTTTTCCTTGGCGCAGGCTCGGGTATGATCCGCCTTAACAAGGAGCAGTCATGACCCGCCCAACGATCGGTATTATCGGCAACCACACGCTGATCGGCGACGATTACCCCGTCCATATTGGCGGCACCATGAACGCCTGTGCGGTGGCGCAGGTTGCTGGCTGCCTGCCGCTGATCATTCCCTCGGACCCCGCCGTGGTCAGCGTGCCCGAACTGTTAGAGGCCTGTGACGGGTTCTTGCTGACAGGGGGCAGGCCGAATGTGCATCCGTCTGAATATGGCGAGCCGGAAACGCCCGCCCATGGGGCGTTCGACCGCAACCGCGACGCGGTGACCCTGCCCTTGATCCGCGCCTGCGTGGAACGTGGCCAGCCGTTCTTTGGCGTTTGCCGCGGGTTTCAGGAGGTCAATGTGGCGCTGGGCGGCTCGCTCTGGCCCGAGATCCGCGATCTGCCCGGGCGCGACAATCACCGTATGCCGCCGGAAGGGACCGTGGATGAAAAATTCGCCCTGCGTCACAAGGTGACCTTTACCGAAGGCGGGGTGTTTCATCGGCTCTTGGGCGCGCGTGAGGTGATGACCAACACCTTGCACGGGCAGGGGATCAAAGTTGCGGGCGCGCGGATTGTCATTGACGGCACCGCGCCTGACACCACCCCCGAGGCGCTCTATGTCCGTGACGCGCCGGGCTTTACCCTGTCAGTGCAATGGCACCCCGAATACCACGCCGATGCCGATCCGGTGTCGCGGCCATTGTTCGAGGCCTTTGGCGCGGCGGCTAGGGTTTGGCAGGCCAAACGCGCCGCTTGACCTTCCATCTGCTGGAGCCCCTAGAAGGGTCCCGAAAGTGATGGAGAATCAATGAATACCAAAGCCTTGCTCGCCATAATCGTGCTGGCCGCCATGGCCGGCGGCATTTATGCGATGCGCCCGACCGCACCGCAAACGGCGCCTGTCGATGCCGTCTCCGCGGCCCCTGCGGTTGGGGACGCGATCGTCAGCGTCACCGTGCCCGAACTGTCGCCCCTTGCCCAGATCGGCGCGACGGGTTTTGCCAATGTCTGCGCGCGCTGCCACGGCGATAATGCCGCAGGGCGCGAAGGCGCTGGCCCGCCGCTGGTCCATCAGATCTATGTTCGCGGCCACCACGGAGACGCGGCGTTTCACAATGCGGTCGCCAATGGCGTGCCCGCGCATCATTGGCCCTTTGGGAACATGCCGCCCCAGAGCGGTCTGACAACGGCCGATGTGGATGCGATCGTGATCTATGTGCGCGAACTGCAACGGGCAAACGGTATCCTCTAGCCACCGATTAGGCAGGGCTGGCGGCGGCGCGGACTTGCTTTTCGGCGCCGCCGCGATTTAATGCGGCGAAATCGATTTAGGAGCCCGCAATGAAGCGTTCCCGCATCAACGAGATCATGGCCGCCGCCGATGACATGATCCGCAGCTTTGGTTTTGTTCTTCCGCCCTTCGCCTATTGGACGCCGGACGAATTCAAGGCCAACGCGGCCCGCGCGCAGGCCGTGATTGCGGCGCGCTGCGGGTGGGATATTACCGATTACGGGCAGGGCCGCTTTGATGCGATGGGGCTCTTTCTGTTCACGCTGCGCAACGGGCGGCTGGCTGATCTGCAGCGCGGTGGCGGCATGTGTTATGCCGAAAAGCTGTTGATTTCGCGGCAAGACCAGCTGAGCCCGATGCATACCCATGTCATCAAGGCCGAGGATATCATCAACCGTGGCGGTGCCACGCTGGTGGTCGAACTTTACGGCTCTGACGACAGGGGCGGTTTTGCCGCTGACCGTGGCGGGGTGGTGCGCTGCGACGGGATTGAACGCGCCTACGGACCTGGCGACAAGCTGCGCCTTGCACCGGGCGAAAGTGTCACGCTGATGCCCGGTGACTGGCACGCCTTTTGGGGCGAGGGCGGCGATGTGCTGATCGGTGAGGTTTCCACCGTCAACGACGACGAGACGGATAATATCTTCCGCGAGCCCATCGGCCGTTTTGCCGAGGTGGACGAAGATGTCGCGCCCAAGCACCTGTTGGTCAGCGACTACCGCCGCTGGCTGGCCTGATCAGGCCAGCAACAGCCCTGCCTCGTGTTTGCGCAGCGACCTGCGAGCTGCGCGACCATAGGAGCGCGGCATCGCCCGCAGTTCTGGAAAAATGCTGAACAGTTCCTCGCGGCTAGCGTCATGCAACGCGTCCAGGCCTTGCTCGCCGGGGTGAAAGCTCTCGCTGGCGGCACCTTCGGCAAAGATGATCTCATGCTCGTCAAATAGCAGGTGGAAATAGGTCACCTCGGCGCTGGGCATCCGGCAGATCCGGTCGCCGTCGATCAAGTGCAGGGCTGGGACCAGCACCTCGCTTTCACCAAACAGCAGTTCGCTGCGGTAGCCGGTGAACAGCACACGGTGCTGGGGCGAAACCGTCAACGCCTCGCTGCCGGCTGACAAGGCACCTGCGGCAAAGCGGACGGGCGCAAAACGGCCCCTGCCGCTGACAGTGCGCTGGCCGATCCAGCGAAGCGGTTGCAGACCGTGGTCGCGCGTCACAACCAGATCGCCGGGCGCCAGCGTTTCGACCGCGCGCGCGCCATAGGGTGTGGCAATCTTTGCCCCTGCGACAAAGCAGATGATATTTTCGATTTCCGAGAAATTGACGCGCGATCCGTCGGCAAGATTGACGTGACCCGATTTCGAGACGGGATCGGTAATCACGACATCGCTGAGCTTGGCCAGCCCGTTGAGCTTGAGCGTATCGCCCACCCCGTTCTCGCCGGTCTCACCGCCGACGATGGTAATGGTGGCGGAACCCGCCTCGCCAAGATCCTGCAGCACGAAAGTGTCGTTGCCGCTCTCGCCATAGACCGTGTCGCCCTGAGCCACAAAAATCAGGTCGTCGCCGCCACCGCCATGAACAATATCGGCACCGGTGCCGCCGTCGATCGTGTCGCCGCCATCAGCGGGAACCACGGTGTCGTAATGGACATCGGTGATGTAGAGGTTCTGGGTCGAATTGCCGCCGTTGTCGTAAACGATCTCGATCGAATGCACCTGTCCCGAGACGGTGACCAGAACCGAACCATTGGCGCTATTTGGCGTATCACCGCCCGGACCGGCCGTGATTTTGTTGCCCGAAACCGTATCGTTCCCCGCTGGCGTCAGTGTCACCGTCAGCGGATTGCCGTTTTCGTCATAAGCCTTGACGGTGATGATGTCCTGCCAGCCGCCGGTGTCCACGTCATTGATGCGGAAGGTCAGGTTCTGGACAGCGTCGGCCATGCCGCTGCCGACCTCGGCATCGAACTGCATCGTCGTGGTCGAGTTCTTGCCGCCCGAACCAGCCAGAAACAGGCCGCTGCGTGTGGCAAAGGTTTCGCCGGCAGCGACGTATTGGGTATCGGTCGTCACCTCGGTGGCGGTATTGTTGCCATCGTTGTGAAAGTTGACCGTCACATGCATGGTGCCGGTGTCTTGGGTAAACCCGTTGGTCAGGTTCGCGCCGTCCCTGCCTTGGTTGGTCCAGTGCAGGAATTCGTGCTTCGAACTCAGCGGGGTCTGTTCGTCGCCATAGATGGTGTCGTTACCGGACCCGCCATAGAGCTTGTCCGCGCCGCCACCGCCGCTGATCGTGTCGTTGCCATCGCCGCCAAAGACCGTGTCCGCACCTGCGCCCGCCTTGATCGTATCGGCGCCTGTGCTGGTCGTGGGGTTGGATGAGGTGCCGCCATAGATGACGTCCGATCCGCCGTCGCCGTTGATGGTGTCGCCTGCGGTGGTGCCATAGGTTATGTCGCTGTAACTGGGCGTGGCGGTTGCCGTGGCGCCCGATAGCGAACCGATGGGGCTGGAGGGCACGAAATAAACGCTGCCGTCCGTGCCAAGGTAATAGGTGCCCGTGCTGACCGAATTGATGACCGTGGCGCCGCCCGTAGCGGTGCCCGACCAAGTCCAACTGCCCGACCCAAGCGTCGATGCGGTGTTGAAGCCCAAAAGAGGACCAGAGATCGTATCTCCGGACCCGAGAATATTGTCACCTAATGTGACCAGATAGCCCTGCATGTTCCACCCGTTCGGCCGTCATTGGCGGCAAAATCGACCGCCTTCGTTTATCTATGCACAAAGGCATAGAAGCCGCGTTTGGCCGGATCTTGGTGAGATGGTGGAATATGCGGGTTAATTTGAGGTTTTTATGGGGCGAAGGTTGACGTCAGGTAACGCGTGATCGCGCCTTGAACTCGGGCCGGTCCCAAAGCCGCTGGTTCATCACCTCGGCAATGATCGCAACGGCTGCATCGACGTCTTGCGGGCCAATATAAAGCGGTGTGAACCCAAAGCGCATGATGTCGGGCGCGCGGAAGTCGCCGATCACACCGCGTGCGATCAAGGCCTGCATTGCCGCGTAACCATCTGGAAATGCGAACGAAACCTGACTGCCGCGAGTTTGGTGATCACGCGGGGTCACCAGTTTCAGCATGGGGCAGGTGGCCTCGACGCCGGCAATGAAACGGTCGGTCAGTTCCAGCGAACGCGCCCGCACATCGGCCATTGTCGTCATGTCCCAGATATCCAGCGCCGCCTCGAGCGCCGCCATGGCGATGACCGGCGGCGTGCCGACACGCATACGTTCGATGCCGCGGTGAGGGCGGTAGTTCAACTCAAAGGCGAAGGGCGCATCATGGCCCAGCCAACCCGATAGCGCGGGCCGTGCGGAATCGGCATGGCGGGGGGCTACGTAGATAAACGCTGGCGCGCCGGGGCCGCCGTTGAGGTATTTGTAGGTGCAACCCACCGCGAAATCCGCGCCGACGCCGGCAAGGTCGACCTCGACCGCACCTGCCGAATGCGCGAGGTCCCAGACCGCGACCGCGCCCTTGGCATGGGCCTTGGCGGTAAGCCGCGCCATGTCGTGCTTGCGGCCCGTGCGGTAATCGACCTCGGTGATCATGGTCACGGCGATGGTTTCGTCGATGGCCGCCTCGACTTCTTCGGGGGCCACAACCTTGAGCGTGTAGCCGCGACCGAGGCTTTTGAGCAGACCCTCGGCAATATAGAGATCAGACGGGAAATTGCCGCTATCGGACAGAACCACGCGGCGGTCGGGGTTCAGTTCCAAGGCTGACGCCAAGGCCTGATAGACCTTGATCGACAGCGTATCGCCCAAAACAACCGTGCCCTTCTCGGCGCCGATCAACCGCCCGATCCGGTCGCCCAGATCGGTGGGGCGCGCCATCCAGCCGGCCTTGTTCCAGCCGGTAATCAGCATCTCGCCCCATTCGGCCTCGACCGTCCGCGCCACGCGCTCTGAGGCGGACAGGGGCAGCGGGCCCAGTGAGTTGCCATCGAGGTAAATGACCCCCTCGGGCATGTGGAACAGGGCCTTGGTGGCGGAAAAATCGGTCATGGCGGTCTCCTTCTTGCGGCAAGACTTGCCCTTTCCATAACCCTATCGCAAGGTCCGCTGGCAATTCGGGGGCAGGGGCAGTTGAAGTCAGTAGATATTCCACCCGTCTGGCTGGCCTTGGCGCTTGCCGCAGTCTGGCAGATCTCGCGGCGTGACCCGCTGCAATTCAACCATCCGCTCACCGATCTGATGGCCGGTATCTTGATCGGCGGCGGCGTTGTCTTGATGGTTTTGGCCTTTGTCGAGATGCGCAAATGGCGCACGACGGTGGTGCCGCACCGCGATGCGAGCCATCTGGTGACCTCTGGCATCTTCAAGCGGACGCGCAATCCGATCTATCTGGGCGATGCGCTGGTTCTGGGCGGTGCGATTCTGCGCTTTGGCAGTCCATTGTCGCTTGCGGTTCTGGCGCTCTTTGTCTGGTGGATCGAGCGGCACTTCATCCTCACCGAGGAAGACCGCTTGCGCCGTCGCTATCGTGCCGATTTCGGCCGCTACTGTGAAAAGACGCGGCGCTGGTTGTAATAGTTATTTTCGGAAACTACGCTGCGGTGCAGCGCAATAATCTGTCACTTCGCCGCATTGCGGAACTTGATTAGCCCGCGCCAAGATCGTTAAGCCTTGCGAGGGCGGTATTGACCAAAGGGGGACGCTTTGAAAATCGGAGCAGCCAAGGAAACGTTCAAGGGTGAGAACCGGGTCGCCATGACACCGGCCTCGGCCCGCGAACTGCAAAAACTCGGGCATGAATGTCTGATCGAAACCGGCGCGGGTGCGGCCTCGGGCTTTGCCGACGCCGATTACGCGGCTGCGGGCGTTGCCGTGGTCAAGGCGGGCGATCTGTGGAAAGGCGCCGATATCGTCGTCAAGGTCCGCGCCCCTTCGGCGGCCGAGCTAAAGCGGCTCGACAAGGGCAAGACGCTGATTTCATTCTTCAATCCTGGCGCAAACGCCGATCTGATGCAGCAGGCTGCCGATCAGGGCACGACAGTCGTGGCCATGGAAATGGTGCCGCGCATCAGCCGCGCACAAAAGATGGACGCGCTGTCGTCGATGGCCAATATCGCGGGCTACCGTGCGGTGATCGAGGCTGGCAATAACTTTGGCCGCTTCTTTACCGGTCAGGTCACGGCTGCAGGCAAGGTGCCACCCGCCAAGGTTCTGGTGGTCGGTGCCGGCGTTGCAGGTCTGGCCGCCATCGGCACCTCGACCTCGCTTGGTGCGATCACCTATGCCTTCGACGTGCGGCCCGAGGTCGCCGAACAGGTCGAATCGATGGGGGCCGAGTTCGTCTACCTCGACTTTGCCGAGGCCCAGCAGGACGGCGCCGCGACAGGCGGCTATGCCGCGCCCTCGAGCCCAGAGTTCCGCGAGGCCCAACTCAAGAAGTTCCGTGAACTGGCACCCGATATCGACATCGTCATCACGACGGCGTTGATCCCCAACCGCGAGGCGCCCGAGCTTTGGACCGAGGATATGGTCAAGGCGATGAAGCCCGGTTCGGTCATCATCGACCTTGCCGCCGAAAAGGGTGGCAACTGCAAGCTGACCATGGCGGACGAACGCATCGTCACCGACAATGGTGTCATCATCATCGGCTATACCGACTTCCCCAGCCGCATGGCCGCGCAGGCATCGACGCTCTATTCGACCAATATCCGTCACATGCTGACGGACCTCACACCCGCCAAGGACGGCGTCGTCAACCACAACATGGACGATGACGTGATCCGCGGCGCGACTGTGGCACATGCGGGGGCCGTGACCTTCCCACCGCCGCCGCCCAAGGTGCAGGCGATTGCCGCACGCAAGCAAGAAAAGCCAAAGGAACAGACCCCCGAGGAAAGGGCCGCCGCCGAAACCGCCGCATTCAAGGCGCAGACCCGCAGCCAAGTGACGCTGCTGATCGTCGGTGGCGCCCTGATGGGGCTGGTCGGTGCCTACGCGCCCGAGGCCTTTATGGGCCACTTCATCGTGTTCGTTCTGTCGGTGTTTATCGGCTTCCAGGTGATCTGGAATGTCAGCCATTCGCTGCATACGCCGCTGATGGCCGTGACGAACGCGATCTCGGGCATCATCATCATCGGTGCGCTGCTTCAGATCGGATCGACAAACTGGATCATCGGCATTCTTGCCGCGATTTCGGTCTTGATCGCCTCGATCAACATCGTGGGCGGGTTCATGGTGACCCGTCGCATGTTGCAAATGTTCCAGAAGTCGTAAGGAGGCGGACAGATGTCCTTCGGAATTCAAACCGCCGCCTATATCGCGGCCTCTGTTCTCTTCATCCTCGCGCTGGGCGGCCTTTCGGGGCAGGAAAGCGCCAAACGCGCCGTCTGGTATGGCATCTTTGGCATGGCCATCGCGGTCGTGGCCACGATTGGCGGGCCTGACGTCAACCTCAGCGCCTTCTTGATCGGCGCGCTGGCCGTAGGGGCTGCGATCGGCGTGGTCGTGGCGCAACGGGTCGAGATGACCGGCATGCCGCAGCTTGTGGCCGCGCTGCATTCCTTCGTGGGTCTGGCTGCCGTGCTGATCGGCATCAATTCAGACATCCATCCGGCGGTGCTGGAAGGGGCTGAAAAGATCATCCACGAGGTGGAAATCTTCCTCGGCGTCTTTATCGGGGCGGTGACCTTTACCGGTTCGATCATCGCCTACGGCAAGCTGGCAGGGCGTATCTCTGGCAAGGCGCTGATCCTGCCGGGGCGGCATGCCCTGAACATCGCCATGGCGGTGGCCTCGGTGGTGCTGATGCTGATGTATATGAACCACGCAGGGTCATGGACGCTTTATGCGATGCTGATCATCGCCTTTGTCATCGGCGCGCATCTGGTCATGGCGATCGGCGGCGCGGATATGCCGGTGGTGGTGTCGATGCTCAACAGCTATTCGGGCTGGGCCGCAGCGGCTACGGGCTTTCTTCTGGGCAACGACCTTCTGATCGTGACGGGTGCGCTGGTCGGTTCGTCCGGTGCGATCCTGAGCTACATCATGTGCCGCGCGATGAACCGCAAGTTTCTGGCGGTGATCCTCGGCGGCTTTGGCGGACCCAAGGGCCCCGCGATGGAGATCGAGGGCGAGATGATCGCCATCGACAGCGAAGGGGTCGCGGCGGCGCTGAACGACGCGGATTCGGTCATCATCATTCCGGGCTACGGCATGGCGGTGGCGCAGGCACAGCAGTCGGTGGCCGAACTGACCCGACGCCTGCGCGCCAAAGGCAAGACCGTGCGTTTCGCGATCCATCCGGTGGCGGGCCGCCTGCCGGGGCACATGAACGTGCTGCTGGCCGAGGCCAAGGTTCCCTATGACATCGTTCTGGAAATGGATGAGATCAACGAGGACTTCCCCGAAACGGACGTGGCCATCGTGATCGGCTCGAACGACATCGTGAACCCCGCCGCCCAAGAGGACCCCAACAGCCCCATCGCCGGCATGCCGGTGCTGGAATGCTGGAAAGCCAAACAGGTCTTCGTGTCCAAACGCGGTCAGGGCACGGGTTATTCGGGCATCGAGAACCCGCTGTTCTACAAAGAGAACACGCGGATGTTCTACGGCGACGCCAAGAAATCGCTCGATGAGCTTTTGACCAAGATCGGTTAAGGCGAAACATGAAAGGGCCCTGCGAAAGCGGGGCCCTTCGGCTATGGGG